>JAZSRN010000026.1:0-99259 GCA_045538535.1 Candidatus Gastranaerophilaceae bacterium | reverse complement strand
CGGCAGAGTGCCATAGTCCCATGCGGTATCTCTAATTTATCATTAATACATCTAAAAATCAAGTCTTGATTTTAAATTTTTAAAGTCAAAATTGAATGTTTTATTAAATAAAATGTTAGTTTTTATAAATTGTTCAGAGTGTTTCTTAGTAATCTTATATCATTCATTCCTAATGCCGAAGTTGAGTATATCATGTTGTAGTCCGAATCTATTATGCAAAACAAACCGCAAGCTTTATGAAAATCTAAAATCGGTTTAGCGATTGATTCCGGTAATAATCCATTAGTTGGAATGTTGTATTTTTTCATTTTTTCGTAATCAGCATCTGAAACGGAGCTTATTGTACCCATCTCCGGTAGAATTTTGAAATCATATTTCATGCTATATGAGCCACTTGAAATTATAGATTGCATCTCTTTATTAAATTGTGCGGCGTATGGACAACTAGATGAAGATGCATCATAAAAAACGATTTTTTTGCCGTAACTGCTATATCTAATATTTTTTTGTTTGAAGTATTGTCTAACGCTATTGGCTGAAATTTTTGCAGTATAAGTGTTTGATTTTTGGATGTTATTTGTGTTTTGCGCACTGTTTTGTCTTTTGTTTTGTTCGCTAATTGCGGTATAGGATGTTTTGTTCGAAACTTTTGTTGGGAGGTTTTCACGATTCATAAATCCTCCGATTATCCCGGCTAATATTAATACCAAAAACAAAAATCTAGCCATTTGCACTCTCCTTTTGAACTATTATCTAATTTCAAAAAAATAATATCTCATGTGTTTGTTATTGTCAACAAGTGAACTACATATAAAAAATTTGAATACAAAAGAGTTTTTATTCAATATCACTTTTTGTTTTTTGGAAATGTTTAAAAAATTTATGTATTTCTTTTGGTGTTTCGTATGAATGTAGGATTTCTCCCTTTTTATTAATGAAACATTTAATAGTTTCTTCGCATGAAGAATCGGGACGCACATATACGTATTTATTGCCGTTGTCTTGCATAACAACGCTTATTGTACGCTGTTTTGCGTTGTCTCTTATTGTTAAAAAGTTTTTTGTAACAGTAGTTTCGGGGTTTTCAATATGTAAACGTAGTGCGTTTGCAATTTTTTCGGTTTCGGTTTCGGGGTTTATAGGTTTCGGAGCTTTTTTTTGTTTTTTGACTACCGCCATCATCTCTTCTAAATCAGTGATAATACGTAATGATTTATTTTTTAATAATGCTAACAATCCTTCGGGTTGTTCGCTGTCTAAATGGCAAGAAGTATTGATATCCGGATAATATTCGATATCTTTAAGATTGTTTTCGGTAATGTATTTTGCGATTCGTTTATCGTAATTGTTGCGCACTACGATAAATTCATCCCCTTCTTCTATAATATTATTAAACACTTGTCTGCCTTGTGTAAATAGTTCGGGAATTTCTTTTTGTGCAAGGGTTTCTATCGGTTTAATTCTGAAGGCACCGGTAAATTTATCATTTGAATAAGTATTATTAATTATCATGTTTTCTCCTTGTTAAAAGTGAAAACACGTGAAAAAAATTTTTTGCGCTTTTTGTTAAAATATTTTAAATAGGCTTGTTATTATACCGCAACTTCTTTTAAGCTTTCAATATATTTTACGGCATATACTGCGCCAATAGCTCCGTCTGCAGCCGCAGTTATAACTTGTCTTAACGGAGTTGTTCTAATGTCGCCTATTGCAAAAACTCCGTCAATTGAGGTTTTCATTGTTTCGTCAGTGATAATAAATCCGCCTCTGTCTTGTTGAATTTGACCGTTTACCATTTCGACATTTGGGGTCATACCAATATATGGGAAGACTCCGTTTGTTGCCAATTCAGTAATATTTCCGTTTTTGGTGTTTTCCAACACTACGGTAGTAACCAAATCCTCACCTTTAATTTCTTTTACAACGCTATTCCATACAAATTCGATTTTTTCATTTGCAAACGCACGTTCTTGAACAATTTTATCTGCACGCAATTCGTCTCTTCTGTGAATTAAATAAACTTTGCTTGCGAATTTTGTCAAATACATTGCTTCTTCAACTGCGGCATTGCCTCCTCCGACAACTGCAACAATTTTGTCTCTATAGAATGCTCCGTCACATACTGCGCAATAACTCACACCTCTGCCAACAAATTCTTTTTCGCCCGCAACACCTAATTTCATAGGTTGTGCGCCCATTGCCAATATTACGGTTTTAGCTTTGAATTCAGCTTCTTTTGTAATGATAATTTTAGGATTTGCAAGCAAATCTATTTTTTCAATTTCTTGCATAGGAAATTTATTTACACCGAATTTATCGGCGTGTTCTTCGAATTTTTCCATCAAATCATACCCGCCGACAAGAGAAAATCCTGGATAATTTTCCAATTCCAAATAATTAGAAGGTTGACCACCCATCATATTAATATCAATAATTGCAGTTGATACTGCTCCACGACTGGCATAAATTCCTGCTGATAACCCTGCTGGGCCTCCACCTAAAATTATTGTGTCAAATTCGTAACTTTGCATATAAAATCCTCGCTATTCAAATATACTTGTTCCTGAAATCCTTTCACCTTTCAAATTGTAGCGTGCAGTTTCCGTCTTTATAACGCTGTTATCAATATCGGATAAACTTTCAAGCTTAATTATATTTACTCCGGTGAAACTATTATTATTTAACCTTAATTCGACTGTATCTGTCAATCTTTTGGAGTCATATTTTCCTATTTTTGTAAACTTAATGAAATTATCTGAAACTTCATCTACATTTATTTCGGCTTCAGCTCCCGAAAATGGATTTTGTAATTTTATGACGCCGTTTTGTTTTGACAAGTTCCATAAATCAATGTTTTGGGACTTAAAACGAGAAGGATTATCGGTTTTCTTGAGTTCGGAGAATACCCTCCAATTTCCCATCAAGCCTTGAGGAACATTTTCAACTAAGGAAATGCCGCTTTTTAAAACCATGTCTTTATCCATATCAACACAATAACTTTTATTGCAAGGCAAAATCAGCGATAAAAGTATTGTAGAAACTATCAATAAAATCTTTTTATATATTTTATTTTTCATATTATCTTTTATTATAACAATCAAAAATAAATTTTCAAAAGCTTTGCATTACTTAATCTTTAAGTGCGATATTTTCTGCTTGTCTTTGAGTTCTTTTTAGTAATTGTTTAGCTTCCAACCTTTTTTGTTTGTATCCGTATCCGGCATAGATTGCAACCCCTATAGCAAGCCATAGCGGGAAATATATAGATGAAGTTTTTAATGATTGCATAGAATAAACCATCAAACCTCCACAAGCTAAAATTCCAAAAATTGGGAACCAAGGGCAAAACGGAACTTTGAAAGGTCTTTCACGAGTAGGATCGGACTTTCTAAGCATTAAAACTGCAATACAGATAATTATGAAGGATGTGAACGTTCCAAAATTGCATAATTCAGCGGATATATTCAAATCCATGAATAGTGCACAAACGATAACTATCAGACCGGCAATCCAAGTTAGTACATGCGGAGTTCTGAATTTTCGATGAATTACCCTAAGCGATTTTGGTAAAAATCTATCTCTACTCATAGCATACAAAATTCGAGTTGTGCCAAGTTGATAAATTAATAATACTGATGTTAGTGCGCACAATGCACCTATCGAGATTAATCCGGCGAACCAATCTTTGCCTATAACTCGCATAGCGTGCGCAATAGGTGCTTGTATATCAATATTGCCTAACGGAACAATACCGGTCAAAACAAGTGCTACGCAGACATATAATAATGTGCAGATAATAAGAGTTCCGATAATAGCAATAGGCAAATCTCTTTGAGGGTTTTCGGTTTCTTCGGCTGTAGTTGATATTGCGTCAAATCCGATATATGCGAAGAATATCAAGAATGCACCCATAAAAATTCCTTCAAATCCGTTAGGTGCAAAAGGTGTCCAGTTTTCAGGTTTTACATAAAATGCACCTACAACAATAAAAGAAAGAATCATAAACATATTTACGGCAACCATAATACTTGCAAATCTGGTGGATTCTTTAACGCCTTTTATCAATAGCAACGTTAAGACAAGAACAATAAATATTGCCGGCAAATTTATTGCAATAGGAATTGTGTCGAACAAATAAGGTATTTTATCGTGCATATCCCAACCATTTTTATCACACATCATTGCCACTGCTCTATAATCATACCTCAACCATATCGGGAAATTAGTGACAAAACTAGGTAAAATATGGCTAAAACCTTTTAAAAATTGGGTTAAATATCCTGTCCAAGCGCAAGCAACTGTAATATTCCCGATGGCATATTCCAACATTAATATCCAGCCGACCATCCAAGCCATAAATTCACCCATTGTCGCATAAGTATAAGCATAAGCACTTCCGGCAACCGGTAGCATTGCTGCGATTTCAGAGTAACAAAGTGCAGAAAATACACACGCAATTACAGCCAAGAACATTGATACAATAATTGCGGGGCCGGCTCCAACGCTTTCCGGGCCCCCTTGAATTGCAGTTCCGATAATCGTAAAAATTCCGGTACCAACTACGGCACCAATCCCAATTACTATCAAATCAAAAACATTTAATGTTTTTTTAAGTTCGGATTTTTTACCTGTGGCAATCAAATCATCGGGGCTTTTCTTCGTCAATAAATCTCGGCAAAGTTGTCTTATATTCATTTGTTTTTATTTATCCTATTTGTTGGTGTTAACTTTTTGGTGTACTAAATCTCTGTGGATTTTGTTTTCATTTGTTCTGTTTTTAACAAATCCATAAAGTAAATATATAATAGCACCAATTCCTAACCAAGCAGGGAATAACAATGCGGAACTTGAAGCTTGCATTGATTTGTAAATCATCAAACCGCCGCAGCATATTATGCCCAAGGCTGGTGTTATAGGGGAGAAAGGAACTTTAAATGGTCGTTCTCTTTCGGGGTCAGTATGGCGCAATATTAGAACTGCAATACATACAATTATGAAAGATGTAAATGTTCCGTAATTGCAAAGTTCTGCAGCAACATTTAAGTTTAGTGTCAAAATTCCGACAACAGCCAATCCGCCCACTGTCCAAGTTAAAAGTGCCGGTGTTTTAAACACTGGGTGTATAGCTTGAAATTTGTCCGAAATGAAATGGTCCCTACTCATTGCATACAAAATACGTGTAGATGCCATTTGCAATACTAAAAGTACTGAAGTAAGGCCGGCCAATGAACCGATAGAAATCAATCCGGCTGCCCAATTTTGTTTGATAAGTGTCATGCAATATGCCATCGGAGCTTTTAAGAAGTCCAATGATACTGCAGCACTGGTATCTTGCAAACCGGTTAAAACCAGCGCAACAAGAACGTAAACAACTGTAGTTATTAATAATGAACCTATAATTCCGATAGGTAAATCTTTCTGAGGGTTTTTGCATTCTTCGGCAGCGGTTGCAAGTGCATCAAATCCAATGTATGCAAAGAATATCAAAAATGCGCCGGCAAAAATTCCTTCTGCTCCGTTAGGTGCAAAAGGTGTCCAATTTTCTGGACGTACGAAAAATGCACCAACCAATACAAAAAGTGCAATTACTGCCAATTTTATAAATACCATTATTCCGGTCATTTTGGCTGAATCTTTTGTGCCTTTTACCAATATTGCAGTACTCAAAAGAACAATTATAATTGCGGGTATATTTATGCACACCGGAATTCCTAAGATTGTAGGTACGTGAATCGATGCATCTTCAGCCATCAATGCACTAACAGTAAAAGGGTCACTTGTAAGCCACAAAGGTGGATGCGCAAGCCAAGCCGGTAAAATTTTATCAAAACCGGCCAAGAATTGTACAAAATGGTTCGACCAAGCGCACGCAACTGCAATGAAACCTATTGCATATTCAAGCATCAGAACCCAACCAACCATCCAAGCTGCAAATTCACCCAAAGTTGCAAAAGTGTATGTGTAGGCACCTCCGGCAACCGGAATCATTGTTGCAAATTCTGAATAACAAAGTGCTGAAAATATACAAGCTATGGCCGCAATAATCATTGAAATGATAAGTGCTGGTCCGGCACCGACACTGCTACCGTCTGCGGCGCCTGCTGCGGCAATACCGACTACAGCAAAAATTCCGGAACCGATAATCGCTCCAACACCGAGAATAATCAAATCCCAAACTCCAAGAGTCTTTTCCAACCCTTGTTTGCTTGCATCTGCGAGCATTTCGTCCGGAGCTTTAACTCTCGTGATGTTTTTTAAAAAATTTCTGCTAAATGTTGCTCGATTAAATTTTTCAGCCATTCTTATTCCTTTTGTTAATTAAGTAAAATACATTATTTTATACAGTTACTGTTTCTTTGCATAATGGGAAACCAAGTTCTTTACGTTGTTCAACATATAATCTTGCAACTGCAGATGCCATTGTTCGTACTCGGTTGATAAAGTTGATACGTTCATCTTTGCTGATAACTCCTCGGGCATCCAAAAGGTTGAATGTATGAGAGCATTTTAAAACATAATCATACGCAGGAAGTACAAGTTTTGCGCTCAAGCAATTGTCGACTTCTTTTTGGTATAAATCAAACATTGTAAATAAATCTTGAGCATTTGATACTTCAAAATTGTATTTTGACTGTTCGATTTCGTTTTGTAGATAAATATCACCGTATTTTAATGTATCGTTCCACATAATATCGTAAACAGACTCTTTGTTTTGAAGATACATTGCAATACGCTCTAAACCGTAGGTCAATTCTAATGCAACCGGTTTAATTTCAACTCCGCCAACTTGTTGAAAGTATGTAAATTGTGTTACTTCCATCCCGTCAAGCCAAACTTCCCAACCAACACCAGCCGCACCAAGAGTCGGTGATTCCCAGTTGTCTTCTACGAAACGAACATCGTGTTCTTTTAAGTCAATGCCCATAGCTTCTAAACTTTTTAAGTATAGTTCTTGTGCATTGTCCGGGGAAGGTTTCAAGATAACTTGAAACTGAAAATAGTGTCCTAAACGATTAGGGTTTTCGCCGTATCTTGCGTCTGTTGGTCTTCTGCAAGGTTCAATCATTGCAGTATTCCAAGGCTCAGGGCCTAATGAACGCAAAAATGTTGCGGGGTTCATTGTAGATGCACCTTTTTCTATATCATAAGGTTGCTGTATAATGCATCCGTAGTCGGACCAAAATTTTTGTAAATTAAAAACCAGTTCTTGAAAATTTAATGCCATAACCTAATTCCATTATTGTACTTTTTACACTCGTTATTTCATCGTATTACGGAAATAGTAAAAATGCAATAATTTTGTTAATTATGTTAAGGGTTGATTTTTAGCTATTGTATACTTAATTAAAATTATTCCCTTGCCTACTTATTTACTTATTTATTTTGTATGCTATTATATTATTGTAATACAAGTTATGGGGTTTGGTATCTATGAGAAAATACAACTATAAAAACATAATTACAACACTAACAATAATCTTGGCCATTGGATGTGCGCATGCGGTTCAAAATATTCCTGCAAAAACATTGGAAGCTGCACAAACTGCTGCAACTAAGAATATTGCAGTTCAAGCACCTTCGCAATCGAACAAAATATATGCGGTTGCAAACCCGCTTGACGTTGTTAATTATCCGGCAAAGTATTTGAATAAAAATATAAAAATAAAAGCTAAGTTTGATAAGTTTGCAACTTTAGGTTTGGACTATCCGCCGGCTATGAAGAGTTCAGAAAATTACATTGCATTTTTAATCCAAAGACCTGATGTTTTGGATCATAATGTGCCGCTTTCAGAAATGAAAATATTTTTGGATAGAAAAGAAGCTGAAAAGCATATAAACCTAAATTCCGGCGATATTATTGAATTTAGTGGCAGAGTATTTTCTACTGCGTTAGGTGACCCATGGTTTGAGGTTGATAACTTTGTGGTTATTTCTACTACACCAAAAGAAAATGACAAATAAAAACTCAAGTATATTAGGAGTTAAGTATGGCGAAGAAAGATATATTTTTAACTATTCATGGGCATTTTTATCAGCCACCGAGGGAAAATCCTTGGTTAGAGGCTATTGAATTACAAGATAGTGCTCTTCCTTTTCACGATTGGAATGAAAGGATTAATAAAGAATGTTATAATCCTAATTCAGTATCTAAAATTGTGGATAGCAGAAATCGCATATTGGATGTTGTTAGCAACTATGAGAATATGAGTTTTAACTTTGGGCCGACTTTGCTTTCGTGGATGGAAGTTTATGCTCCGCTTACTTATGAAAGAATTATAAAAGCTGATATTGAAAGTGTTTCACTACATAACGGGCATGGTAATGCTATTGCTCAAGTTTACAATCATATAATTATGCCGTTAGCAAATTATCATGATAAAGAGACGCAAGTCAAATGGGGGATTCGCGATTTTGAATATAGGTTTGGTAGAAAGCCGGAGGGGATGTGGTTAGCCGAAACCGCGGTTGATGATGCAACTCTTGAGGTTTTGGTTGATAATGGTATAAAATTTACTATTTTATCTCCGTATCAAGCTGCGAAAATAAAGAAAGAAAGTGATAAGGATTGGACCGATGTGAGTTGGGGAAATATTGATCCGGCACGTTCTTATAGATATTATATTAAATCAAATCCGCAAAAATATATTGATTTATTTTTCTATGATGGAGCTATATCAAAATCGGTAGCTTTTGATGAATTGTTAAAAGATGGTAACAAGTTTATCCGTAGATTAAAAGACGGGATTTCGGATTTAAGGGATTATCCGCAACTTATACATATTGCAACTGATGGCGAAAGTTATGGACATCACACAAAATTCGGAGATATGGCGCTTTCTTATGTTTTGAAAATTAAAGCACAAGATGAAGGTTTCAAGATTACAAATTACGGTGAATATTTAGAAAAATATAGAAGTGATTATATTGTGGATATCAAACAAGCGTCTTCTTGGAGTTGTTTCCATGGTGTAGGACGTTGGAAAGAAGATTGCGGTTGTTCTACAGGTGGACATCCGGGTTGGAATCAAAAGTGGCGTAAACCGTTAAGAGAAGCTTTGGATTATTTGAGAGATGAGTTAGTCGAAATATTTGAGACTGAAGGCCCTAAATATTTTAAAAATGAAGATGTTTGGGCGGTTAGAAATGCCTACATTGATGTTATTCTTGATCGTAATGAAATGAATGTTAAAGCGTTCCAAGAACGTAATTTTAAACATAATCTTTCTGATAAGGATAAAGTCCACGCTATGGAATTGTTGGAAATTCAACGACAAGCAATGTTAATGTATACAAGTTGCGGTTGGTTCTTCTCCGAAATTTCCGGTATTGAAACCGTACAGATTATGAAATATGCAGCTAGAGCAATTCAGTTGGCTACAAAATTTACAAACAAAGATTTTGAAACTAAATTTACTGAAATTTTAGCAAATGCAAAAAGTAATTTGACAGAACATGGTAACGGCAAAGATATCTATGAAAGATTTGTCAAACCTTCGGTAGTTACAAGTAAACAAATTGCCAGTTTATGGGCGGTTTCATCGTTGTATGAGGATTTTGAGGATGAAGAAAATGTATATTGCTATACAGTAAAAAAACATTCCTATAAAAAAGTCTCAAAAGGTAGTTCAAATTTAGTTATTGGTCATATTGAGATAAAATCGAAGATTACTTTGCAAAAGCAAAATGTTATTTTTGCTTTGATGCAGTATGCCGGTGGGGATTTCCATTGTGCTATTAAAGAGTATTCTGATGATATTGAATTTAACAAAATGAAAAATGAGTTAATTAAGACATTCATGTTGAATTCGATTACCGAAATAATTAGGGCTTTAGATGAATATTTTGGTAAGGAATATTTTACGTTAAAAGATATTTTTATTGAAGAGCGTCGTAAAATTTTACAAGTCTTATTGAAAGACAAGTTGGGTAAATTTGCTCAAACCTATCAAGATATGTACGATGGCGGCAAAGGTTCTATCTACCAGCTTCAAGGTCTTGGCTTGGCCATTCCTGATGAGTTTAAGCTTTCGGCTGGCTATGCGTTAAGTCATAAATTTAATAAAATTGTCACTGAAAGTGATGCATATTTGGATAATGATGCTATTCAACAAGCAATGGATTTGAATTTTGAAGCTAAAAGAATTGGAATTAAATTGAATAAAAAACAATCAAATGATTTGTTTGCACGTAAAATCTTGCAAAATGTAAATCGTTTGGTTTATAGCTTTGAATATCAACAAACCGAAGTTATTTTAGAATTGTTCGATATGGTTTCATCGTTAGAGTTGGAAATTGATATTGCGGAGGCGCAAAATATTTATTTTGCAAAAATTTATCAAAGAATTTCTGAAATTATTGATAATGAACAGATTTATAAGAAAACGCAAGTTAAAAAATTTGCAAATGCGCTTCTTGATATCGGTGATAAATTGAATATAAATACAGAATTTTACAGATTAAAAATAGCTAAAATGAATATTTAGTAAAACAAGTAAAAAGCCCCGTATCTTCGGGGCTTTTTACCATTTATCAGCGCCGTATTGCGCAAATTTTTGTACTATTAAATTTAGTCGTTTTTCGTAATCTTCATAATCATTTAATTTTGTTTTATCAGTAGTTTTCTTTTTTAATATTTTTAATTCCAATAATTCTTCTTTTGCGCGCCGAACTATCTGCATATCTTCTTCGCGTTTTAAGAATACGATTCCCGCAATGTTGCAACCTTCTTGTGGTATGGTGCACCAATATGTTGATGGCAAATCGTCACATTTTTTACATTTAATGCAGAAGTTTAATAAATCTAAATCTAATTCATTACCCATAGACTTATTATATATATAATTATGTTAAAAAAGTGAAATTTGTTACATTTCTTAATTTTTCATTAAAAAAGGCAAAATTTTGTCTTAAAAATACTTTATATATTAGTAGGAGTAAAAGGTTTAAAGCATCATGCAAAGTAGTATTGGACAGCCGACAATTACGGCACAACAAAATCAAGTTTCATATCAAACGCAACCTGCGGTCAATACTGTACAACCTCAGGTAAATTATAATACTCAGATGCAGTACCAACAACCGGTATCGCAGCCTCAAGCTAATAATATTCAAGCCCCTCCGAATTATTCCGGCGTGAATATACAAATTTTTAATCCATCGGTTGCCACTCCAGGTTCTCAAGCACCGACATATAACGTTAATGCGCCTACTTATCCGCAACAACAAGGGCCATCATCTTATGGTGCCGGATATTATACAAACAATTATGGTTGTAATTGTGGTGCTAATGGTTTAGGGGCAAACGCACAAAAATTCTCAAATGCCGGCGAAGACAAGACTTCAAAAACGACAAGTGAAACGGATAAAAAGACTGAAAAAAGAAATATAGTGGTTTTAACTGATGAATACATTAAAAATTTGGAAAACTATTTAAACAGTCAAGATAAAGAAGTTCGTTTGATGGGTGCAAAAGAAGTTGTTGCACGACTTGAAGAAGATAATTCACGAAAAGACGACAGAGCATTGAATGCATTAGTAAACAAAATGCTCCAAGATCCTTCACAACAAGTAAAACTTTTAGCATTGGCTGCACTTGATTCTCGCGCAGCGTCAGGTGATGCATATACAGTGGAAGTTTTGAAAAACATGCAAAATTCAACAACCGGTTATGGACAAGATGCACTTCAAGCAAGTAACATCCTACTCAAAATGTCCGGTCAAGTAGCCGAAAAAGAATTTGAAGTAAAAAATACTAAAACAACCGAAACAAAAACTGAAACAAAAACAACAAAAGGATAATATATGTCTATAGGTTCAAATATTGGTAAATATTTAAGTAAAGGAGTCGGCATAGCGGCATTAGGCGTTATCGCTTATGATTCACACGTTATGGGGAAAATTCAATCAGATATTTCTGCCAAGAGTGGTGATGCAGATGCATGTTATGATACGTTTAATAATACGCAATATTTGTCCAAGCCAAGTCCGACAATGTCTAAAATTAAAGATGAAATTCATCATATAGAAATGCAATCAAATGTACGTTCTTTCTTTAATTCGGCAGGTGGATACCTAAAAGGTGTCTTGCAAACTTTAGTATCAAACGTTATTCCTTTAGGACTCGGCGCTGTTGCATTGTTTGGTAAAGGTAAATGGTCTAAAGGTTCAGCAATCGGTTTGGCCGCTTATGGTACAATGGTATTTGTAAAAGATATTCTTGGGTTTGGTCACAAAAACGAATTGAATAAACCGTACTAATTATTTGCGTTTTCGCGGTGAATTTTTTCCGGATTTTGTGCTTGAGTTTTGTCTATTACCGCCGCGTTGCGTTGTGTAGGCGGTTTGAACCCGTTTAACACTATAAACGTCAGGAATATTTTGAATACTTGTAATGACTTTTTTTAATGTTTCGATATTGTCTAATTCCAAACCTAATTCAATAATTCCGATTCGATTGGTTTTTGATTTTACGTTAGCATAATTAATATTTGTGTTGTTATCAGAAACCGCAGCGATAATATCTTTAAGTAGCCCCATTTTTTCAGCAGTTTCAACTCTTATTGTTGTTGAATAAGTTTTATTGCTATTGTTATCTCCGGACCAAGAAATATCCATCATTCTTTCAGGTTCAACGCTTTCAAGAGTTTTGCAATCAACTCTATGTACGGATACTCCTTTTGAACGGGTTACAACACCTACTATAGGTTCGCCCGGAATTGGTGAACAACATTTTGCTATTGAGTAAAGTAGGCCTTCTAATCCTTGTATATCTTTTTTGTTTTTGTGTGAATGACCCGAATGATAAGTTTGTGAAGGGATTTCTTCTTCTTGTTGTGTTTGAGGTTTTTTAAGTTTGTTAATGATTTTGTTTAAAGTTGTTTCCCCATAACCTAATGCGGCAAACAAATCATCTGCCGATAAGTAATTCATTATTTTGGCAACTCTGTCAAATTCCCCTTGTTTTACGTAATCATCAAATACTGCTTTTGTAAGTTCGTGTTCAAGGTTTGATTTGCCGACTTCGATATGTTCTTCACGATTATTCTTTTTGAACCATTGTTTAATTTTTGACGAAGCTTGTTTTGTAACAACGAAATTCAACCAATCTAATCTTGGTGCGGGGTTTTTTTTAGTTAAGATTTCTACTATATCGCCGTTCTTTAACTTTGTATCAAGTTGGGCAATACGACCGTTAATTAAGGCGCCGGTTGTTCGATTTCCAACATCGGAGTGGATACGATAAGCAAAATCCACCGGCGTTGCATTTATTGGTAAATCTAAAACATCTCCGTTTGGCGTAAATGCAAAAACTTGGTCGGAAAATAGGTCAAGCTTGACCGAATTAACAAAATCTTCAGCCGATGATATATCTTGTTCGTATTCAACTAATTTTCTCATCCAAGAGAATTGTATATCCGATGCATTATCGGCTTTTTGAGAGCCTTTTTCTTTGTAACGCCAATGTGCGGCAACCCCATATTCTGCAACTTCGTGCATTTCCCAAGTTCTTATTTGCACTTCCAATGGTTTTGAACGTGGGCCGATTACGGAAGTATGTAGTGATTGATACATATTGCCTTTTGGCATTGCGATATAATCTTTGAAACGTCCAGGAATAGGTTTGAAGCGGGAATGAATTAGACCTAAAACTTCGTAGCATTCTTTTTCGTTGTCTACAATTACTCGGACAGCCGTAATATCGTATAAATCGTGAAATGCAATGTTTAAACGTTTCATTTTACTATATATACTGAAGTAGTGTTTTGCTCGACCTGTTATTTGGGCGTTAATTCCACTTTTTTCGACATCTTTTGAGATTTCATCGATAAGCAGTTTTACGGTTGTTTCTCTTTCAGCTTTAGTTTGAGACACTAATTGCGCGATTTCGTAATATTTGTCCGGCTCTAAGTACCTTAAAGATAAATCTTCTAATTCGGCTTTGACTTTCCCAATCCCTAAACGGTTTGCTAATGGCGCAAAAATATCAAGGGTTTCTCGGGCAATTTTTTGTTGTTTATTTGCGGCCATAAAGTTAAGGGTACGCATATTGTGGAGTCTGTCGGCCAATTTTAAAAATACAATACGAATATCATTTGCCATGGCAATAAATAATCTTCTAAAGTTTTCGGCTTGACGTTCTTCTTTTGATTTGAATTTTAATTTGCTTAATTTTGTTACGCCTTGTACCAGATTTAGTACATCTTCTCCAAATTTTCCCTTAATTTCTTCAGGTTCAGTTTCTGTGTCTTCTAAAATGTCGTGCAAAAATGCCGCTATAATAGTGTTGTTATCAACTTTCAAGTCGATGAGAATTTTTGAAACTTCAACCGGATGAATAATGTATGGCTCTTCCGAAATGCGATATTGACCTTCGTGAAGTTTTTGCGCAAATAAAAAGGCTTCTTCTATTCGGCTAATTTCTTTCTTAGTTTTATTGTTTGCTATTAGTTTTTCGCGTACGTCGTCAAATAAAGATTTTTCTTTCATAATACGATTATCATACAGATTTTTGTTGATTTTTTCAAGTTAATTTGTATAATTTCATACATAAGGATGGTAAAGATGTTAAAAGAAACAAAAGATGGTTGGCTCTTGAAACTTAGGATTTCGCCAAATGCTTCAAAAAATGAATTTGTTAAAAATGAAGAAATCCTAAAAGTTAAGATAACTGCGCAACCAATTGACAATAAGGCTAATAAAGCTTTGATAGCGTTTTTGTCTAAAAGTTTTAAGGTGCCCAAAACATCGATAATTATAGTAAAAGGCGAAACATCAAAAGAAAAAACTTTACTTATTAAAACAAATGATGCTGAAAAAGTTGATGCAATAAAAATGTTAATAATGTAAATATTTCAAAGAAAAATTTACGTTGTGAAACAATTTGAAAAAAAAAGGCATGCTTGTGCTAAATTAGGATAAGAAAAGGAAAAGAATAGTATTTAAGGAGATTATTAATGTCGGAATATTTGAGCAAGGAAGAGATAAAACAGTGGAGAAGCTCTTTGGAAAAAATCACTTTGGAAGAATTTGCTGCTCGATTAGGTAAAAAAATAGAAGAAGCAAAACCAACAAATGACCTTATCGATATCGTTTTCCATGGGCGTCCGACCGTTTCTGGGGATTCTGACTGGAATATTAATCGCACTGAACGTTTAAGTTCAATTGCGGAACGTTCTTTCGATAGAGAAAGGGAAATTTCTGTAACTCCGTTTTCTATTTCAAAATTAAAATTAGAAATTGCGGACAGTGAACCGGGAGTAAAACCTAAAAAGAATGATGTAGCTAAATCAAAAGATACGGAAAGTGTTGCAAAAGTAGAGAAAACTGCAAAACCAAAGAAAACCGTTACAAGAAAAGCTACAACTAAAAAGTCAACAACTAAAAAAACTACTAAGACAGTTTCAAAAGCAAAAGTTGAAGAAACAATCAAAAATGTTACTGAAAAAATTAAGAAAAGCGCTGCAAAGGCAAAAGTTCAAAAAGAGCCAGTTGATGAGTTGAGAGAAGAAGTTCGTATCGTATTCAAAAAAGCATTAACTGATAGAGAACAAAAAGTATTTAATCATTTTGCAGAAAATCAAAATAAGATTGTTTACGCAAAAGATTTGGCTAATTTATTAGAGTTGCCAAGAGATTATGTATACAAATATATTAAAAATCTTAGAGCAAAAATTGATGGTGACAAACTCAAAAATGCCGATAAAGGCGGATTTGTATTGTCGCTTTAATAAAAATATTCAGATAGCAAAAGGACGGTGTTTTAACCGTCCTTTTGCTATTTTTATTTGTATTTGTTATGATTTTTACTTTCGCAATAAAACATTTATTCCGGCTGTAAAATAATTTTTTATCTCTGCCAAACTTCTAATTTTAATAAGCATTTTTAATATGTATTTTGGGCGCAAATAAAATCTTTTGATTGCAGATTTGTGCAGTTCAAAAATTCTATCCTTGGATAAATGATGCGTATTCACTGCAGGATAAAAATATGCGTTTTCAAAACTTGTTTGGTTATCCAATAAGTTGTTTTCCAATGCATACTGGTAAAAACGAGTTCCAGGGAGTGGAGTTGCCGTATAAAAACTTATGAAATCACTGTTTAATTCTATTGCAAATTTAATTGTATCTTCGACAGTTTCTTCCGTCTCCCATGGTAACCCGATAACGAAATAATTATAAATTCTTATATTAGCTTTTTTGAATAATTTTACAGTTTTTCGAACATCATCAAGAGTGATTTTTTTGCCCATTTTTTCCAGCATATATTGAGAACCTGATTCAACTCCGATGCTTACAAGACGACAACCGGCTTTGTACATTAATTTAGCCATTTCATAATCAGCGGTATCTGCACGAGTATTCGCAGACCAAGTAATTTTTAAACCGCTGTCAATAATTTTTTTACACAAATCCATTGTCCATTCGCGGTCTAAATCAAATATATCCGCCCAGAAAAGAAAATTTGTAATGTTGTATTTCTCAACGCATTCTTTTATTTCAGCGATTATATTTTCAGCACTTCTTTTGCGAACTTTTGCACCGGCTACCGGAGTTGCCAAACAAAAGAAACAGTGGAAAGGACAGCCCCTTGAAACTTTTATTGTTGCTTGTACTTTATTATTGTCCGGACGTCTGTATATGTTATTGTCGACCAAATGTCTTGCGGGAAACGGCAATTCATCAAGGTTTTCAATAAAAGGACGCGTTTCATTTTCGACAACTTGTCCATTAACTTTATGACAAAGTCCCAAAATTTCGGATTTTTCTTTGTTTTCCAATATTTCTTTTAATGTATATTCGGCTTCGCCTTTGATAATCATATCGAGAGAAGGATGTGTTTCCAAAATTTCTTTTGCTAAAGTCAAAAACGTTGCACCTTTAGTAATTGTTTGGATATTTGGACAAATGTTTTTTGCTGTATCTAAAGCTTTTAAATCATTTTCTAACGTTGGCATTGCAACATTGACAACCAAAAAATCCGGCTTGAATTCTTTTAAATCGTTTTCAAAAC
Organism: Candidatus Gastranaerophilaceae bacterium; assembly: GCA_045538535.1. Classification (GTDB taxonomy): domain Bacteria; phylum Cyanobacteriota; class Vampirovibrionia; order Gastranaerophilales; family Gastranaerophilaceae; genus RUG14219. The sequence goes on along the minus strand of JAZSRN010000026.1, from coordinate 82,248 downwards.
TTCCGCCTTGACTATAATCTTGTATTTTTGCCTCGTATCCGACCGTTTCAGCTATTGCAGCCAAGTACATTAAATCGGTAGGGGGTAGTGGCGGAATTACAATCAACTCTTTTGTTGGTTGTTGACAGCGGTCTTCCCTATTCATAACCGGTGATGGTGGATAAATTAGGAGAATACGTTTTTTATTCATTTAGTTGTTTTTCCTTTATAAGTCCTGCTAATACTGTGGCCACCAATAAACTTATTGCACCAATATACATTGCATATTCCCAGTGATAATTTGTATATTCTGCGCCGATAGTAAACGAGCATTTTGAAATTATCCATGCAACTAATGTGCAAACAAATACTTGAGGGCCCGCAATAAAAATATTAAACAATCCCATTACTGAACCTTCAGTACCTTTTTTGATATACTGAGATAACATGGCAAAAGGTAGCGCTAAAATACTGGCCCAACCTAAACCGGCAATCCCCATCATTGTGGCAACAACTTTTGTGTTAGGGAAAATTCCCATTCCTAAATATGCGATAATCATTGTGATTAATGAAAAAATATGGACTTTTTTGTTGCCGTACTTGGAAGACAAAATTCCTATAGGGATAGCAACGACAAAGCATATTAAATTAAAGATAGCAAAACAAATTGATGAAAAATTAGTTCCATCAAGAGTGCCTTGAGCATAGAAATCTTTTACCATTTGATTTGCACTGGTCAAATCAGGTACAGAAAATACTGTATGAACGGCAAATTGTGTAAAGAAAATCATCATACACATTGTCCCAATCCAAGTGAAAAATTGCATCCAGCAAATTTTCGAAACTTCAGGAGATAATGCAAAGAAATCTTTAAGTGATTGTAGAAAATTTACTTTTTCTTCTTTGTTATCACATTCTGTATTGTTTTTTTCTATTTTACGTTCATGAATAGTTAAACAAGTCCAAAGCATACCCAATGTAAATGCCAATGCTGCCATTATAAATTGTGCGTTTATTGACATTTGGTAGTTAAATGCCCATTTTAAAAACGGTGCGGCACCAGCTGCGATTACAGAGCCCAATCCTATTGCAAGACTTATGTACGAATTTGCAAGTGAATGTTGTTCCGGATGGACAATATCTGGAACCAATGCTCTATAAGGCCCTTGTGCAATATTAACGCAAGCATCAATTATCCAAATCATAATTGCAGCAATAACCAAACCGGTTAGAGTCGGTAATGCAATTCCCGTTAAATTGCTCAAAGCATTGGCAATGTTGCCGGAATTTGGGAAAATCCATAACGCTAAAGATGCTAACAATGCACCACCGAGCAAATACGGCCTTCTTCTTCCAAATGGAGATACAGTTCTATCACTCAACGCGCCGATTAATGGCTGAACAACCATGCCTGTAAACGGCCCAGCAAGCCATATTAATCCGTATATAAATGGTGAGGCGCCGAGGCTTTCTGTTACGGGGCCGGATAAAATAATTCTCATTTGCCAAGCAAACTGTAACCCGAAGAAACCTAAACAAAAGTTTAGAAATTGTGCCGTCGTGAACTTTTTAAAATTATTTTCCATTATAAATAACCTTTCAAATTACCAGATTTATTTTTGTTGCGCTAAAGCCGCATCTATTAAGCCTTTAAATAAAGGATGAGGGGCTTCAGGCTTTGATTTGAATTCAGGATGGAATTGAGAAGCAACAAACCAGTCATTTTGAGGAATTTCAACAATTTCAGCTAACATTCCGTCTGGTGACATACCCGAAAATACCAGACCTGCAGCTTCTAATTGTGAAATATATTCGTTATTAACCTCATATCTATGACGGTGGCGTTCTGAAATTTTTGTTGAGCCATAGGCCTTTTGTGCTTTAGAACCTTTTCTCAAATGGCAATCATAAGCACCCAATCTCATCGTTCCGCCGTAGCCTTGGACATTTTTTTGTTCCAACATTAAATCAATAACTGAATATGGTGCGTTTTCATCAAATTCTGCGGAATTTGCACCCTTCAATCCTACAACATTGCGTGCGTATTCAATCACTGCACATTGCATACCTAAGCATAAGCCTAAGAAAGGAAGGTTATTTTCTCTTGCATATTTAATAACATTTAACTTGCCTTCTATACCACGTATTCCAAATCCTCCCGGAACTACGACGGCATCAATATCTTTCATTAATTCTATGCAGCGTTTTTCATCTACGCAATCTTCGGAATTAATCCATTTTATATCAATAGCAGAGTCATTTGCATAACCGGCATGCTTTAATGATTCTACAACTGAAATGTATGCGTCAGACAATTTTGTGTATTTTCCGGCAATTGCAACTTTTAAAGTTTGTTTAGGGTTTTTGATGTGTTCAACAATTGATATCCAAGATGATAAATCTTTTTCTCGGTCCTCGACTCTTAACATATCGAGAACAACTTTTGCCATATTTTGCTCTTCCAATGCAAGAGGAACTTCATATATAGATTTCATATCTCGGCATTCTATAACTGCTTCTTTCGGGACAGAACAGAATAGTGCCAATTTTTCTTTTTCAGTTTTTGGAATAGGTTTGCTTGTACGGCAAATAAGGATTTCCGGTTGTATACCATAACTTCTCAAAACACCGACGCTATGTTGTGAAGGTTTTGTTTTGAGCTCTCCTGAAGTCGGCAAATATGGTAACAATGTACAATGGATTGATATTGCATTACCAATACCGGCTTCTGCCTTGAATTGTCTGATTGCTTCAACAAACGGCAAACTTTCGATGTCCCCTACAGTGCCACCAATTTCAATAATTTGAAAATCGGGCTTGAATTGTTTTTGAGCCTTTACAATTCGGGATTTTATTTCGTTAGTAATATGTGGGATTACTTGAACGGTACCTCCAAGATAGTCACCTCTGCGTTCTTTGTTTATAACAGTTTGGTAAACGCTTCCGGATGTAACGTTGTTAATTTGACCCAAACTTGTGCCGGTAAATCTTTCATAGTGTCCCAAATCCAAATCGGTTTCTGCGCCGTCATCGGTAACAAAAACTTCTCCGTGTTGGAATGGACTCATTGTTCCAGGATCAACATTTATATACGGATCAAATTTTTGGTTTGTAACCGAAAAGCCTCTGGCTCTGAGTAAACGGCCTAACGAAGCGGCAATTATTCCTTTTCCTAATGAACTAACTACGCCTCCAGTAATAAAAATATATTTTGTCATGTCCCTAACCCCACATTTTTGTTTGTTATATCTCAAATTATAATTTTTTAGTTGATTTTTGGTACTCTAAAGAATCCGTTTTCTTCTTCCGGTGCGTTTTTCATCAATTCTTCTTTAGATATATCGTGTGTAACTACATCTTCTCTCATGACATTTACAAAGTCTATAACTTGTGCCATCGGTTTTACGTCTGAAGTGTCAACCTCGTTCATTTGATCAACATACTTCAATACATCACCTAATTGTTTTGTATAAAGTTCTTTTTCTTCTTCTGTAAGCTCTAATCTTGCTAATTTAGCAACGTGTTCTACATCTTTAACCGTAATCATTTTTTGTCTCCAATAAATTATCTTATTACATCGTATCATAAAGTAAAACAATTTGGTGAAATATTAAAAATGTTTAATTAATTTTTCAAGGAAATATAATTATGTTATAATCAGAATAATGGGAGCTTAGTTATAAACCATGACCAAAACAGTTAAAAATTCGAATAAAAGTATAGATATGGAAGCGCTTATATGTAGCTATAAGGATTGCAAAGACGAGAAAAAACGTCGCATGTTGCATTTGGCAATTGTTGAAAAGTGTATGTATCTTGTGCGAAAAATAGCCGGAACGGTTTCGGCGCAATCCGGTGTTGCAGTTGAGGATTTGGTTCAAGTAGGTTCAATCGGGTTGATTAAAGCCATTGATTTTTTTGATAAAGATAAAAATGTGAAATTTAAAACCTACATGTCCTATTTTATAAAAGGTGAGATTAAGCACTATTTGAGAGATAAAAGTTCTATTGTAAGAGCCCCTCGAGAATTGCAAGAACTTATTTATAAAATAAGTGCTGCGATAAAAAAGTTTAGTGAAATAGGTATTGAAGAACCTTCTGCCGAGCAAATCGCTGAGGCGGTAAATATTTCGATACAAAAAGTAAATGAAGTTATGGAAGCAGAGTATACAAAAACTGCTCTGTCTCTTGACCAAGTTTTGTCAAGCGAAGATGATGAAATTACTTTATTAGACAAAATTCCTTCCGGTGACTATCAAGAGTTTTTAAAATCTTATGAGACAAGAATGATGCTTTCAAACGCTATTTATAGATTGCCGAAAGATTTGAGAATTATAATTGAATTGAGCTATATTGCAGATTTGAATCAACGCGAAATTTCTGAAAAATTGGGTATTTCGCAAATGCAAGTTTCCAGAAGGATTAAAAAAGCATTGAACAGAATGTATGACATCATAAGAGCTGGAAGTGAGGATTAATAATGGCTATTTTATATTTGGTATTGGCTTTTGTATTTATTATCGGTCTTTGTATCGGAAGTTTTTTAAATGTAGTTATATTAAGGAGTTTGTCGGAAGAGTCTATTGTTTTTCCGGCATCAAAATGTCCAAAATGCCAAACTCCATTGAAATGGTGGCATAATATTCCGGTATTATCATACATTTTTTTACGTGGCAAGTGTGGATTCTGCAAAGAAAAAATCAGTATTCAGTATCCATTGGTAGAGCTTTTTACGGCAATACTTTTTACGGTGATTTTTTTGAAATTCCAAGTGTCATTAAATACATTGCTTTATTGGATTGTTTCATCCCTATTGATAGTAATTGCAGTTACCGATATTAAAGAAAAAGTTGTGTTTGATGCACATACAATTTCTCTTGGGGTTGTCGGTCTTGTTAATGCAGCGGCTATTACGGGTGTTGCAGCGTATTTGATGGTTAAAGACGATGCCTTTGTGCTTAGTAAAGAGTTATTGATATTCAATCCGTTTACAATTTCGGTGATTGGTGTATTTTTAGGCATAATTGTGATGGAAGTTCTTGCACGTCTTGGATATTTGTTTGTAGGTTCAAGAGCGTTTGGCGAAGGTGATACATATATTGCGGCGGCGTTAGGTGCAGTATTTGGATGGAGAGCGCTTGTTGTTATTTTGATATTAAGTGTTATTGTGCAAGTTATTATGACATTGCCGGTGTTTATTAAAAAATTAGTTGAACAAAAGGATAAAATCACACTGTCTACTTTGTTTGGATTTATAGTATATGCAGTTATATTTTTTGTTGCAACACAGCAAACCACTTTGTTAAATAATATTGTAGCGTACTCGATTTTAGCAGTTATTTTTGCATTAATCGGATTATATTTGTGTTTCCGTATAATCAAAGGGTTAAAAGAAGACGGTGCAAATGCCCTATACTTGCCTTTTGGGCCGGCAATGGTAATATCAGCGATAATTGTAATGCTGGTATTTTAGAAGTTATGAATTTTTATCATTACGGTAGCCAATTCCGGCTCTGTAACCTGAGATAAAATACATAAAAGGTAGTGCCGGTTCAATCCATTTAAAACCAGATAAAACTCCGGCGGTAGCAATGTCGTCGACATGTAGTGCAATATCTAAGGCTTCCGGTTTTCGTTCTGAATACAGTTTTTCGTTTGATTTATCCCCGAACATTGGGTTAACTACTTTTTTGCTTATGTAATTGGCAATAAAACTTCCTCCAATTACGCCGGTTGCAATAATCCCGCCTAAAATTACGCCCAATTTTTTCATAGGGGTCAAAGGTTTTATCAATTTCGCTTCGGTCAGTTTTTCACTGGCATAAAGTGCCGCACCGGCGCCGACATTGCATAAAAATATGTTCGCTAAATACTGGTATAAACCTTCTTTTACTTTATTTTCGGTTTTCTTTTTAGACATAGTTCCGGTAACCGCATCGGCAACTATTCCGCCCGAAATTCCGCCAATAACCGGTACAAGCCCTAAAAGCGAAAGTCTTTTTATTTCGGAGAAAATTTCTTTAGAAGAAATATTTTCTTTGTTTGAAAGAATAGTTTTAAATAATTCTTTTCGTGCGGGGGTGTTTTCAAGTTTTTCGGTTAGAACCTCAATTTCTTTGATTTTTAAGGCTCTGTCTTTGGCTTGAGTCAAAATATCAGATATGTTTTTATCTTTAATGGGGTTGTTTTTGAGGAATTTATCTATTGCATTTGCTTGAACTCGTTTGATTTCTTCAATTGGGGTATTGTCTAAAAGGCCTTTAATATACTGTTTGCCGTTAATTTTCAAGCCTCGAGTCCCTATCAAAGAAGCTGCAATGGTTGAGGCAATTACTATACTGTTTTGAAGAAATCTATGATGGCAAATATGTTTTTTGTGTTCTTCAAGATTATTGTTGTTTTTGTGATGATAGTAATCGCCTATCCCAAAGCCGGCACCAGCCGTAATCAATAAGGAGGGGATTTTGTTGTGTAATTTATTTAAAATTATTGGTTGGTCTATATATTTAGCAATTGTTTGGATTTTCATTGTTCGTTATTGTCTGTCTGGAGTCTGTTTTTTGTAGTTGTAACATCATGACTAATGTTAGGCCAACCTAACTTTATTGTAAAAAAAATATTTTGTCAAGTGTTATGGAAAATTTACTTGAATTTGCGTAAGGTATTTAGTAGGGTTTGCAAATTTTCGTATAAAAAATCAAGTTCTTTATTGTTTATAGAGTGCAATAATTTAATGAAATCATCGCGAGTTTTATTTCTTTGAGCTGTTCCGGTATTTATTCCAAATTCTTCAAGGGATATATTTAAAATGTCGACTATTTTTAAGAAAGTTTCTACAGAAGGAGCGTATGTTGCATTTTCTATTTTACAAATATGCTTGTCCGTAATCCCAATTTTTTCGCCCAATTGTGCTTGAGTAAGGCGGGCTCTTTTTCGGTATTCTTTAATCTTATTTGCAATAAATTCCTTGTCACTGTAAACCATAATAATTTAATTTTATAATTTTAACTATTATATAAGACTCCGTATAGTGATAAAAAGTTAAAAAGTTGTCGTATAATGTAATAAATATTTACAATGGCTTTACAATCTTTCGTACGTTATTTTATATTTAACTTAACGTATACGACACCAATTTAAGTTTTTTAATTAAAGAGGAGATGGTAAGTTGAGTATTAATTTATCAATAATAATACCGATATATAATGTTGAAAAGTATTTGCAGCGATGTTTGGACTCTGTGTTAAACCAAACATTACAAAATATTGAAATCATTTGTGTTGACGATGGTTCATGTGATAATTCGATCGCGATACTAAATGAATATGCCGCGAAAGATTCTCGAATAAAAGTTATAACTCAAAAGAATTTTGGTCAAGGTGCAGCGAGAAATGTTGGAATAAAGCAAGCCCGCGGTGAATATTTGGCCTTTTTAGATGCAGATGATTGGATTGAGGAAAATTTTTGTGAAGAAATGTATAATACAGCTAACAAAAAATCTGCAGAAATTGTTGGGAGTTATCTTGTTGTCCACGATAAGCGTCGAAAAAAGAAAAGTAAGATAGTTACAAACAAGATTTTTAAAACATTTGAAGATAAAATAAGACAAATCCATAATGGTTCCGCATGCGATAAGATTTTTAGTTGTAACTTAATCAAAAATTATAATATTAAATTCCCAGAGGGAATGTATTATGAAGATAATTTGTTTGTAATAAAAGCGTTGTATTATAGTAAAAACTTCGTATATACCGATAAGACAGCATATAATTATTTTTATCACGAGCAGTCAACTACTCATAAAAAAGAAAATTTGGAAGAATTAAAAAAGTCTCAAATAAAAGTGCTTAATGATATTTTTAGTTTTGCACAACAAGTTGGATTTTCTGAGGCTGAAATTTTTGCATTAAAGAAATATGTAGGTATTGGATTTGTAAATTTTGAGTATCTGCAAGAAGGAGAAAATATACAAAAAATCCCGCAATTTTTGCGAGAAGATAAATATTTTATGAATTTAGGTAATTCGATAAAATATACAAAATTTATTGAACGAATTTTTTCAATAAAAAAGACTGGTAATAAGAAATATAAAATTGTTACTGCGTTAGGAGTTAAGTTTAGGATTAAAAGATATGTCAAATGTTAAGATTTCGGTAGTAATACCTACGTTACAAAAGGATAAAAAGTTATTGGAGAATTTGATAACCGTATTAAATAAGGATGATTCGGTATTAGAAATTATAATTATTGATAATTCTGGAAATGGGTTTCAAGCTGATAGTACTTCTAAAATAAAAGTTATTGTGTTGCCCGAAAATATATATGTTAATCCATCTTGGAATTTAGGGTTGAAAAATATCAAGAGTGAATATTTTGCGATATTTAATGATGATTTGGTAGTGCCCGAAAATTTTTGTAGTGATATTTTAAAACATTTAAATGAAGATATGGGGTTAGTTGGAGTTGATATTCAATCTATTGAAACTATACAATCTAATTATAAAGAAGATGATTTGATTATGAGAAGTAAATTAAAACCTATTCTGTTACGTTGTAATGAGCGAAATTTGCATTGGGGAACTATTATTTTGGGACATAGAAATTCTTATCATTTTATTCCTTCAAATATGTTGATTTGGTGTGGAGATGATTATTTATTTCATAAGAATTTGAGTTGTGGTAAACAAAATTATGTTGTGAGCAATTGTAAAATAAAGCACATTCATGGCTTTTCTTCGGGTGAGGATAGGTTTTTGTTAAAAAAATATAGCGATTGTAAAATTATGAAAAAATATTTTCCCAATTTTGTTATCCCGAAACAATTTAGTGGACTCAATGGCTTAAAATTAAAGATTAAAGCTATATGGGGGTAGAATATGGTTGACTGTCGATATATACATTTAACCAAAAAAGAAAAAGCGATTATTAAATTCGTTGTACAAGGTTTTACTAACGCGGAGATTGCGCGAGTATTCGGGTGTACGGAAAGTTGTATAAAAATCCATGTATCAAATATTTTGAGTAAATTTGAGGTTAAAAATCGCGCTCAACTTGGTTATGTTATTGGGGTAAATAATTTGGTTTAGGGGGCGTATGTATAAATTTACCCGTTATTTCCCAAAAACACCTTTATCTTCTCAAAAAAATCATCCGATATGATATGTTCCATGGCGCAGGCTGCTTCAATTGCTTCTTTGTCCGATACGTTTAGTGTTTTTTGAAAAAATTTCGCTATTAGTTCGTGTTTTTCTAAAACTCGTTTGGCAATCTCTTCGCCGGCAGTGGTTAATGTTATCGGTGCATAAGGAACGTAATTTATCAGTTTTTTTTCTGCAAGTGCGTTCAATGCGCCGGTTACGGATGCTTTTTTTACTCCTAATGAGTTTGCAATTTCTGTAACTTTTGCGCAGCCTTGACGCAAAGTTTGTACATAAATTTCCTCTACATAGTCTTCTAAACTATACGATAATTTTTGCATAATTTGGCAAATATCCTATTTGTGTTATTATACATAAGGTACCCCAAAAATATAGGAATAGCAAGATGATTACAACAGAAAAATTAACCGTACGTTTTGGTTCGCAAACACTTTTTGAAAATATAAATATTAAATTTGCCCCTGGAAATTGTTATGGGCTTATTGGTGCAAACGGAGCCGGCAAATCAACGTTTTTAAAAGTTATATCCGGAGATATTGAACCTACATCCGGTGAAGTTCACATCTCAAAAGGTGAACGTATTGCAGTTTTGAAACAAAATCATTTTGAATTTGATGAATACAAAGTTATTGATACTGTTATAATGGGGCACAAAAGACTCTATGAAGTTATGCAAGAAAAAGATGCGCTTTACGCAAAGCCTGATTTTAATGATGAAGATGGGATGAAAGTTGCTGATTTGGAAACCGAGTTTGCCGAACTTGATGGATGGCAAGCGGAAAGTATGGCCGCAAGTTTGTTATCTGAACTGGGTATCGCTGATGAGTTGCATGACAAACAAATGAGCGAGCTTGCAGGCAGTGAAAAAGTACGCGTTCTTCTTGCGCAAGCGTTATTTGGGAATCCGGATATTTTGCTTTTGGACGAACCTACAAACCACCTTGATTTGACAACTATTGAATGGTTGGAAGAATGGTTAATAAATTTCCAAAATACGGTAATCGTTGTTTCTCACGATAGGGAGTTTTTGGATAAGGTTTGCACGCACATGGCCGATATTGATTACAAAACAATTCAATTATATACCGGCAATTACACGTTCTGGTCACAAGCAAGTCAATTGATTCAAAAACAAAAAGAAGAACAAAATCGTAAAACTGAAGAAAAAATGGAAGAATTAAAAGCGTTTATTGCAAGATTTAGCGCTAACGCCTCAAAGGCAAAACAAGCAACTTCCAGAAAAAATATGTTGGACAAATTGTCATTAGAAGAGATAAAACCTTCGTCAAGACAATATCCGCGTATAAGATTTACATATTTCAAAATCCCGGGTAGAGATGTTTTGACGGTAAAAGATTTGAACAAATCTGTTGATGGTCAATTGTTGATTAAAAATTTGAGTTTCGAGGTTACGCAAGGTGAAAAAATTGCCTTTGTTGCGAAAGATCCGCTTATTATTACAACTTTGTTTGATATGTTGAACGGAAAAGTTCAACCGGATTCTGGCGAAATTAAATGGGGTGTGACTGCAACAACGTCGTATTTCCCGAAGGATAATACTGAATATTTTGACAATGACAAAACTATTATAGAATGGTTGGCGCCTTATTCAAAAGATCAACACGTAAATTATTTGAGAGGATATTTAGGTAGAATGTTATTTACCGGTGAAGAGGCGGATAAAAAAGTGAAAGTTTTGTCCGGTGGAGAAAAAGTACGTTGCTTGTTTGCAAAACTTATGGTTGAAGAGGCTAACGTTTTGACTCTTGATGAACCTACAAACCACCTTGATTTGGAATCTATTACCGCTCTAAATAATGCAATTATTGATTATAACGGAACGGTTCTTTTTACTTCTCAAGATTATAAATTTATCCAAACCGTTGCGGATAGAATTATTGAAATTTCGCCAAAAGGATATATTAATGCTCGCGAAAAATATGAAGATTACCTTCATAATCCTGCATTTGCTAAGAAAAGAGAAATGTTATATAGCTAAAATTTAGACCTTTGAAGTAGTCTTTTGTGACAATGAAATTTTTAAAAAATGAATTATATTGTTACAAAACGGAGGTTAAATTTATGAAACTATTTCTCAGATGGATAATTTTCGCACTGCTTATTATTTTTGTTTCGTGGATAATTCCAGGGATTACTGTAGATAATTTTTTGAGTGCAATGTTGGTGAGTGTTATACTTGCTTTGATAAATGCATTTATAAAACCTTTTATTTTGTTAATTACTTTGCCTGTAAATATTTTGACATTGGGTTTGTTTACTTTTGTAATAAATGCGTTAATGCTAATGCTTGCCGGTGCGGTTACTCCGGGATTTGAAGTCGAAGGCTTTTTGAGCGCACTTTTAGGCTCGTTATTGTTATCACTTTTCTCTCTCGGTGTTAATAAAATATAAATCATTTACCAAAATGCCTATTTGTTGTAAAATTATGGCATGAGTAAACAACACAATATTTTAGCAATAAATTTTGGCGGGATAGGAGATGAAATCTTCTTCCTGCCAACATTGATTTCTTTAAAAAAAGAATTTCCTAATTCTAAAATCACTTTGGCACTTGAACCCAGAAGTAAAAGCATTAAAGATTTGACAAACATTATTGATGACTTGATATTGATAGATATAAAGGGCGAAAATAAATACTTGGAGCTTTTTAAGTTGATTGTGGAAGCCAGAAAAGGTCATTTTGATATGGTTATTTCCTCCGGTGGAAATAAATTAATTAGTATTCTTCTATGGCTTACGGGAATAAAAAATCGTTACGGGTATAATACAGGTTTTTTAAGTAAACTTCTGTTGACCCAAGCGGTTACTTTGAATAAAAAACAATATGCTTGTGCGATGTATCACATGCTTGTTTCGCCAATTACACAACAACAAACGTTGTTACCGGAAATTAACGTACCTAAACAAGAAAAGATACCTAATTCGGTTTTAATTCATCCGGGGGTAAGCAAAATTAGTGTTCTAAAAGGTATGATAAAGACCGTAAATGCCCAAGTTTGGGCTGAAGTTGCCGAGAATTTTATTGATAACGGTAAACATGTTATTTTGGCTGGTGGGTCAGATGATAAAGAGGTTATCGAGCAAATTTTGCAAAAACTTGGTAATAAAACACAATTGTCGAATTTTGAAAACACGTATGGTAAAACAAAAAGTCTTAGTGATTTGGCTGTATTGATAGGGAAGGCCGAAAAATTTGTATGTTCTGATTCTGCCCCTTTGCATATCGGTGTTGCCATGAAAACAAGAACCTATGCTATATTTGGTCCGACAGATGATGAAATGCTTATCCCGAAATCAGAAATAGTTACGGCTATCAAGGCTAAAGATTCTTGTCCGTTAAAACCTTGCTTATGGGCTAAAAGACAGACAACGTGCCAATCGTTGGATTGTTTGAAAATTACTGCCGAAGATATTTGTAGAGTTATAGAGAATTAATTATGAAAAAGATAGCACTTTTTTTGATTTCTATATATCAATATTTTTCAAAATTTACGCCTAAGGTTTGCAGATTTTATCCGACTTGCTCTCAGTATACAAAAGAGGCGATTGAAAAATACGGTGTGCTAAAAGGTTGTTGGCTCGGGTTGAAACGTATCTGCCGTTGCCATCCGGGGAATGATGGTGGATATGACCCTGTGCCTTAGTTTATTTACATTTTGTGACTTTGCCCCATTCTAACTTTTCAGGACAGTGAAGATAGTCAAGATTCCCGTATGTTAATACCCAAGACGCACAATTATAGCCATGAATCAAGCACTTTTCGAGAGGGGTTTTGTCTGCAGTGCTGGATTGGCCATCTGCTGTGGATGCATGGATCCCATATCTATCAGATATATTTATTTGAAAAATATCTCTGCCGAATTGATTTGGTTGTGTCGTACCATTTGTGTCGTAATAGATAACATTTTTATAAAATGCAATAGCACTGCCGTCATTTAATATTATCATATATCGTATTGGACCTTTAAGAAAGTTTATACTAAGTCCTCCGTTTGCTAATTTGTAATTAGCATCAATAAAACAGCCAGCCTCGAAACCACAATCTTTTGAGACTAATAAATATTCTTTGAAATAATTAGCCATAGATTCGGCTTGTTCTGGTAGGGTTTCACCGAGTTCCCAGTTTGAGTACGTTGAGCCTTGTTTTTCTACTATGCGCCAATAGGCTTGAGACATTACGGAGTAAAATTTTTTAAGCTTATTTATTGTAACTTGTTCTCTATGGTTTGCAATTAAGTTTGGTAGTGTTAACGCAGCTATAATGCCAATTATGCCGAGTGTAATTAGTACTTCTGCTAATGTAAATCCGTTTTTTTCGTGCTTAGTCATTATATATTCCTCCATTACAATATATTATAATATATATAATAATATATTGTAATTTATTTGTCAATATAATATTGATAACATAATTATATGTTAGATGACGAGTTTCTTAGTGAATTTGGTTTTAAAATAAAGATGTTCAGAATTAAGTGTGGCCTTACTCAAGCACAATTGGGTGAAATGGTTAATATTTCAGAACATAGAATAAGTGAAATAGAATGTGGAAAATGTAATTTGACATTAAAAAGTATAAATAGATTTTCTAATGCATTAAATATTCATCCTCATAATTTGTTCGATTTTGAATAGCAAGTTTTTGCTCAAGTATTTTACAACTTATTAATCAATCTAGCGGCGCTGGCAACATATTCTTCACAAGGACGAGTTTTGTAGTATTTTTCATCACGTTTTTGCGGGACAAAACCATCGCTTTCTACGCCTAATAATTCGCGACAAATAATCGAGCCGTTTTCTTCTTTGAATTTTCCGGCAAGCTCTTGGATTAATTTATAATGTTGAGTTTTTTCTTCTATATCATCTTTTGATATATAACCTTGTTTTAAACCGGCTATCATAAACATCGCAGATACCGCACCACAAACTTCTCGGAGTTTCCCCATTCCCCCACCGAATGATGATGATAATTTTAAGCCCGTTTCAAAATCAATGCCGTATTCCTCGCAAAATGCACAAAACACTGATTGTGCACAGTTACGGCCTTCTTTGAATAAATTTCTTGCTTTTTGTACCGATTTTGTTTCAACTTGTTGCATAATTGTATCCTTTTATAATAAAATTATAGTACAAAATTTGAATAAGGAGAAGATTATGAATTTTTTTGTTGATAAAGAAAAATGTGTAAAATGCGGATTGTGTGTAAATGATTGTAGTGTAAAAGCGCTTAATTTTGACAAAGACGGTTATCCACAAGTTGCTCCAAATGGTGAAAAAAGATGTTTTAAATGTCAACATTGTCTTGCAATTTGTCCGACGGGCGCTTTATCTGTTTGCGCTAAAAATCCGGAAAATTCAAGTCCGGTTCGAAATGGCGTTAACCCTGATGATTTGTTAAATTTAATTCAATCACGCAGAAGTTTTCGTTCATATAAACAAGAAAATGTTGATGCAGAAACAATGCAAAAATTAAAAGATATGCTAAAATATACTCCTACTGGATGTAATAATCATGGATTACATTTTGCAATTATTGATGATATTGAAGTTATGAATAATTTTAGGAACAGAATTAATAAGAAAATTCTTGATGCAATATCTAATAAAATAATAAAATCAGTAGCTAGAAAATTTGGACGTTTTTTAAATGCGTTTGAGCAAGGTGAAGATGTTTTATTTAGAACTGCACCTCACATGGTTATTGTTTCGGTTCCAAAAAATGCACCTTGTAAAGATGTTGATCCTACAATTGCATTGAGTTATTTTGAACTTTATGCGCAGTCGTTAGGTCTTGGCACTTGTTGGTGCGGTTTGGTATTTTGGGCTTTAAATCTTTTGCCGGAATTATTAGGACAGTTTGAAATTCCAAACACCCATAAAGTAGGTTATGTAATGTTGTTTGGCAAGCCTCAACATCAATATTCCAGAACAGTTCAACCGGAAGAAGTTCCAATTGTTTCGGTTAAAGACGGTGATGAATTAAAGCTTTCATTGATTGAAAAAATCAAAAGAATGTTTTAAAATACCTAGAAATAGGACTTTATGCTAGAATTAATATAATAGGATATAAAAATTTATGAAGAAAATAGTTTCAGCAAAAGAAGCCATTAAGTTGATAAAAGATGGTTCAAAGGTTATGATAGGCGGGTTCTTAAGTTGCGGAGTTCCCGATGAGCTTGTTGATGAACTCGTTGCCCAAAATAAGCGTAATTTGACTCTGGTTGTTAATGATACTTCTTACCCTAATACAGATAAAGGTAAATTAATTGTTAATAAACAAGTTAAAAAGGTTATCACTACGCATATTGGAACTAACCCAGAATCCGGAAAACAAATGTATGCCGGCGAGTTAGAAGTTGAGTTTGTCCCGATGGGTACCTTCGTGGAGAAAATAAGAGCAAAAGGTGCCGGTTTAGGTGGGATTTTAACTCAAACCGGTGTTGGAACAATAATTGAACGCAAAAAAGAAACAATGGAAATTGACGGAAAGAAATTTATTTTTGAAAAACCTCTAGGGGCAGATGTTGCGCTGATTTATGGTACAAAAGTCGATAAGTTTGGCAATATTTCATATTATGGTACAACCAGAAATGTTAATCCGGTAATGGCTACGGCTGCAAATACGGTTGTTGTTCAAGCCGATGAACTTGTTGATTGTCTTGACCCAAATGAAGTGGTGGTACCGGGGTTGTTTGTTGATTATATTGTTATAAAGGATAACAAAAATGGAATTAACTAAAGAATTATCAAAAGCAAAAATTAAAGAGATTGTTGGTAGAAGGGCTGCTCAAGAATTTAAGGCCGGAGATGTTGTAACTTTGGGTATCGGGTTGCCGACCGAAGTTGCCAATTACGTTCCGGAAGAATTACATATTATGTTTCAATCTGAAAACGGCTTTTTGGGTGTTTCTAAATATTCTACGGAAGAAAATAAAGATGAAAGAATTATAAATGCAGGTGGTATCTGTGTAGAAGCAAGAGAAGGCGCTTGTTTTTATGATTCACAAATGGCTTTTACAATGATGCGAGGCGGGCATATTGATGCTGTAGTTTTGGGGTCATTGCAAGTTGATGCCGAAGGCAGTATGGCGAATTGGCTTATTCCTAATAAATTTGCTCCTGGTATGGGGGGAGCAATGGATTTGATTGTTGGATCTAAAAAAGTAATTATAGCTATGGAACATACCTCAAAAGGGGAGAAAAAAATCGTTGAAAAATGTACGTTGCCTCTTACTGCTTATCGAGAAGTTGATTTGATTATTACTGAGCGTTGTGTTTTTGAAGTTACTAATAAAGGGTTATTGTTAACTGAAATTAATCCGATGTTTTCTATCGATGACATAAGAGAGTGTACCGGAGCGGATTTTGCAATTAGTTCTCATCTAAAATATATGCAAATATAATTTTCTTATGTTTAAAATAAGGGTTTTTAAATGTTCAAGCAGAATGACAAAAAAGTTTTCGTAATAATAAATTCATATTTTATCGGTGATATTTTGCTTACAAATTCATTGATAAAAAATATTAAAACGATTTATCCGGAATCTTTGGTTGTAATGTTGACTTCTCCGGCGTTTGTCGATGTTGCAAAATATCAAGAAGGTGTTGATGATGTAATTGTATGGGATAGACATGGATTACATCATGGTGCGGGTAAAATGTTCAAATTCATCAAGGATTTTCCGTATAAAAAAATATTTGCGGCCTTTCCGATTTATGGTATGGATAGACCAATGATACTGGCAAAACTCCTTGGAGCGAAATATATTCTTGCGCCAAAACGTAAAGGTTTTGCGAAGTTTTTAATCAAAAGTAAATATAAAATTCAATATAGTTACGGTCAAACACAAGAGGAGTTTAACAGTCTTCTTTCCGGGATTACTCGTGCGCAAGTGGTAAATTATCCAATACAATATAATGTGCCGGAATTGGAAACTGAAGTTTTGCAAAATCTTCCAAATGATTATATAACCCTTTGTCCAATAAGTTCACGCAGAGAAAAGGACATGCCTTTTGAGACTGTAATTGATATTGTGCGCAAATTGAATAATAGGAAAATAGTTTTGCTAGGTAAAGGAAAAATTTCGCAAGAGCTTTCTCAATTAATTAGAAAAGAAAATTTTCAAAATTTAATTGATTTAACTGATAAAACTACTATTGTTGAATCTGCGGCAGTGTTAAAAAAATCACAATGCGTTGTAAGTGTAGATACCGGTTTGTTACATCTTTCGTGTGCGCTAAATACTCCAACTTTGGCTCTTTTTTATACCGAAGATACAAAATCGTATGTTCCTAATGAGAAAATTTATAATTGTAAATTGTTAAATGAAAAAAGCAGTAACAACATCGTTACTGCTATAGAAAATCTTTTTGCCGATAAATTATAAGCAAGTTTTTATATCATCTATAATTAACTCTTTTGTAAGATGATAACGTTGATAAAGTTCATCGAGCGGTATTCTGTCCGTAAATTCTTTTTTGGCGCCAAAATTTAGGACTTTTATGTCGGAATTTCCGTAATAACTTGCGATTTTTTGACCAAAACCACCGTCTAAAATTCCGCTTTCTAATGTTATTATAAGTTGATGTTCATCTTTTAATTTTTCAAGTAATTCTTCATCCAATCCAGATATGAATTTAGGATTGATTAGTGTGGCGTCAATATTTAGTTTGTTTTTTATTTCATTTCTAACTTCTTTTCCAAGTTCAAAGAATGTGCCAACGGCTATTATCGCAATTTTATTGCCTTTAGTGCTGATTTGATATTTGTTTAACACTGAGTAATCAGTTGTGTCTTCAATTCCCGAAGAAATAACATCGCAGAATGGTACTCTGATAAATACAGTATGTTTGTTTTGTTCTGTCGCCCAATCCAACATCTTGAGGTATTCTTCTTTACAAGTTGGCGCAAGGTATACAATATTAGGAATGTTGCTGATTAATGGGATATCAAATGAACCTAAATGTGTCATATCTGCCGGAGAAATTCCGCCCCAATTGACCAAAACCGTAGCTGGCGAATTGTTCAATGCTAAATCTTGAGAGATTTGGTCATAAGTTCTTTGAACAAAAGAACTAAGTACAGAAAATACCGGTTTTGCCCCGTTTTTTGCCGCACCTGAAATAAATCCCATTGCGTGTTCCTCGGCAATTCCTACATCGCAATAATTATTATCCATTAATTCTCTGAAACGTGGGGTAAATCCTACCGCTCCGGGGGTTCCGGCAGTGACCGCAAGGATTGGCTGTCCTTCGTGTTTCTTTCTTAAAAGATAATCGGTAGTGATTAAATTGTATGTTTCGGTAATGGTTGATGGCTGATTAGATGCATTATTTACGGTTCCAGGCAAAATCCAATGAAACATTTCTTTATTGTTTTCTGCAATTTGTAATCCTTTTCCTTTAAGGGTATGAAGATGTACAACAACCGGTTTTTTTATGTCTTTTACTTTTGTGAATATATCTACCAAATCAGAGATATTGTTGCCGTTTTCAACGTAATGATATTCAAATCCGAGAGCTTTAAAGATATTATTTTCGGCATTTCCGTTGGTGTCTCTTAGCAGTTTTAAATTTGAGTATAAACCGCCAAAGTTTTCGGCAATAGACATTTCGTTATCGTTTATAACGATAATAATGTTGCTATTGAGAATCGCGGCGTTATTTAATCCTTCGTATGCTTCTCCTCCAGATAGTGAACCATCGCCGATAACTGCTATTATATTGCCATCTGATTTGTTTAAGTCTCGACCTTTAGCCAACCCTGTAGCTAAAGATATAGAGGTTGATGTGTGGCCAACAACAAACATATCGTGTTCGCTTTCTTGTGGACAAGTATAGCCGGAATATTTTAAATAATTGTCTGAGTCGGTAAATCCGTCCTTGCGTCCCGTTAAAATTTTGTGAGTATAACATTGATGAGAAACATCAAAAACAAATTTGTCGTATGGTGAATTGAAAACATAATGCATTGCGATGGTTGGTTCTACGAAACCTAAATTTGGACCCATGTGGCCCCCTATGGTATCAACTTTTTTAATTAAAAGCTCTCGTATTTCATTGGCTAAATTTTCCATTTGTTCAAAATTTAACTTTTTCAAATCGGCAAGTGTATTTACATTCTCTAACATTTTTCATCTCTCCTTATTCAAACCAATCTATCAATCTTTTTACCTCTCCAAATTCAAGTCCAAAATCTTTTACCAAGTCCAATGACATAATATTATTTAATCCGATATTAAACATTTTCGGGGGTGTTTTGTATGGAACGGATTGTAAAAGTTCGTTGGTTATGTTCGCTTTATTTGTATCATAAAATTTTGAATAATTCAAACCCATCCCTGCACAAAAAGGGATTGTCATAGTACCTTCGAAATCTTTAATTAAAAGGCCAAAAGTTCTACAAATTAGGCCTCTGTGGTTATATAGCGAACATTTTTTGTTTATTAAAAATGGGCAAGTATAAGATTTTAAATTTTGAGTTTTTATTTGTTGAATATTTTGTCGAATTTCTTTTTGAATGTTTGGAGGCAAGTTGTCAAATCCAAGCATTAAATAATCGAATTCCAATTGCGAAAATGGGAAATTACCTCGTTCACAACAATATGAGCATCCTTCTTTGCAACAAATGTGTTCTTTTTGATGTTTGAACATTTTATCTAAATCTTCAGTAAGAATATTGAGGAATTTCTCATAATTTTCCATATTTAATAAATCCTTAGTTAGATTTCATTTTGTTTATGGTATTTGTTGTCGATTTGCCTTCAACAAATGTGATAAATTCAACCTTCGTGCCGTTTTTTATCATGATATCTGCTTCCGGCAATGTTTCCATTGTATAATCTGCACCTTTTGTGTAAGTATCCGGTTTTATTTCGTCTAATAGATTGCGAGGGCTATCTTCATCAAATAAAACAACGTAATCTACACAAGATAATGCCGACAAAATTTCAGCTCTATCGAGTTCATTGTTAATCGGACGGGTTGGGCCTTTAATGGAGCGAACCGATTTGTCGGAATTTAATAATACAATTGAATAATCCGCAAAGGTTTTTGTTTTTTGTAAATATCGCACGTGTCCAACGTGCAAAATGTCAAAACATCCGTTTGTGCATACTACTGTTTTTCCGTTTTTGTGTAAGTCGTCTACTATTTTTTTTATATTTTTTCTTTCGATTAACATTTTTTACCTATATAAGCTGAGTTTTGTTTCTATTTCATTTTGGACTTGCGAGTAACGTCGTTGCGCTTCAATATTAGCTACTACGTTATTCCAAGTTTCTTGAGCTTTAGTGACCGGATTTGTTAGGGGTATTTCCTCTTTTAGATACAATCTTTGCTTGATGTATTCGCCGGCTTGTTGCCCATCTACATTTTTCATGTAAATGGATACTTTGTTTTGAGGTATTCCTTTGTATTTGAAAATGGGTGTAATTTGTAATTTTGTTATATCCATTAATATAACTCCATTTCAATAACTTTTTTGCAAATACGTACAGTATTTAAAGCTGCGCCTATTCTGATATTATCAGCTACGCACCATAGAGAAATACCGTTTTCGAAAGCTAAATTTTTTCTTATTCTTCCAACGAATACTGGGTCAACTCCACTTGCGTCTCGAGTGGTAGGATATTCGAAATTTTCAGGGTCGTCGATAACTTTAACGCCGAAAGAATTTTGTAAAATATTTCGGACTTCTTCCGGAGTAATGTTTTCTTCAAATTCGATATCCACAGCTTCGCTATGTCCGTTAAATACCGGTACTCTTGCGGCAGTACAAGAGATAGGCAATTCTTCCGGAAGATGAAGGATTTTTTTCGTTTCTTTTACAACTTTCATTTCTTCTTTTGTATAGCCATTTTCGCAAAATACATCAATTTGAGGGATAACATTAAACGAAATAGGCTTTTTGAATACTTTATTCTCAAAGTTTTCGCCGGCTAAATTAGCTTTTGTATCTTCTTTAAGTTCGTTTATTGCTGCAAGTCCGGCACCTGAAACGGCTTGATACGTTGAAACAATAAGTCTTTTGATTTTTGCTTTTTCGTGAAGTGGTTTTAAAACAAGCATAAGTTGTGATGTTGAACAATTCGGGTTTGCAATTATCCCTTTGTGCAGTTTTAGATCTTCATCATTCACGTATGCTATAACAAGCGGTACGTCTTTTTCCATTCTGAAAGCAGAAGAGTTGTCAATCAAAACCCCTCCACGTTTAACGATTTCAGGTGCAAATTTTTGTGATGTAGAGCCGCCTGCAGATGCAAGCACAATGTTTACTCCGTCAAAACTTTCCGGTGTTGCTTCTTCTACAATGTACTCCTTGTCTTGAAATTTAATTTTTGTACCTGCAGATTTTGCGCTGGATAAAAATTTGATTGAGTTATATTCTACATTTAATTCGTCAACAATTTTTGTGATTTCTCTTCCTACAACTCCCGTTGCGCCTAAAATTGCTATATTTGCTTTTTGTTTCATTTATTGATTCTCCCTATTATTTGTTTTTATTTCATGATGTTTTCAAGGCCATAAACAAAATCGTTGTTACTCATTGTGTGCTTTACGGCCATTAAAACTCCGGCCATATAACATGCCCGATCCATTGTATCGTGTTTGATTTTGAAAATTTGGCCCGATGCGCCAAAAATAACTTCTTGTGAAGCTATATAACCCGGCATTCTGACTGAGTGAATTTGGATATCCGAATAGCTTGTACCGCCACGTGAACCTTCTAGGGTTTCTTTTTCCGGACAATTACCAAGCTTGAACGTTTTTTTAGCTTCGCTCATCATTAACGCAGTTTTTATTGCTGTACCTGATGGAGCATCTTTTTTCTGATTGTGGTGAAGTTCAATAATTTCGGCATTGTCAAAGAATTTTGCAGCTTCTTGTGCAAATTTCATCATTAAAATAGCTCCAGTTGAGAAATTTGGCGCAATTAAGCAACCGGTATTGTTTTTTTCTGAAAGTGTTTTTAATTCCTTAATTTGCTCATCAGAAAGGCCGGTTGTACCTATAACTATTTTTATTCCGTTGTTCAAACAGTATTTTGCACTTTCATAAATTGATTTTGGTTGGGTAAAATCAACTAAAACGTCAATTTCGCAATTTTTGTTAGCTTCGTCAATTGTTTTGTAGGTGTCCTCTCCTACAATATCAATCTTTGCAACAAGTTCAGTTTCATTATCGGCAAGTACGGCTTTTACAACTTCTTGCCCCATTTTCCCTAATGCACCGCATACAGCTACTTTAATCATGTTATTCTCCTTATTTCTCTTATACTAACACAAAATTGTAATTCCGACTTGTTGTGTAAAGAAGTTTTCACTAAAAAATAAGAGGCAATTCATTGAATTGCCCCTATGTTTAATGGAGTTATTGTATTATGAAAGTTTGTATTATTATGAACCTACCAATTGCATTGCGTTTTGCAACAGTTCTTTGTTTGTTGAGATAAGTTTGTTTGTAACTTCTAATTGCAATTTTGCCATTTGAAAATAGGATATATTACCTTTAAAGTCTGCGTTAGAAAGTTCTAAAAGACCGGAGCGAATTTCTCCGCAACCCAAAACCGGTTTGCCGGATTCTGCGGTTTCTATAAATTGTCCGTCTTTAATTTCGTATAATGCGGCAGCATTGTGGAAGTTTCGTGTTGTAATCCTATACAAAGGTACAACTTTTTTGCCGCCATCCGCTTTACCGTAAATTGTTCCGTCGCCTTTTATTTCATAATCATCATATTTGCCTAAAAATTTGCCGTTGTTTGGGTCAATCCATAATTTAATATTTGTTGTTGGAATATCAAGAGCGCCCCCTTTCATCGCGGTTTCTTGATACAAATCGGCCGAAATAGCTTTTGTCCCTTGCATAATTTCGCCTTTATCGTTTAAAATATAGCCTTGAACAGTGTTTCCGTTTTTATCTTTGTAAACA
Organism: Candidatus Gastranaerophilaceae bacterium; assembly: GCA_045538535.1. Classification (GTDB taxonomy): domain Bacteria; phylum Cyanobacteriota; class Vampirovibrionia; order Gastranaerophilales; family Gastranaerophilaceae; genus RUG14219. The sequence goes on along the minus strand of JAZSRN010000026.1, from coordinate 59,161 downwards.
CCTTCACTATCAAAAATGAAATCACCTAAACGAGTATAAATGCTTTTACCGTCCGGTCTTTTTGTCAAGAAAAATCCTTTACCTTCTAAAAATAGGTTTGAATTGGAAGTCCCGGGTGTTGATTTACCTTGACCAAGTTTTTTTTCGTAATCGTCTGCAATAGCACCGCCAAGAAAAGTTTTGAAATTTACTTGCTTTTCTCTGAAACCGGGTGTATAAACGTTAGTCATGTTATGCGCAATAACATCCATCCAGTTTTTGGTTGCTTTTTGCGTATTTAGTGCGGTAATAAATACATCATTCATTATTTATTCTCCTTGTTTTGTTTTTGATTACGTTCGCGATTTTGATTTTTTGATTGACTGTATGATAGGTCTTTATATGCCAAGTTTTCTTCGTCAAATCTTTGTTTTAAAAATCCTATATTATTGCGTAAATATTGCTCAACGGCTTTGTCGCCCGGAATAAAGTTTGCACTTACGCTACCGTCTTTATCTATGCGTAATATAACGGATATGTCTTTGTCAAAATCGATTCTAAACGGTTGGTTTGTTTTCATCCCGTCACTTATCAAGTTCATTAACGTTGCGGATACTTTCGCTTTTTGTTCTATTCCTTGGACATTTGTTGTTATTTCGTTTTGTATTTGTGATGCAATTGTTTTCATTGTCATATCTGTGTTCTCAACAAGATTTGCAAAAAATAATGCATCATCATCACTCATTTCGACAGTTTGATAATCAAGATTTGTCGGAACAGTATTTTTTAATGTTTGCGTCTCAATTTGTGCTTTTGTATTAACCAAAGCTTGAATATTTTGGGTTAATATATCGGTTTTGCTAATGGATAATTGTTCAATTTTATTTTCCGAGTTTTGTAAATTCCCAATGAAATTTTGAGTTTGATGTTGCGAACTTTGTTGTTCATTATGCTCAGTTTCATTATCCATATTGGTAGAATTGCTTTCTTCTGCTTGAACTTCTTGTTGTTCGGCAATTTCTTTTGTTTCCGAGGCTTTTTCTAATTCTTCAGAAAAGGCTTTCTCGTTTGCTTTTGGGTTGTTTTGTGTTGATGAATTTGAATTTACTTGTGTGTTTGTTGAAACCGTTGCACTTGTGCTTGTATCTATATTCATTTTGTATTAACCCTCCAACTTGTCAATCAATTCCAGTTGTTTAAGTATATCTGCGTCTTCTTCTTCGGCTTTTTCTTGAGTTTGTTTGAAAAATCTTGTAACACCGAGTTCTGAAAAACTCTTTAACTCCGCAGCTTTTTCTTCTGCAATGTAGGCTTCTTTGTTTTTTTCTTTGTGTTTTTCCAGAACTTTTACGGCTTGTTCGCATTGAGTGAGTTTTTTTAGTTCAATATTTAACTCAATCTCTGCTTCTTGACGTTCTTGCTCAAGAATTTCAGCTTTTTTCCAAAGATGTTGAAGAAACTTGTCGTATGCTTCGAACATCATCGGATCTGCTCTGCGCATATTTTGTTTTGTTTGGGTAATCTCTTCTTCGTTTTTTCGTTTTCTCTCTTCGGCTTCGTATAATTTTTGTTGCGCTTTTTGAACAATCATCAATTGTTCTTCTTTTTTACGAATTCTGAAATCGAGAATTTTTTGTAATCTATAGCGAAAAGGCATTACCTATCTACACTTTCTTATGCTTAATTATCTGTTATTTAAACCGAATAATAAACATCTAAATGTATGATATTGTATTAATGTCGAATTTTAAAAAGTCAATTTATTTCAAAATAGTTATGCCGGTTCTGCCGCCCATATTTCTATTGTCATATCTCCATTCGCCGCGATTATTTCTGAAATATTGATTAAAACCGTTTCCGTATATTGAAGGGCCTGGGTTTGAAAATATATCTGTTGTTCTGTAGTAACTGTTTGGGTAAATGTGATTAGGCGGATAGTAAATTTGAGGGGTCATCCCCGTAGGTATACCGTTAAAGTAGTTGCCAAGGCTGCCAAAAACACCTTTCCAACCGTTTCGTGTTGTGAAAGACGGTTGCATTGCTGGATATATTTCATTTTCCAGTTCAACATTTCTTAGTGAACGATAATTAAGTGCTGCACTTTTTAATTTTTTAACCCTTTCTTCATCCGTTCCGTTCTGTAGTGCTCCGAATGCTCGGTATTCAAGTCTTTCAAGTCGTTCGTTTTGAGGTTCATCTTTAAATTGTTGATTAAAAAATGTGTCTTCTAATCTTCGAATATCTCGAGGTAAAGTTCTGTCCGCGATATTAATTTCGTGCGCAAATGATATGTTGCAAAACATTAAAATAGATAAAATTGTAAATAGTTTAATCATAATAAATCCTCTTTTTATGAATATCTTAGGTTTTAAAATGTTATTTTCATCCGACAGTTGGGTATTTTATTATTAGTTATTGCCCATTTAATAAAAAAGTGGTAAATTAAAATCTATGAGAAAGAAAGTTATTGCATACGTACATACACATTGGGATAGAGAATGGTATAGAGAATTTGAAATCTTTAGACTAAGGTTGTTGCGCGTTTTTGATAATGTTTTAAGTATGTTAGAAAATGGTGATATTCCATCATTTTATTTTGATGGCCAAGTTGGTGCATTGCTTGATTATTTGGAATTGAGGCCGGAGAAGGAAAAACTTGTTCGCGATTTAGTTAAAGAAAAACGATTATTTATTGGGCCATTTTATACTCTTGTTGATGAATTTTTGTGTGATGAAGTTTGTTTCAAAAAAAATCTTGAAATAGGTTTAAAGATTGCAAAAGATTTTGGTTGTAAGGATTTCGTTGCCTATTTTGCCGATACATTTGGACATAGCAAAAATACGATTCCAATATTGCGTTCATTTGGCATTGATAAGTGCATGCTCTGGCGTGGGGTGCCTAAAAATTTGCCATCGGAATTCGTTTTTAACGGAATAAATACGGTCAATATGATTCGAGGTTATTTTATGGATATTTTTTCGAGTTCAAAAAGTATTCAAGAAAAAGCAAAGCTTATAACAAAAGAATTGGATTTGATAGCAGAAAAATCCGGTAATGTTTTGTTGCTTCCGATTGGGGCAGATCATTTAGGTGTTCCAAGAGATTTAAAAATCCAAGTCGAAAATGTGAATAAAGGATTAAGTGAATACGAAATAGTTTTGGGTTCGCCTTTTGATTATTTTAAAGCGGTAAAAGGTCGATTTAGTGAACGATTTGATAATGAATTACGTGATAACTCTAACACTTTTATTTTGTCGGGTTGTTATTCTGCGCGCAGAGATATCAAACAATATTTTAATAAAGCATCGTATTTGTTGCAATTGGCAGATGACTTTCAGAAAAAAAATGGTTCAAAATATGTGCAAGTAGTAGAGTATGCTTACAAATTATTGCTTCAAAATCTTGCCCATGACGGCATTTGTGGGTGTTCAATTGATGATGTTCACGCCGAAAATATTGTAAAGTATAAAAAGGTTATTCAAATTGCACAAACAATAATCGAAGAGTTGAAATTTGAAGGTTGTGATTTTAGATTATCTTGTGCTATTGAGGAATTTGAGGACTCAAAGAAATATAAAGAGTCTCAAGTTGTTTTGCATTCAAAAGGTTTTGATAAAAACTTGTTAATAGATACTCAAAGAATTCCGGTTACTGAAGATTACGGTGATATGTATACCCAAATCCACAAAACTATAAAATCAATGGATGTTTTAAAGGCTACTGCTTATGGCTTGGCAAATTATCATCTGTTGTTTTTTGTGAAAAATAACGAATTGGGGATGAAAACAAGTACTGTTAATTGGCATAATTTCATAAAATTTACACGTTGCGATGATGTAGGTGATGCTTATAATTTTGCGCCGGATATTACTAAAAAAGAAGAAGTTGCACAAATACTTTCTACAAAATTAATCATGAACGGCCCATTACGTTGTGGGATACTTATCAAAACAAGCTTTTTTGATGTCGAAGTTTACTTGAATAACAATTCCAAAATGTTGAATTTTAGAATAACTTGGGATAATAAATGCAAAAATAAGTTATGGCAAGTAAAATTTGAGTTGCCCGAAGTTATCAAAGAAACATATTCAGAAGATATGGGGGAATTAATCCAACGTAAATTTAATCCTAATTATGATATAAGAAATGCTTTACCAAAACAAAAAGGTCAAGAAGCAAAAACAAATTTTGCGCCAATGCAGCGTTTTGTTTGGGCAAATGGTTTCGGTATAGTCACAAAAGGGCTTACGGAATACGAAGTAAAAGGAAATACTTTAGGAATTACCATTTTACGCAGTTGTGGTGTGATTTCAAACCCGAAAAATCCTGCAAGGACTACTCCGGCCGGTCCGCCGCTTCCACTCAAAGATGCACAATTATTGGGTAAAAATACGGTGGAATTTTCTATTACAATTTGCGATAAAGATGATTTTAAAAAGGTAATAGAAGAGATTTATCCACAATTGGTTTAATTGTGATAAAATGAATTTATGAGTAATGTAAATAATAAAAAAAATGCTGTAGTTGCCCTAAGTGGTGGTGTTGACAGTTCCGTTTGTGCAAAGCTGTTGTTGCAAGATGGTTACAACGTTATTGGTTTAACCGGCAAAATGATTAATTCAGCTTGTGCAAATCAAGTTTGTCAAAACGCTAAGAAGGTTGCGGATAAATTAGGCATAGAACATTATGTTCTGGATGTCTCAAAAACTTTTTCAGAACGGGTTGTTGATTATTTTGAAAATGCCTATAGTTGTGGCAAAACTCCAAATCCTTGCATTAAATGTAATGAATTTATAAAATGGGGGGAAATACTCGATTTTGCAGTTAATGAATTAAATGCTGATGTTTTTGCAACGGGTCATTATGCGAACATTCGGTGCGAAAATGGAATTTATAAGCTTTATCCGGCCAAAGATTCTCATAAAGACCAGTTGTATTTTTTGAACCGATTGACACAATACCAACTATCAAAAACGATTTTTCCACTATACAATTATGAAAAATCTGAAATAAAGCAGATGGCTATTGATTTTGATTTACCACCTAAGGATTCAAAAGAAAGTCAAGATATTTGTTTTATTGAAAAGCCTAATACTACAAAAAAATATTTGGTTGGTAAGTTTGGAAATAAAAAAGGCGAATTTATTGATATTGTTGACGGCAAACGATGGGGGTATCATGATGGCGCTTATTTGTATACCATTGGCCAACGTAAGGGTATCGGTATTGCTGCACCGTATCCTCTTTATGTTGTCGATATTGATTCAGATAAAAATATTGTGTATTTGGGGCGAAATGAAGATAATTTTAAGTCAAACCTTGTGATAGAAGATATCAATTTTACTTATCCGTTCATCGACAAATCTTTCGATGCAATGGTAAAAATCCGTTACAATATGAAAGCCGAAAAGGCTAAAGTAACATTGTTATCAGATGATAGTGCCAAAATAGAATTTTATACTCCGGTTTCATCAATAACTCGAGGGCAAGCCGGTGTTTTTTATGATATAAATGACGGACACTTAATTGGAGGAGGTTGGGTCAAATAGTGTGCGTTTTTGGCCAAAGTTGTTCTGTTAGTTTGCGCAAAATGTTTGCCAAGCTTGGGTGTATTGCTCTTCCAGTTGTTGTGTATAAGTTTTAAAATCGTTGCAAAGTGTAGAATTTTTCATAATATTTCTTAAATTGTTACGATACCAAATGAGTTTGTCCGGATTTGAGGCTAAATCTGCGGCTTTTTCAATTAATTCGGCTTCAGTTTCGGCAACAAAATCCTCAAGTTTGCAAGCTCTGCAAACTCTAGCTGCACCTTTAGCCGAAATTGTTTCGCCGGCAAGTGCTAATACAGGAACGCCCATGTGTAACTGTTCAATAGTAATCGTCAAACCGCTAAATGGTAGTGGGTCAAGCGCAATATCACACATTGGATAACTGTTAAAATGAGAGTCTTTTGTTGGCTTATTGTCAAAAATCAAACGTGTTTCATCAATGTCGTTTTCTTTAAATTGTTTTTTGAGTCTTAAAATATCTCGTTCTAACATTTGAGTTCTGTATATTAAAAGTTTTGATGTTGGGACTGCCTTTAGTATTTTTGCCCATACGGATATTGTATACGGATTAATTTTAGACATACAATTGAAACTTCCAAATGTAATATATTTATTTCTAAGATAAGGTGAAATAGGAATATCCGGAAGTTTTTGGTTTTTGGTGTTAAATGTAAATCTGTTCATTCCGGAATTAATGTAGAGTGGTTTTTCTGTATAATCTTTTGCTATATCGTTAGGAATTGTGAATTCATCTGCAATAATATAATCAACTTCTTTTATTCCGTATGTGCCTAAAAATCCTAAATATTGCATTTGTATTGGTGCCGGTTTGTATAAAAGTGACCAAATTGCGTTATGAGTATAACCGCTTAAATCAATTAAAATATCTATGCCGTCATTGTGAATTTTGTCGGCTAATTCTGCGTTAGAAAGTTGCGCACAGTCTTCAAATTTTATACCGGTTTCCTTTATTCTGAGTGTTGTCATGTCCGTTTTTGGGCTGCAAGAATAAAGGGTAATGTCAAATTTATTCAAGTCGTGATTTTCTAATATTGGCAAGACGAACGACATCATTGCATGACAATAAAAATCTGATGATAGGTAACCGATTTTTAATTTTTTATTTTTGTCATAGTTTTTTGAGTTGTATGAAAAAGGTTGTTTTGTACCAAGTAAAGTCGGACGGAACTTATCTACGTATTTTTCAAAAGTATTTTTCAAATCTTTTTGGCTGTAATTTTTGCTTTTAATCATTACTTGAGTGAGCATAACAAAGTTTTTTAAGTCCGGAGCTAATCTCATGCCTTTTAGATAATTTTCAATTGACTTATCGCTGTTTTTGTAAAAATACATGTAACCTAGCATATTATAGATACTGGCGTTATTATCGTAATATAGAAGAGTGTTTTCGTATGCAATAATTGCATTATCAAAATCTTGTAGTGCGTAGTAGTTATTTCCGAGTTTTCGATATACTTCGCTTTTGTCAAAAGTATATGAATTATCAATTTTTGTTGCTAATTCTTGTAGAATATCAATTGCTTGAGGATATTTTCGTTCAGAATATAGTGCATCTGCAAGTTTAATTTTAGTAAGCAAAGTTTCGGATGTAAGACGTTTGGTTGTTTGTTGATATTTTAGCATATAAACCTCTCTTCTCTCTTTATAATACAGTAGTGTCTGGTTTTTGTCAAAAGTATCCGGTAGAGTTCTTGCATTTGAATTGTTTAAGTATTAGGATTGAATTAGTGAGAGGGAAAAGAAAATGTATAATCCAAAATCAACAAAAGCCGAAGAGTTTATATCTCAGGAAGAAATATTACAAACATTAGATTTTGCAAATAACAATAAAAACAACCTAAATCTTATAAATAGCATCCTAGATAAGGCGCGCAAGATGAAAGGGCTTTCACATAGGGAAGCGATGATATTGTTAGATTGCGATATTCCGGAAAAGAACGAAGAAATCTTTAATTTGGCAAATGAAATAAAACAAAAATTTTATGGTAATAGGATTGTACTTTTTGCTCCGTTATATCTTTCTAATTATTGTGTAAATGGTTGCGTTTATTGTCCTTATCACGTACAGAACAAGACAATTCCTCGTCTCAAAATGACTCAAGAGCAGATTAAAGAAGAAGTTATTGCGCTTCAAGATATGGGGCACAAACGTCTGGCAATCGAGACCGGTGAAGATCCTATGAATAATCCTATTGAGTATGTTTTAGATTCATTAAAGACGATTTATTCAGTCAAACATAAAAATGGTGCTATTCGTCGCGCGAATGTCAATATTGCGGCCACAACAGTTGAGAATTATCGTAAATTGAAAGATGCCGGTATTGGTACGTATATTCTATTTCAAGAAACTTATAATAAAGAAAGTTATGAAAAACTCCATCCGACGGGGCCAAAACATAATTATGCCTATCATACTGAAGCTATGGATAGAGCAATGCAAGCCGGAATTGACGATGTTGGCTTAGGTGTATTATTTGGTTTGGAACTTTATAGATACGAATTTACGGCTTTATTGATGCATGCAGAACATTTAGAAGCCGTTTATGGAGTAGGACCACATACGATTTCGGTGCCAAGAATTAAAAAAGCGGATGGAATTGACCCTTCAGCTTTTGATAATGGTATTGATGATGATATATTTGCCAAAATCGTTGCGTGTATTCGAATTGCGGTGCCGTATACCGGCATGATTATTTCAACACGAGAAAGTGATAAAGTGCGCGAAAGACTTTTACACTTAGGTGTTTCTCAAATAAGTGGCGGTTCAAAGACAAGTGTAGGTGGATACGCGCATCCCGAAAACGAAGATGAGAACGAAGAATCTGCGCAGTTTGAGGTGTCGGATAAAAGAACCCTTGATGAAGTTTTGAAATGGCTAATGGAGTTAGGGTATGTACCGAGTTTTTGCACTTCTTGTTACAGAAACGGTCGAACCGGTGATAGATTTATGGAATTATGCAAAGCTAAACAAATCCATAATTTTTGCCATCCAAATGCTCTAATGACCTTAAAAGAATATCTAGAGGACTACGCATCGCCTGAAACTAAAGCGGTTGGAGAAAGACTGATTACGCAAGAAATGAATAATCTTGAAGAGGGTTCTGTGATAAAGAAACAAACAGCTGAGAACCTTGAAAAAATCGGACAAGGCGGCAGAGATTATTGTTTTTGAGGATTACTTAATCCATTTTAGTTTAATTAAAATGCCTAATATCCCGTCTGATATCCAAAGGTATAGTGCAAATCCTACGAAGATAAAAATTAAGGGAACAATTATTGGTATCAATTGTGGTTGTGTTTTTACTATAAATTTAGCGATTTTTGGAAATAAAATTACAAACAAACATAACCAACCCCCAAGGTTATATTTTGTAATAAATTTTTGACACTTCCATACAAACGAATAAAATTTATTTGTACTTTTTATTGCTAATGCTAGATTTTCTCGATAAATCTTATATTTTGGGTCAAGCTCTATTGCTCTTACAAAATACTGTTTTGATTCTTGCTCATATCCGTTATTCAACAAAAGAACACCATAATTGTTGATATAAACATCTTCTTCGGGTGAGAGTTCTATTGCAATGCGATATTCGTTTGCTGCGTCATTAATCCTACCGGTTTCACTTAATATGTCTGCATATAGCCCGTGATAGCAACCGTATTCAAAATTTTTGTGTAAAAGTTCTATGACAACATTTTCGGCTAAGCCTAATTTGTCTGGTTGTTTAGATAATACTTCACAATATCTATGTAGTGCGGTTTCATTTTCAGGTTCTAGTCGTAAAGCTTGAAGATAGTATTCTTCGGCTTCTTTAAATTTTTCAAATTGTTGACTTAACCAACCGGCAGTAATATATAAATCAATATCGGTATTGCCTTCTGCAATCATTTTTTTTATTTCTTTAAGTTCTTTTTTCATAATAATTGTTTCTTGTTAAGTATTAAATATTCTATCTCCAGCGTCGCCCATGCCCGGAACAATATAACCTTTTTCGTTTAATTTTTCATCAATTGCTGCGGTTATGATTTCGATATCAGGGTAATGTTTTTGAATATTTTTAATTCCTTCAGGGGCCGCAATTATACAGATGCATTTTATGTTTTTAATTGGAATTCCTTTGTTAGCGTAGAGTTCTATTGCAGCTAGAAGAGAGTTGCCGGTAGCTAACATTGGATCGGTTATGTAAATGTAAAAATTACTAGGGTCTGGAGCATCCATAGGAACTTTGTTGTAATACCAAACCGGTTTAAGAGTTTTTTCATCACGATACATTCCGATATGTCTAATGCACGCTTGAGGTAGTATGTCAATCGCTTCATCAGTAAAAATTAGTCCTGCTCTCAATATTGGCGAAATGATAAGGTTTATGTCAGGATCTATAGTTTTTGCGCTGAAGGTTGTCAGCGGTGTCGTAACATCTTTTTCGACTAATGGTAAATTTTGTGAGGCTTCATACAATAAACATCTTGTTATTTTACGCGTTGCTATGCGAACATTTTGTGTGTCGGTATTTTTATCTCTCATAACACAAAGATTTTGCAATACTACTGGATTTGATATTACGCGTACATTATTCGTGTTCATTTGCGGTCTCCTTATTAGTTTCTTGAGAAGTATCATCTTTAATAGTTGGTTTTATTTTTATTTCTGATAGCCAACCGTCTAATTTGTCAACATTTTGTTGCATGTCATTTACATGTATTGCATTTTCGGCAGAGGGATGTATACTTTCGGTTTCTGTCGCGAAAAACGAGGTTCGCTCAATTATTGAATCAATTTTCTCAAACATAAAATTCAAAAGTACAAGAGCATCTCCGAGACGTTTTGGTTTTTGTACTGCAATGACCTTTCTTGAGGCAATGGAATCTTGGGTTGGTGGGTAAAGCTCAAGGGATTTTGAGCCCCCAAGACCATAAAATTCTACGGTTGCAATTACTCCTTGTGGAAGTTTGACTTGTGGTTCATCAATTATAAATTTTACGTAAACATCGTTGTCAATAATTTTGATTTTGTCAATAAAACCAATGTCGACTCCCATATATTTGACTGGAGACCCCACAATTAATCCGTCCACATCCGGCAGAAATATTTGATAACTCGTTTTCGCTTTCATATTTTTAATTCTGTGATGGCGAATTGCAAAAATAGCAATCAGAACAATTAAAATCCAAATTGCAAGTTCTATCCAAATGAATATTCTTAAACTCTCTCTCTTGACCATGGTTTTATTATACATGGAATAGATTTTTTTTGCCACTTGCTAAATTTTTTTTTCCATTATATTATGAAACTATATTAAGAAATGAGGATTAGTAATGGATCAAATAATTAAAGTTGCATGGGATTTAAACGAAAGTACAGAGAATAGATATCAATTGGTTTATGAAATTGCTGAATTGGCAAAAAAATTGGTTGATGAAACTCAAGCTAAAAAAGCTCGTGAAGAATTTAATTTCGAAGAAAGTTTTGATAGTTCGTACAAAAAAGAAAATCCGGTTGAACACGCAATTATGGTAAAAGCTTCTGAAGCTGATGATAACAGATTAGTAGGTTAATTCAGTTCAGATTATTGAATTTTAGAAAATAGAACAGATACATATCCGTTCTATTTTTTTACAAGAAAGACGGTTAAATGCAAAATACTATTGATTTTATAAAATCTAAAATAGGTGATATTAGGCCCAAAATCGGCATTGTATTAGGTTCTGGGTTGGGTGAATTAGCGGATGAATATTGTGATGTAGCCATTCCGTATTCAGAAATCCCGAATTTTGTAAAATCAACCGTACAAGGTCATAAAGGGCGTTTGGTTTTTGCTGAAATTGCCGGTAAAAATGTTGTATTGATGCAAGGACGTAATCATTTTTATGAAGGTCATACGATGCAAGAAATAACATATCCTATTAAGGTTATGAAAAATTTGGGTGTCGAAACGCTTATTTTGACAAATGCGGCCGGTGCAGTAAATGAAAGTTTTAGACCATCGGATTTGATGTTGATTACGGATCATATCAATCTTATGGGCGCAAATCCTTTGATTGGGCCTAATGATGATGCCTACGGTGAGCGTTTTCCGGATATGAGCGAAGTGTATAATCGCAAATTGATAGAGTTAGCTGAAAAATGTGCTTGTGCTTTGGGTATTGAGGTGCAAAAAGGTGTGTATTTGGCAAATTCAGGCCCTAGTTATGAGACTCCGGCTGAAATTAAGATGATGAGAATAATGGGCGCAGATGCTGTAGGAATGTCTACGGTTCCGGAGGCTATTGTAGCTAATTACTGCGGTATTAAAGTTCTCGGAATTAGTTGTATTTCTAATGCAGCAAGTGGAGTTGGAAATGCGGAAAAACTTTCACACGAAGAAGTCATTGACGTTACTAATAAAGCAAAAGCGAAGTTTAAGTCATTGATATTGAATGTAATTGATAAAATGTAACTTTGGAAGTTTTAGGTTCTTTTTTCAAACTTTTGTTAAAATATGTTTAATGTTTTGACATGCCGGAATTCTTGTTGTCTAATTAATATAAGACTATTATGGGTAGGAATATGTATATAAAACAGCTTGAAATAGATAATTTTAAATCATTTGCCAATAAATCGGAAATTCCTTTGTTAAAAGGGTTTACTACAGTTTCTGGGCCTAACGGTTCCGGAAAGAGTAATATTATAGACAGTGTGCTTTTTGCGTTGGGATTGGCTAATGCAAGTGAACTTCGAGCAGAAAACTTATCACATTTTATTTCAACCTATACAAAGAGAAACGAAGCTTTTGTAAAAGTTACTTTTGGCATGGATGAAGGTGAAGATTTGACAATCGGGCGTCGTATTCGCAAAACTTCGCAAGGATATGCAAGTACTTATTATATTAATGATTCCGTTTCGACATTGACGAATGTCCATGCGCTTCTGGAACAATATAATGTCACGCCAAACAGTTACAACGTGATGATGCAAGGTGATGTTATGGGGATTACGAATTGTACCCCTAAAAATCGCCGTAAAATTATTGATGAAATCGCCGGTATTGCAGATTTTGACAGGCGTATAGATCAAGCAACAAATGAGCTTGATACAGTTGAACAACGAGTTGAGCGTTCAACAGTAATATTAAATGAAGTCGATAACAGACTTGAACAGTTGAAGGAAGAACGCGAAGTTGCGCTTAAGTATCAAAAATTACGTGATGAAAAGGCTGATTTAGAAAGTCAAGTCAATAAGGTTCGCTTTTTTGATTTGAAACGAAATCTTGAGCTTGCGCATGAAAATATTTTAGCTTCAATGAAAAAGAAAAAAGAAGAAGAGTTAAAAAGTAAAGATTTAGAAGAACGTTTGCTATTAATAAAAAATAAATATAATGAGATTGATGCCTCTGTGAAGGAACAAGGTGATGAGCAGCGTATAGAGCTAAAAAGACAGCAAGAATCTTTAAAAGGTGAGCAAGAAAGAATAAAATTGGCGATAAATTATGCTGATAAACAAATTCAAGATGGATTAAAATCCGTTGAAAATTCAAAAACTGCTATTGAAGGTTTTAAAAAGAAAATAGAAGATTTTAAGCTTAAAATAAATTTGAAAAATGATGAAATTAAAGTTATAAATTCTGATATTAAAGCGCGAGAAACTGAGCTAAAGAAAATACTTGAGGACATGACCGGCTTAAATGCTACCGCTGATCAACATATCGAAAAACGTAATAATTTACGTAAAGAGCTTGAAAATTTAAAAGATAAGGAAAATGATTTAATCAAACAAAGATTACCGCTAGAAAGTGAACTCAAGGCTTTGCAATCCGGTATTGATGCTGCAAAATCAAAGGTTGAAGAATTGACAAAGCTTAAAGAAAACTTTTCGGCTGATTATGATTTGAAAAAAACTTTAGTTTCACAGTTGGAAAAAGAATTGGCGGATTTCAAGGTTATTCAACAGACTTTAATGCAAGAAAAAGATACTGTGGACAATGAAATCAATGATATGGGTTATAACATAAATATGGCTTATCGCAAAATTTCAGCAATGGAAGCTAAGAGAGATGCCGCAGAAGATGCGAATTTTGGTCGCGCAGTTGATACTATAATGTCTGCAAAACTAAGAGGGGTTCATGCTCCGCTTGCGCAGTTGGGTACGGTTGATAAAGAGTATTCTACAGCGATGGAAGTTGCTTTTGGTGGCAGAATGGCGCACATTGTAGTTGATGATGAACATGTAGCGGGTGTGGCAATTGAAATGTTGCGTTCTTCAAATGCCGGACGTGCGACGTTTATTCCTTTGAATAAAATAAAATCCGCTCCGTCAAAATTACAACTACCTAAAGATAAAGGTGTTATTGATTTTGCAATAAATCTTGTTGATTTCGAAGATGATTATATTGATGCATTTTTCTATGCGGTTGGAGATACTCTTGTAGTCGAGGATAGAGAATGTGCAAATAAACTTATCGGAAAATATCGTATGGTTACCTTACAAGGTGATTTGTTTGAAAAATCCGGCTCAATTACTGGAGGTGGAAAATTACGTACCGGTTTGAGTTTTAGTCAAAATGATGATGAAGAACTCAACAATTTTAAGTCAAGATTGAAAGAAATGGAGCAAAAACTCCTTAATCTAAAAGCTAAAAAGTCTGATATCGAAACAAGATTGGAGAAGGTTCGTCAAAATTACTCCGATTCGATGACTGAATTTTCAAAATCTAAAATTGAATTAAGTAATATGACACAAAATTATGAAGCCAGTGAAAATATTTTAAAAGAAAAAAATGAATTTATTGCTTCCGGTGAGCCTAAAATTGTTGAATTAAATAAAAAACTCGACAAAATTGAAGGTTTGAATGTTGAACTGTTTGACAATATGGCACAAGTTCAAGCTGATATGGAAGAAGTTGAAAAGCTTATAAATGATAAAGACTTAAAAGATTTGAAAGAAAAAACTGCCGGAGTAGAGGCTGAAATTAAAAGATTGCAATCAAAATTACTCCATGCGAATTCCGAAGTGGGGGATTTGGATAGACAAATAGCGTTCCATGAAAACTTGATTGAAACAAAGATTAATGAAATGGATGAAATAGCCAAAAATAATGTCAAGTTTGAGGAAGACAAGGTTCGTTATGCTTCAAACATTGAGGCGCTTAATAAAAAATTGGAAGCTTTGGTTGAACAAATTGAACTTATTGAAGAAAAGCTCGGCAAATTGTTAAAAGAAAGAGATGAAATTCAAGCTGAATTGAATAATCTTGAAACGCAAAAACATATTACGGCAGCTGATATTGAAAGAATTTCAGAACAGATAGAGTCTTTCAAGACTCGTCGAAAAGAGCTCGAACCGCAACTCGAAGAGGCACGTAAAGATTTGGAAGATAAAGGTGTTGATATTGCAAAGCTTACGCCGATTGAAATTTCTATTGAGGAAATTACCTCTAAAATTCAACGATTAGAGCGCAAAATGGCTGAATTGGGTGATGTCAATATGCGTGCTATTCAAGCTTATGATGAAGTTTTGGCAAGACAAGCTGAATTGAAAGAACAAATTGAAACGTTATCAAAAGAGCGAAAAGAAATCCTTGAAAGAATGCAAGGATACGAACAATTAAAGAAAGAAACTTTCTTAAAAACATACAATAATATCAATGCTAACTTTAAGGAAGTGTTCCATCAATTGTCTGAAGGTGAAGGTGAATTAGATTTGGAAAATCCGGATGACCCTCTAGCCGGCGGTATGACAATCAAGGCATCTATACGTGACAAAAAGGCGCAACGTCTGGAAAGTTTATCTGGTGGTGAAAAGGCAATTACTGCGCTATCGTTTGTCTTTGCTATTCAGCGTTATATGCCGTCGCCGTTCTATGCTTTCGATGAAGTTGATGCAAGTTTAGACACTATGAATGTTGAACGTATCGCCCAAATGGTTCAAAATCAATCAAAAGATACGCAATTTATAGTAGTTAGTCACAGAAAACCTATGATAGAATCTGCTAATAGAACTATAGGTGTAACACAAAAAGAAAAAGGTATTACAAAAGTAACCGGAGTAAAATTAAGAGATTAGTATGGCAAGTGAATTAGCAATGTTAAATCTAAATATAGATATCCCAGAGATAAAAGCTAATCAAAATGAAGGTATAGGTATCCTTGTTGATATGGCTAAGTCCGGGAAAATTGATCCGTGGAATATAGATATTGTAGATGTTACGGACAAATATCTTGCGCATATGTGTAAAATGAAATCGCAAAATCTTAGAGTTACCGGTAGAACTTTTCTTTTTGCGTCAGTACTTTTACGATTAAAATCAAATGTTCTTGATGGTCTTGATGTTATGCAGTTTGAAGATAATTATCAAGATGAAAATATTTACGATGAAGACGGATTTGTAGTTGAATATCCGGAAGATGATTATATTCCTACGAACAATGTTGTGTCGATTGATGATGTTTTACAGCGTAGAACCAGCGTAAAATTAAATCATAACCGAGTTGTAACATTGAAAGATTTGATTAGACAGTTGCAATTTTATGAAAAATTGGAAAAGAAGCAATCATTAAGACAAGCGCATGAAAGAGCGAAGAGAAGAGTGCAATCATATTCAAGATTGTCGGCTGATGATATTGTTAATCTCGCTCATGATGAATATATCGAAAATTGTGTGTTAATTTTAAAAGAGAATTTAGAACAAATTTTTAATAAAACTGAAGAAATTGAACTCAATGACTTAACATTGTTGGGTATGGATAAAATAAGCGCATACATTGCGTTATTGTTTTTGACTGCAGAAACCGATTACGATTTAAAACAAGAGTCTTTTTATTCAGATTTATATGTCGTTAAGGGTGAGTCTAAAATTGATTATGATGACAAGATAGATGACGAAACTCAGAATATGATAGATAATGTTATTGAACAAGGTAAAAAATATATAGGAGCAGAAAATGGAACAGTTGAAATATAGAGTTGAAGCAATTTTGTTCATTACTGCTCGAGCTATGCAGCCGGAAGAAATTGCCAATATTTTAGGTGAAGAAGTTGAGGTTGTGGAACAAGCTTTGCTTGATTTGATTATGGATTATGCTGCGCGTGAAGGTGCATTAGAAATCGATGATGAAAGTGGATACATAATTCAGGTAAAAGAGGAGCATACTGATTTGGTAGAGCTTTTGTGTCCGGTTGATTTGAAGCCAGCAGTATTAAGAACTCTTTCGGTTATTGCGCTAAAAGAGCCTTTGCGTCAAACCGATTTGAAAGATTTGCGTGGTTCAACTGCCTATGAACACGTTCAAGAATTGGTTGAAAAAGGTTTGATTTCAAAGACTAGGGATAAAAACGGCCGTAGTTTTAATCTCAAAACGACTCCAAAGTTTGCCGAATACTTTAAATTAAAAGGCGATACCCGCTCATTGGCTAAAATATTGGAGATTGATAAGGGTGTAAAGGATGAATAAAAGATTTGGGTTAACAACTGATAGAGTAATAGTTGTTTTTATTTGTCTTGCTGCAATTATTTTTGGATTGGTTGTTCGTTTTTTGCCTGAAATTTATTTGAAACAAGGTAAAGATGCGTATGAAAATCAAGATTATATTACAGCGTACAACACCTTGTCAAAAGCTAATAAAATATCGAAAAAAAATCAAGATATTCGATATTATTACGCAAAAACTCTTACTAAATTAAAACCAACTTTAAAAATCCAAAAAGAGCTTTATTTAATTGCGGAAAGTAATATCAACGATAGCGCGCGCTTAACGGCAACTTTAAAAATTGCCGAATTAAAGGAACGATTTTTGAAACCATTTGCAAATAATTATATAGAACAAGTTCCTGCAGAAGTGGGCGTTGTGCGTTGGGATTTAAGTAGTTTTCCTCTAAAAATTTCTATTCAAAAAAAAGTTAAAGGGTTACCGGATTATTTTGAAACTGAAATAATTAGGGCCCTAAATCAATGGCGTGAATCGACCAGATTTGTAAAATATAACATCGTAGATAATACTGAAAATGCAAATATTATAATCGAAATTGTGCCTATGCCAAAAGATGTTTGCAATCAAGCGGGTTGTCATTATGCGGTTGGGGTTACTACTCCGATGATTACCAATAAGGGCATTCTGCACAAAATGACAATAACGCTTTATGATAAAGACCCGTTGGGTACATATTTTACTGATAAAGAGTTATATAATACCGTTTTGCATGAAATGGGGCACGCGTTAGGAATTATGGGGCATAGTTATAATTCTAATGATTTGATGTATATGGCCGATGAAAATTCCAGTAGTCTTTTTAATCAATATAGAAGCGGGTTTCAGTATTTGAGTCAGGCGGATTTGAATACTATCAATCTGTTATATAGAATGATGCCGGAAGTAACTAATATTGCTTTATCAAGTGTAGATACAAAAAATATGTTTTATGCGCCGATTATTATAGGTAACTCTAAAACACGTTCTGCTAAAAAGTTGCAAGAAGCTGAAAATTATATAAAAAAAGCTCCGGATTTGGCTAACGGTTATATAGATAAAGCGATTGCACTTTCTGAATTGAATAGGGTTCCGGAAGCAATTAAGGCCTTAGAAGATGGATTGAAAATTGCAAAGCGTGATGAAGACAAGTATGTTATAAATTATAATGCCGCAGTGATTTATTTGAATAATGGTATGCCGTCTCAGGGGAAACCATATGCGCTTGCGGCGCAAAGGTTAAGTGATACAACCGAAGTTCAGATGCTTATTCAAGATATTGATAATGCAATAAAACAAAGAAATGATATTTTAAAAACTGAATAGCAAAAAAAATTTTTAGAGTTTTTTAAAATAAAAAAAGGATTTCTATATGCAAGTTTTAAATGCGTCTTATGCTTCTAGCCCTAGATTTACGGGTGTGTTACCAGTCAGAGTTATGGTAGATGGTACTTATGTGACAAGTCCCGAGCTTATAAAAAAATCGTGCAGACAAATGGTTGATTTACTAACGACTTGTCCAAAAGTAAAAGGTGATGAGCAGTATAATGCGATGTTACAATATCTAAGACGCGATTATGATTACAATCCTCGTGATATCGTAGACAAAAGGTGGGTCAATCCAAAGCTCTGTGCTTCGAATTTTATTCGTACGGTTCACAATCAAGGCCGAACTTATTTTTTAACCGGAGTTGACGCTGATGCTATGAACATTGTCGGCAAGAATGTTGGAATTGCAAAATCGCAATGCCGTAAACAAGGGATAAGTGATTCTTTTGAAAGTGAACAAGCGCGCAAAACTTATAAATCAACAATTGATAATATATTAAAATGTAAATCATCTAGGGTTACAGAATCTTGTGACCGTTCCAGAAGAGAGCGTATGGGAAGTCCCGTCGAAATGATTATTAAAATGGTTAGTAACGGGAAGTACGGGAAAAAAGCGTTTAAAATTAAATTCCAAAATGTTGAATTCCAAACAATAAAATAATGTTTACAAATTCTTACAAATGCTTTATTTTGTTTTTTGTTCGAGTTATATTTTTGTGGTTGAGAATTTTTAATAATGGAGATAAAAGATGTATAACGTAGCTATTATTGGAGCAGGTCCTGCCGGTATTTTTGCGGCTTTAGAAATCGTAAAACTTCGTCCTGAGTGGAAAGTTGTTTTGATTGAAAAGGGTCAAAAAATTGAAAAAAGAAAATGTTTGCTTCGTGAAGGCTACGAAACTTGTCCGACTTGCAAAAAATGCGGTTTGCTTTGCGGATGGGGTGGTGCCGGTGCTTTTTCGGACGGGAAATTGACTTTGACACCAGATGTTGGCGGACATTTAGTTGACTATATGTCTCGTCAAAAAGTTGAAGAATTAATCGATTATTCCGACCAATTGTATTTACAATATGGTGCTACTGAAGATGTGTTCGGGACGGATAGAAAAGTTTATGATGAGTTGGAAAAACAAGCGTCTCTTGCAGAACTAAAACTCGTTTATTCTCCGGTGCGTCATTTAGGAACTGAAAGAAGTCTTGATGTTCTAAAAAATATGCAAGATTATTTGGATAAGAATATAACTATTATCAATGATGTTGCAGCCAAGAATTTGATTGTTGAATGTGAGCAAGTAAAAGGTATTGTTTTGGATAATGGCCAGACAATAACTGCTGAATATACTATCATTGCTCCTGGTAGAGAAGGTGCGGATTGGTTGACTAAGGAATTTGCTCAGCACAAAATCGGTATGGTTAATAATGCGGTTGATGTTGGGGTTCGTGTTGAACTTCCGGCACCGGTGTTTGAACCTTTGACATCTAAATTGTATGAATCAAAATTAATTTATCACGCTCCTACCTTTGGCGATGAAGTCAGAACTTTCTGTATGAATCCAAATGGTGAAGTTGTTCAAGAAAATTATAACGGTATTGCAACAGTAAACGGTCATAGCTATGCCAATATGAAAACAAAAAATACAAATTTTGCGCTATTAGTTAGTGAAAAATTTACTGAGCCGTTTAAAGAACCGATTAAATACGGTCAACATATTGCAAGTCTTGCCAATATGCTTGGCGGCGGTATTTTAGTTCAAAGATTCGGAGATATTTTGGACGGTCGTCGTTCTACTCCGGACAGAATTAAATCAAGCATAATTCAACCAACTTTGACTTGTGCAACACCTGGTGATTTGAGTTTGGTTATCCCTTATCGTCAAATGACAAGTATTATCGAAATGTTGCACGCATTAGACAAAGTTTGTCCGGGTACCGCATCGAGATACACTTTGCTTTACGGTATTGAGGTTAAATTCTATTCTGCGAGAGTAAAGCTAACTAATGAATTAGAAACTGAAGGCGTAAAAAATCTATTTGCAATTGGTGATGGTGCCGGAGTAACAAGAGGACTTATCCAAGCTTCAGCTTCGGGTGTGCATGTTGCAAGAACTATTTGCGCAAGATAGTTTTAAGTGGTATAATTCTGATATGGATAAAAATAAGGTTAGTTTAACAACTCAAAACAGACTGATTATCTTTGGATTGTTTTTGAGTACGGTTCTGATTATTAGCATTGCAATTTTTGCGATATTCAATATTCAGAAAAAATTAAATGAAGGTTATCAGAGTTTTGGTAAAGTTATATCTAAAGCTTTGGCAGTTGAATGTGTTGAATTATCAGAACAAATGACTGTAAAAGAGGCTTTTGGTGCAGTTGCTTCACACGCGGATACTATTATCAAAAGTCATCCGGATATTGTGCATATTCAACTCCGAGATGAAAAAGATAATGTCACTTATTTTGAGGAAAATAACCAATCAAATAAACATTCAAAATCAAATATTATCGTAACTTCGCAAATTGTAAAACAAATTAAAGGACAGGATATTTATCTTGGCTCTGTAACGGTTGCGTTTTCGGGCAAAATTATTGAGCAAATATCTTCAACGACGCGTTCGTCAATGTTTTTTGTGTTTCTTGCGGCTTGGGTAATCTTTGCGTTTGTGGTGTTAATTAATACTTATTTGATTACGCGTGAGCTTCGTATTTTGCAAGATGGCGTTAGCAAGATTACATCGGGAGAGTTCGGATATACTATTGAAGGTAAAGAAGTTAGTCAAGAAGTTGAATTGTTGTTCAATGCTTTTAATGAGATGTCGCACAAATTGCATGTATATGAAGAACAGAATATTGAGCAGTTAACTCTTGAGCGTAACAAGTTGGAAGCTATTTTGATGAGTATTGCGAATGGTGTTGTTGTTTGTGATAACAATGACAATGTAGTGTTGGTGAATAATCATGCACAATTCCTTTTGGAATTGGAAGAACATCAAATGCTTAATACCAAAATCCAAGATTACCTTGATACTGCCGGAAACCATTGTTTTGAAGCTAAAATTGAAGAGTTTAAGGATACTCCGTTAGATGATATCGAAAACAAACCTATTGCCTTCAATATTATAGTCGATAATCGAACAATTAAGTCGGTTATTTCTCCAATGTTTACGCGTAATAAGGATTATGTCGGTTATATTATTGTATTGATTGATATGACTAAAGAAGCCGAAATGGATATGATGCGTTCTCATTTTATTTCAAATGTTTCGCATGAACTCAGAACTCCGGTTACAGTGTTGAGGAGTTATATTGACACCCTTTACACAATGGGGGATGAATTTGATGAAGAGACTAAAAAGGATTTTATTGCTACACTAAATCAAGAGATAATTAGATTAAACAATATGGTAAATGATATTCTCGATTTCTCTCGACTCGAATCCGGAGTTAAGCTTCATAAAGACCAAAACAATGTTGTGCAACTGGTTGAAACTTGTGTAAATCAATTGGGAGTTTTGTTAAAGGAAAGAAATTTAGTTGTATCGTTAAGTAAAGAGTCGGAAATCCCTACATTGATGATTAACTATGATAGTATAGCTCGTGCATTTACGAATTTGATGTCTAATGCTATAAAATATTCTCCGGATAATTCTAAAATTGAGGTTTTGATTAAAAAAGTTGATGGCAATTGTGTGGAGATTTCAGTTAAGGATAATGGTTGTGGTATAGCGCCGGAACATCAAAAAAAGGTTTTTGAAAGATTTTATAGAGTAGAAAATAATACGCATACAATAAAAGGAACCGGTTTGGGGCTACACCTTGTTAAGTCAACAATTGAAAAACATGGTGGTGAAGTATTTTTAATTTCAGAAGTTGGTAAAGGTTCAACTTTCGGGTTTAGATTGCCGATAAATGTGGAAAGTGTTGTCTAAATGGAACGACCTTATGAGATAAGTGATTTTTTTGATTTGTTTGGTAAGATTTGTTTAATCTTGGTTATTTTTATTGTTTGTAATTCAATGCTGGATGACTTGTTATTTCGGGTTAGATATAGTTTTCCTACAGTATCGACAATTGTTAAAACTCCGATTGATACCTCAAATGATCCTATACAGCTTCCTTTATCGTCAATAAATAACAAAATATCAAAAAAAGGTCCAGATAATAATAAAATTTACACCCTAACGAAAGTTGCGCAATATTCAATATCTGGCATGGTTGTTGCAAAAAATACGAATTTTTGGTTCCGCGGCATAAATCGTAGTGATTTTGATGGCATTGCACTAATGGATGTCGGTCTTGTGTGGGGAGATTTAGCCGATAAAAATGCAGTAAAGCGAAATATTGTTTTTAAATCAAAGAAAACTCTTGGTAGTGCAAGAGTTTTGTATACAAAATTGAAAAATTCAAAAGAGTTTAGTTTTGATTATGTTTTGTCTCATTCTTCCCATACACATTTAATTCCGGCTAATGCAAATGTTATGAGTGCATTGTTAAAAATGAAAAAATACACAAATGTAAAACTCGATGGATATTTGGTTGATATTACTTATGAAAATGGAAAAACCGCTTATACTAGTGATTCCAGAACAGACAATAATGCTTCTTCACGAGGTCTACAAACTCTAAATAGTGCTGGGGGTGGTGCTTGTGAAAACATGTATGTTGAATCTGTGCAAATCGATGGGAAAATTTATAAATAATTCTTAATATTTCTATATTTATTAGCAATAATTATTATGCTTTTACTTTGTAATTATAGTGTGGTGAAATAGTAGGTAACTTATGTCTATGTCTATCAATCCTATAACTCCTTCAGCAATAGGTTCGCAGATTGAACAAAAAACCGAAAAAATTGATAAAAATGAAGCTCAAGCAATAGCAGCCGGCTTGATTACACAAGCTGCTATTGCGACTATGCCGTTACCAGTAAATGTGCTTCTAATGAAGCAAATGAAAGCGCAAAGTGATAATTTGGACAAAACTGGTGTGCAAAAAATTGTTCAAGCATTTGAAAATGCTTGGGAGTCTAGTGGTATAAAAGATAAAGCAAAGGTTTTCTTTATTGATGATAAAACTATTCTATTGAATGACGATAAGGCATTGCAACAAGTGAAAGCTGGTACGAACGCATTTTTTGACTTAACTAATAATCAATTATTATTACCTAAGGATAAATTGTCTTGTGCTTGGTTCCATGAACTTGGTCATGCAATGAATAAAAATCTTAGTTCTTGGGCAAATAAATTACAACAAATAAGAATACCTTTAATGTATGCTCCGTATATTATCCCGGCATTTGGGGTGATGAAAGAATCAAAACCAAAAGACGAAAATGGTGAATTAACATTTGGCCAAAAAATAAATAATTTTGTACGAAATAATATTGGCAAACTAACGTTCCTAACATTTGTACCGAGTCTTTTAGAAGAAGGATTAGCAACTCAAAAAGGTGAAAAAATTGCCTCAAAATTATTGCCGGCAGATTTGTTAGCAAGCGTTAAAAAATCGAATAGATTTGGATTTGCAACCTATGCAGTCACCGCAGTTCTCACAAGTTTGAGTGCTTGGGCTGCAAAAGAAGTTGCAGATAAAATTCGCAAAAATAATAATGCTTAATCAAACAATCCGTTGAGTTTGTCAATAATCTCAGAAGGGTCAAGTTCGTTTGTGATTTTATTTATATCTTGCGCAATTTGATAAAGTTTGGCAGCTTCAATTTTATCGCCGGTGATAGCGATTGCTCTTGCTAAGTTGAAGTGTGCGAGTGCATAATTCGGATTACATTCTACTGATTTTTTGAATAAATCAATTGCCGGACGTACTCTACCTAAATCATCAAGATAAATTACGCCTAAATTGTTGTATGCTATTGAATACTCCGGATTGTATTCTATTGCAAGATTATATTCTTTAATCGCTTCATCAAGATTGCCTTTACCCCAAAATAGGAAACCTAAGTTACAATGGATGTTTGCATTTTTAGGGTCTAAATCAAGGGCATTACGATATATTGCCAAGGCGTTGTCAGTATCCTCTTTGTCATAAAACGCACTACCAAGATTGATGTAAATATCCAAATCTTGTGGAGTTAGAAGATATGCACTATGATAAGAGCCTATAGCGGCATCAAGGTCATTTTTTGCTTCTTGGTATACAAATCCCAATGTCTGATTGATAACACTTGTCCATTGTTTACGTGGGTTGAGTGTAATCGCGGTTTGATAATGCGAAATTGCACCTTCAACATCTCCTTTAACATATAATATGTTTGCAAGATTTGCGTGAACATCCGGCATATTAGGCATTATCTTTATAAGTTTTTTGTATATTTCAATGGCGTTGTCATAGTCTCCAAGTTCTTCATAAGCTTGACACAATGAGCGATATGCTGGGATATTTAAGCTATCCAACCATATTGCCATCTTATATTCGGTAATTGCATCATCAAATTGACCGAGAGTTCTGTACAAATCGCCTAAAATGCAATAAAGCGGAATAAATCCTGGGGCTTTTTCAATTGCATCTGCGTATATATCAACTGCTTCAAGGATGTTATTTGCGTTTACTTTTAAGAATCCTTTTACTAGTGTAGGTAAAAATTTGAGATATTTTATCGATTTGCCGACGTTTGACAAAGCAAGTTCGTCAAACGGAAGCGTTAGTACAGATAAAATATTTTCGTATACGCTCAAAAATTTATTTTTGAAATTTCTAGCCGATGAGACTTTGTACAAATTAGATAATAGAAAATGTGCACAAGAACTGCGAAGAGGCGAACATTTTATGGCTTTTTCGGCATTGATTTTCGCTTCAACAAATCTTGCGTTCTTTGTATAGGTCTCCGCTAAAAGTAAATAAGCTTTACTGAATTTGTTATCTTTAGAGATAGCCATATCAAGGTAGTTGATTGCTTTATCCAAGTCACCTTTGTAGAAATGCGCTTGGCCTATTTTGTAATAGATTTTTGGTGAATCTATATAGCTTTCCAATGCTCGTTGATATTCAGTAATGGCTTCGTCAATGTATTGACATGAATTATAAATATCTAAATGCCATGCCAAAAACAAATCTCCTAACCTAACATGCAAATCAGGATTTGTCGGTTCTTGTTGCAAGCCGATTTGGCATAGCTCAATTGCGGTTTTGACGTTTCCGCCTCTAATTTCTTTATTTATTTTTTTTTCTAATTGGCTGTTCATAATTTTTCTTAAAAATGCTTGACAGAACCAACAAAAGGTTCCATACTTATCATTGTAATTAATTTTACAATAAAAAGCAAGTTGATTAAGAAATTTATACAGGAGCATTTATGAAAGAAAACAAAATTTATTTTGTTGATGTTACAAATCGAGACGGAGTGCAAACTTCAAGATTAGGATTGGCAAAACTGCAAAAAACTATTATTAATTTAATGTTAGATGATATGGGAATTACTCAGTCCGAATTTGGTTTCCCTACTACTCAACATGAAATCAATTATCTTAATGGTAATTTAGAGCTTGTAGAACGCAATGTTATTACTAAAACACGTCTTTCGGGTTGGATGAGAGCTATTCCGGAAGATGTAGAGTTATCTTTCAAAAATGTTCCACAACTAAAATATGTGAATATGTCTCAATCGACTTCAGAACAAATGATTCAAGGCAAATATGGTGGCAAAAGAACTTCAGATGATATTATAAAAATAACTGCTGAAGCTGTAAAATGTGCTGTACAAAAGGGTGCGCTTGCCATTGGTGTTAATGCGGAAGATGCTTCGAGAAGTGATTTGGATTATTTGATAAAATATGCGGCTGCAGCAAAAGATGCCGGTGCACATAGGTTTAGATATTGCGATACTTTAGGGTTTGAAGATCCAAAAACGACTTATGACAGAATATTCAAAATAGCTAAAGAGACCGGCATGGATATTGAGATGCATTTTCATAACGATTTGGGCATGGCGACTGCTTGTTCTGTTATGGGCGCAAAGGCAGCGATTGATGCCGGTGTAGATGCATATATTAACACAGCTATAAATGGTATGGGCGAACGTGCCGGCAATGCCGATTTGGTATCTTGTTTGCTTGCAATATCAAAGTCTGCTGGTTTCAGAGGAAATTACCAAATTGATCCAAATATAGATTTGAGTAAAACTTGGCAATTAGCTAAATATACGGCGTATGCTTTTGGAGTTCCAATACCAATGAACCAACCTGCTGTAGGTGATAATGCTTTTGCGCATGAATCAGGTATCCACGCTGACGGTGCGTTAAAAGACAGACGTAATTATGAGCTTTATGATTACGAGGAACTTGGCAGAGGCGAACCTGAGATTATTGAAACCGGCCGTATGATTACAACCGGTGAATATGGTGGTATTAAAGGTTTCAGAAACGTTTATGATAATTTGGAACTTGAGTTTAAAGATGAACATGAGGCGCGTAACATTTTGGAATTAGTTCGTTATGCTAACGTTCATACTCAAAAACCTTTGACATCCAGTGAGTTGAGATTTATTTATTATTATCCTGATATCGCAGCGAAAGTTATGACGGTTTCTCCTTATTACGAGCCTCAAGGAGCTTTTAAAAGACGTGTTGATGCTCATATTTTGACTATGCCTCATAGAATTGTGTAAATTAAAATCCCTAGCAAAAAATATTTTTAGGTGTTTTATCTGTCTAGTATAGTAATATAATAGAAGGATTCAAATATGAGAATAAATGCTATTTCAAACACAGGTATAACAAATATAAACTTCGAAGGTCGTAAAAAGAAAGTAGGAAACACTCCTCAAGAACATGTATGTAACCAAAATTGTTATGAATGTTCTGGAGATTCATTGCGCAAGGCTTTGAAAGCAATGGTATTGATTCCTGTGCTCGCATCGCCTTTGGCTTCTTGTGATGAATATTATCCGCAAGAAGATTGCGATCCTATAATAATATTTAACCCTACAGAAAAACCGGAAGTTCCGGAAACAAAAGATACTCTTTATACCGGTCATGTCTATAATTTACCAAAAGTGAAAATTGCTTGTAAAAATCTTAACGGTGAAAATTTGGATTCGGTAACTATACCTAATGTTCAAGCATATATACCTTCTCGATTAATTGATGCACCTATTAATACCGCATTAAATAATTTTATTTCTGTACTTAATCTTAAAACCTCAGATATTGACCCAGCAGAAGGAAAATCTAAAGCAAAAGTTGATAATTTGCCTTTACAATTTATTTATGCCAATCCGTCAAGGCAATCCGTTTCTTCAATCAAATTGGACGGTTTTAAATCAACCGATAAGTGTCTTGCTTATGATGAGATGGAATACAACTCAAACGGCAATATTAAATCCAGTGTGCACTATGATGTTATATATGTAAATAATAATACTCTTGTCGTTGAAAAATATGACAACTTTAATCCTACAAACGGAGTGAAAAAAGAATTGTTGCAACTAGATGGCGATAAGGTAAATAGATTTGTAAATATTAGAAATAACGAATATGTTTCAGGCGGTACGATTACTAAAGGTGATTCTCGTACAACGTTATTCCTAAACTCTGAAGATATCAATTCCAAAATTGAGGATATAAAAGTTAGAGTTTCAGATACATAACGTTTAATTATACAATATTTTTAGAAATGATTTTTTGTGCTAAGATTGTTTTATGATAAGGAGAAACTTATGGGACAAACTTTAGTAGAAAAAATCATTTCATTACATGCGGATAAAGATGTTAGAGCCGGAGAACTTGTAATCTCAAGGGTTGATGTTACTGCAGTGCAAGACGGAACAGGGCCGTTGACAGTTCAAGAGTTTAAAAAATTAGGTAAAGATAGATTAAACAATCCGGAACGAACAATATTGTTTATTGACCATGCTTCTCCGAGTCCAAGAAAAGAGCTTTCTAATACCCATACAGTATTAAGAGATTTTTCAAAAGATTATGGGGCAATACTTTCTGATGTTGGTGCCGGAGTTTGCCATCAACGATTGATTGAAAGTTTTGTTAATCCGGGTGAAATATTAATCGGTGCAGATTCTCATACTTGTACTTCCGGGGCTTTAGGCGCTTTTGCAACGGGCATGGGGTCAACGGATGTAGCTGTTGGAATGGCATTGGGAAAAACTTGGTTAAAAGTTCCGGCAACATTTAAAATTGTTGTTAATGGAAACTTTAAATCGGGTATTTGTTCTAAAGATTTGATGCTTCATTTAATAGGTATGATTGGTGCTGATGGTGCTACCTATAAGGCCCTTGAATTTTGTGGTAAAACGATTGAAAATATGTCTATGTCTGAACGTTTTACATTAGCTAATATGGCGGTTGAAGCCGGTGCAAAATGCGGTTTGTTTGTTGCTGATGATAAAACAAAAGAGTTTTTGAAATCAAGAGGTCGTGAAGATAAATTTGTTCAGATTTTACCTGATGCAGACGCGGTTTATGAACGTGTAATTGAAATAAATGCCGAAGATATTGAGCACACAGTGTCATGTCCGCATACGGTTGATAATACTAAATTAGCCTCAGAACTTTCTAATATTAAAGTTGATCAAGTATTTGTAGGTACTTGTACAAATGGTAGAATTGAAGATTTAAGAGTGGTTGCAAATATTCTTAAAGACAAAAAAATCAATCCTAATTTAAGAATGCTTATTTGTCCGGCCTCAAAAGATGTCTATATTCAAGCTTTGAATGAAGGTTTGATTAATATTTTTGTGGAAGCAAATGCAACAATTCTTCCTCCTGGATGTGGGCCTTGCGTTGGTGTTCATGCCGGAACGCTTGCGGATGGAGAGGTTTGTTTAGCAACTCAAAATAGAAATTTCCAAGGTCGTATGGGTAATACTAAGGGCGATATTTATTTGGCGTCACCTTATGTTGCTGCTTACACAGCCTTGAGAGGTTATATTTCTGCAAAATAAATTATACCCTATTAGGTATATATCAAAGAATGAGTGATATTTATCGGATTTTTCGTACCATAGGTTTATGGAGTCAACAATGTCCGGTAATAAATTACATTATAAAAAATTGGTAATGAGTGAATTGATTGTCTTGGCGCAACAAGATGATTATAGAGCTCTTGAAGAATTAATTAAACGTGAACAAAAAAATGTTTACGCGTCATTTTGTTATTTAACAAAAAACGATGATAATGTCTCGGATTTAACCCAAGATGTTCTGTTAAAGATAGCTAAAAATATTAAATCTTTGAAAAATCCGTTAAATTATAAAAGTTGGTCAAATCAAATAATAAATAATGTTTTTTATGATTCTTTGCGCAAAAATCGACGAATGGTAAATACGGTGTCAATTCATGATGACGGTGAAGATGACAATTCTAAGGTTGTTCAAATACCCGATAAGCGTTGTAAACCTCATGACAAATGTATTACGTCTGAACTAGATAAAATAATAAAGTCCGCAATTTTTCAATTACCGGAACCTTTTAGAGTTGCAATTATTTTGCGTGAATTGCAAGGGTTAAGTTATGAGGAAATTGCGGAAGCAACCGGTTCAACTATCGGAACGGTAAAATCTCGTATCGCAAGAGCACGCGGGAAATTGCAAGAAAATTTGAAATCATATATTTAAGGGGGCTTTATGAAAAATAGAAAACTAAGTTGTGAACAAGTTATGGCATTGATGTCTTTCTATGTGGAAAATAAATTGAGTGAGCATTTGGCAAAATGCGTAAAAGAACATCTTGATAGTTGTCCTCAATGTTCAGAAAGTTTTCAAAATTTTCAAACAATGCTTGGTAAGTATTTTGAGTCGGAAAATTCGCAAACCGTCAGTTCGGTTGAACTTGAGTTGTCCCCATTTCAAAACAAACAGTATGATGAATTTAAAAAATATGTTAGCGAATATTTAGATAATGAACTTGATGATAATCAAAATATTAGAATTAAAAAGATTGCAATAACTAACCCTTTGGCCAGACAAGAGTTGGAATCAATGTATAATTTTAAAAAAATATTGCATTTGTCTTTTGATAGGACGAAAAATGAGATAAGAGAAGATTTTTCGAAAGGTATTATGTCATTGTTGCAGCATGATAGAAGTTTTATCCGAATAGATTCTTTTTTTAAGCTTTCTGCATCATTTGTGTTTGTGATTTTAGCAATAGTGGTGTGTTTTTGGCTAGTTATGTTTTAAATTTTAAGTGTTCCGCCGGAATATTTTGCATAGGCATTTTTCTGATAATCGCTCATTGATATCCCTTTTGGGGCTTTTAAAAATTGATATTGCATTTGTTGCCTTTTTAAAATTGTTTTTTTCTGTTCGTTTGCGGCATATTGATTTCTTATTATCGGAGTTACAATATTGCAAGATAAAATTGAACCTAATGTGCTGGCGACTACATCAACTCCGTTTTTGAAGTTTTTGTAATCAGTTGCGATTTCATCAAAATTTGCGATTTTTGAAATATCAAAATCTATTTTTCCAACATAATTTTTCATGTTTGGGCTTTTGCTCATAAGGTTGTTTTTCATTAAAAATTGTTTTATATGAGGTGTTGTAAGTTTGCCGGTTGAAACAAGTTTCGAGGCAATGGTTTTCATTGTGTTTGTTATTGCGTAGAATGAAATAATGTTTACTGTAGCATCGGCAATTTCTTGTGGAATCAGAAAAGATTTTTGTTCTCCTGAGATTTTGTCGTTAAATCCAATAGCGGTAATTTGTGCTAATGATGAAAGTACCCAGCCTAAAGTACCGGTGTGTACAAGCATTTTCCCCGGGTTTTCGCCGTAGTTTTTATAAAGCATTGTTTTGAATTTGGAGAAGTCTAACATTGTTTTGCTCCTCCATTGTTTTCTTTTTTGTTGGCGTGAGCAACGAATTTGTTAGTCAAAACTCTTGTCAATGGTGCGTCTATTGCAAAATTTGTTACCATCATGACAACAAGAGCAACAATTGTACCCAGAGCATTCTGATATTGTTTGTACGCCTCGGTGGTGTCAGATTTTACACCCTTTGGAGAGAAGAACGTGTTAAATCTGTTTAGTTTTATTTTTTCGCCAAACTTGTTAACTGAATTTTCGAGTTTTGAAGACGATTGAATAAGTTTGATACAACCTTTTCTTATTGTGAAACCGGTAAGCGTTCCGGCAATAATTTTGGCAATGGTTCTGGCAACAGATACTTTTCGGGTTTCTTTGTCGACTTTTTTGTTGTTCGCATCAATAAATGGTTGGCTAACAAGAGCTGTCGCCCCCAAGATTAAACGGTTTTCTGCAGATGAAATTTCTTGCCCTATTTTGTCTATTATATCAATGGTTTTCTTCTTTTTAAAATCGTAGTTTGGGATTGCATCATAAAATCTTTGTTCAAATTGTCTAGCTTTACGACTAACATTTTGATACAAAGAAGAGTTGGTTATTCGTGATGTAACAGAACCTATTGATGCCATTTTTCTACACCCAAATCAATAAAGATTATGAACGTTTTAAATTGCCTTAATAAATTATGATTTTAATAAATATTTACATAAAAATACGGTTACTAATTATTTTATAGTAACCGTATTTTTTTTATATAATCACTTGGGTAAATTTATAGAATTGCCCCTTTAGGAACAACCGTTATGCCGCTTGGGCTAACGTGAAAACCTCTTCTGAGATCTTCTTCTCTATCAAATCCGATTTGTGTGTTAGGTGGTATCGTTACGTTTTTATCGATAATTGCGCGTCTTATTTTTGAGTATCTGCCAACTTCAACATTTTCCATCAAAATACTTTCAGAGATTTGAGAGTAACTATTAATTTTAACTTTAGGAGAAAGTATACATCTGGACAAACCACCACCAGAAACAATGCATCCTTCTGAAACCATTGAATTTGTGGCCATACCAACTCTATCGCCTTCTTCCCAGATGAATTTGGCCGGAGGATAATTATAATTGAAAGTTCTTAACGGCCATTCTTTTGAATAAAGATTTAACTCAGGGTCTGATGCCAACAAATCCATGTTCGCTTGCCAATAAGCATCAATGCTTCCTACATCTTTCCAGTAACCACGTTCTTTATCTGAAATTCCTGCAAATTCGTTGTCATGAAAATTGTATATGTAAATCTTTTTACCTTGATTTAGAAGCATAGGGATAACATTTTTGCCAAAATCGTGGTTTGAAGTTTCGATTTTGAAATCTTCGTTAAGGGCTTTTAATAAAATATCTTTATTGAATATATAGTTACCCATAGATGCTAAACACATATTTGGATTTCCGGGTATTGTTCTGGGTTTTTCTTTTGGCTTCTCAACAAAATTTATTAATCTCCAGTTGTCGTCAACCTCGATAATTCCGAATTCCGAAGCTTCTTCAATCGGTATTGGAATTGCTGATATAGACAAATCGGCATCTTTTGCCTTGTGGTATTTTAGCATTTGTGACACATCCATTTTGTAAATATGGTCTCCGCCAAAAATACAAACATAATCCGGATCTTCGTCGGTTATGTGAAAAATGTTTTGATAAATTGCATCGGCTGTGCCTCTATACCAATCACTTCCGGTTCTCATTTGTGCCGGTGCTAGGTCAACATATTGGTTTAAAAACGGTGATAATGTCCACCCCCTTGTGATATGTTTGTTTAGTGAATCTGATTTGTATTGTGTGAGAACTTTAATTTTGTAAAATCCGGAGTTGATAAAATTGTTCAATACGAAATCAATGATTCTGTAGCGTCCGCCGAAAGGAACCGCCGGTTTCGCTCTATCTTTAGTTAGAGGAAGCAAGCGTTTGCCTTCGCCCCCTGCAAGTATCATTACAAGTGCATTATCAATTGACATATTTCACTCCTATATAAACTACTCTCTATGATTATAATACACCCTTAAATAAATTTTTGCACTAGTCCTAAATGACTATTTATTTACATTAAAAAAGTGCCGCTAAATAAGCGACACTTTTTTGCGTTTGTAAATTAATTTTACTGGCAAAGAGCTAGTAATATACCCGCAGCTACACCGGAACCAATTACACCAGCAACGTTAGGTCCCATAGCGTGCATTAATAGGTAGTTTTGAGAATTAGCTTCCAAACCAACTTTATTAGCTACACGAGCAGCCATTGGAACTGCAGATACGCCGGCTGCACCAATTAGAGGGTTGATAGGTGTTTTAGAGAATTTGTTCATTATTTTAGCAACTATAACACCACCGGCGGTTGCAAAACTGAATGCCAATATACCTAAGATAAGAATGAACAATGTTTTTGTTGTCAAGAATTGGCAAGCAGATAGTTTTGAGCCTACAGACAAGCCCAAGAATATTGTTACAATGTTAATCAAGGCATTTTGCATTGTGTCTGATAATCTATCAACAACACCGCATTCCTTACATAAATTACCGAATGTTAATGCACCGATAAGAGGACAAGCATCAGGTAATAGAATTATACAAAGTCCAAGAACAACAAGAGGGAATACGATTTTTTCACGTTTTGTAACTATTCTCAATTGTTCCATTTGAATTTTGCGTTCAGCTTCTGTGGTTAAAGCTTTCATAATAGGTGGTTGAATAACCGGAACCAAAGCCATATATGAGTAAGCTGCAACCGCAATTGCACCTAATAATTCAGGAGCAAGTTTACTTGTAACGTAAATTGAAGTCGGACCGTCAGCGCCCCCAATAATACCAATTGCACCCGATTGTGGAAGGGTAAATCCAAATACACAAAGTGCTAATAGTAATGCGCCAAAGATACCGAACTGAGCTGCGCCACCTAACAATGCAGTTTTAGGGTTTGCAATCAGCGGCCCAAAATCGGTCATAGCTCCTACCCCCATAAATATAATCAATGGGAATAAGCCTTGGTGAATACCCGCTTCATAGATGATGTACAAAAATCCACCCGGTTCAGCTATACCCGCAACCGGAATGTTTGATAACAAACCGCCGAATGCAATCGGGATTAACAATAGCGGTTCATATTGTTTTTTAATCCCTAACCACAATAAGAATAAACAAATTAATAACATAATCGGAGAACCGAACTGATGTAAAAATTGTTCAAATCCGTTTGTAATGGTAGGGTCTACCGGTTGTACAAAGTTTGCAAGACCGGTTGAGTTCCAAAGTTTTATTAAACTTTCTGATAAATTCATCATTTAAGTTGCCTCCTAACCGATTGTTACCAATGTATCACCGGATTGAATTTGTTGACCGGCTTCGATGTCTACAGATGTAATAGTTCCGGCTTTTGGTGATTTGATTTCTGTTTCCATTTTCATTGATTCTACAACGGCAATTACTTCGTCAACTTCTACTGTATCACCTTCAGAAACTTCAACTCTTATTACTTTTCCAGGAAGTTTTGCCGTTACAGCTTCGCCATCAGCGGAAGATGCTGCAACTTTTTCGATACCGTCTTTAATGTCAACGTCATAGGATTTGCCGTTTACGGTAACTTGTTTGTCACCAGCTGAAATCGCATATTTTTTGCCGGCAATCGTAATAGTAAAGTCATTACCGCCTTTAGATACACTTGTCGTTGTTTTTGCAGTCGGTTCATTTTTTCTGATACCTAAAGTAGCTTTGCCTTCAAGGAATAGGATACCTTTTTCTTTGCAAGCTGCGGCGATAAAGATATTTTCATCATTTACCGGCAAGTTAGCATCTTCAAGCATTTTTGTAGCGGCTTTCAAACCTTTGTTAGGGTTTTTGTCATCAATATCTACAACTTTTTCTGTTGTTGGTTGAAGGTTAAGTTGTTCAGATGCAATTTTTACAACTTCTGCATCTGGTTCACAAGGAGTTTTACCGAAGTATCCAAGAACCATTTTTCCGTAACCATCTGCGATTTTTTGCCATGGGCCGTGTATAACGTTATTAAATGCTTGTTGGAAGTAGAATTGAGAAACCGGAGTAACCGATGTTCCAAAACCTCCCTTCATAACAACTTCTTTCATCGCCGCAACAATTTCAGGATATTTATCCATTAAGTTGTTATCTCTTAACATTTGAGTGTTAGCAGTCAAAGCTCCGCCCGGAAGTGGTGATGAAATAATCATTGGGTTCACTGCCATTGCTTCAGGAGGTAAGAAATAATCCTTCATGCATTCTTTGAAAATTTCTTCAGTTTCAAGAATTTTTTCAATATCAATGCCTAAATCGTATTCTGTGCCTTTCAATGCATGCCACATAGAAACGATATCAGGTTGCGAAGTTCCGCCGGAAACCGGTTTCATAGCAAGGTCAATACCGTTAGCACCACCGTCAAGCGCTGCCAAGTATGAAGCCAAACCAGTACCTGCAGTTTCGTGAGAGTGGAATCTGATATGTGCTTCTTCACCCAAGATTTCGCGAGTTCTTTTAATTGTTTCGTAAACTTTTCTAGGGTTTGAAGTTCCGGATGCATCTTTAAATGCAAGACTGTCAAACGGAATTCCCGCATCAAGAATATTTCTCAATACTTTTTCATAAAAAGCTACATCGTGAGCACCTTCACAACCATAAGGAAGTTCCATCATTGTGATTGTAACTTCGTGGTTTAGACCATGATTTTTGATGCTATTAGCTGAATCAATAAGGTTGTTTACGTCATTAAGTGCGTCAAAGTTTCTAACAGTAGTTACGCCATGTTTTTTAAACATTTTTGCGTGTAAGTCAATAATTTCTCTTGGATAAGATTCCAAACCTACAACGTTTACACCTCTGGAAAGTGATTGCAAGTTGATATCCGGACCAACTGCTGCTCTGATTTTATCCATAGTGTCAAAAGCGTTTTCGTTACAGTAGAAAATCGGTGATTGAAATCTTGCGCCGCCTGCAACTTCAAAATGTTTTAAGCCTGCATCTACTGCAGCCTTTAAAGCTGGCAAGAAATCGTCAACAAGAACTCTTGCCCCATAAACAGACTGAAAACCGTCTCTGAATGACGTGTCCATAACTTTAATAAGTTTTTTAGCCATAATATATTTCCTTTCTAAATTACGCTCTTTTTCTTGCAATTGCTGCAGCGATTGCGGCTACAATTGTATCGTCAATTGCATTTGACGATTTTGCTTTTTTTGTTTTTACTTCCGGAATTGCTTCTGGGAAGATTTTGTTTAAGTATCCCACAACTGCGGACATAATGTGCATGCTGCAAATTAGTATACAAAGAAATGACAAAACTACGCCCATACCAATTAGCATTAAGGTGCAGCCTTCTTGAAAGTGTAATAAAAATTCACTCATAGTATATCTCCTATATTCAGTACAAATTGTTCATTGTCTTTTTCTAAAACTAATTCTCCATTTTGATTTATTTCTTTTGCTATTCCGGTAGTTATATTGTTAAAGCTTTGTACCGAAATTTCTGTATCAAGAAAATAAATTCTTTTTATGTAATCAGTTTTTATATATTCAAAACCTTTTGATAAGAATTCTTCGTAATTTGCAAAAAACATATCGCAAAGCTTTTCTTTAAAATCTTTTGTATCAATAGATTTACCTAGTTCCAGATTTAGGCTGGTAATTTCTTTATCGGTTACTAATTTTACATTTTCTTTTTTTACGTTTAGATTGACACCTATTCCAAGTACTAACCCTTTGAAATCGGTTCCTTGAATTACAGATTCTGATAATATTCCCGCAATTTTTTTGCCGTTTATTAAAACATCGTTCGGCCATTTTATTTGAGGAGTTAAATTGAATGTTTCCAGAAGTTTGCAAAGGGTGAGGGATAAATATTGAGTAAGATTTGGATAGACACCTACGTATTGGTCGGATGGCTTTAAAACTATTGTCATGTAAAGGTTTTCGCCTCCTAAATCAAGCCATGCCCTCTGTAATCTGCCTCGGCCACTGGTTTGATGCTTTGCGGTTATAATCGTTTTGTCAAGCAAGTTTCCAAGGTTTTTCTTGGCGTATAAATTTGTCGAATCTAGCTCTTCAAATTCTATATTATTCATTTGCTCCCTCAAAAATTCCATATACATAAAGTGTACAACAAACAAAAAAAATTTGTAATATTAATTTTTCTATATTATCTGAGTGGGCAATATTTGAGTTTTAAAAAGTAAAGTTCTTGCGAAAAAAAAATATTTGAATTATCATATTTGCGTACAAGGAGAGTTTATGGAACATTGGATTCAGACATTTAGTATCTTTGGTCAAAAGGTTTCTGTGAATATGGATACTTTGATTACAATGTGGATTAGTATGTTTTTACTTGTTGTAATTGCGTATTTGTCAACCAGAAAAATGTCTTTGGTACCAAGTAAGATTCAATTTGTCGCGGAAGGGATTGTTAATTATTTTGCTAATATTGCAAAAGCCAGCATGGGTGAAGATGAAGCTAAAAAACATATTCCTTTAATCTTGACTCTTTTTATGTTTATTTTAACTGCAAACTTGGTAGGACAGTTGCCTTGGCATTTGATACATTTGCAGTCCGGAGAATTGGCTTCTCCGAATAACGATATAAATATGACAGCAGCGATGGCAATCGTTGTGTCATTGTATTATATATACTATGGTGTTAAACGTAACGGATTACATTTCTTTTTCCATGGGTTCAGTGTAGATGGTATAATTATTACGCTGGTTGATGCTTTGGAACTTTTTGTACGTCCTTTTTCGTTGGCGTTACGTCTCTTTGCAAATATTTTTGCAGGAGAAGTTTTGGTGTTTACGATTTTAGGATATGTTGCATATCTGGCCCCGTTACCGTTTATGCTTTTTGAATTGTTTGTGGCGTTAATTCAAGCATTAGTGTTTACGTTACTTTCGACAACTTATATATCAATGGCTATAAAAGAGGAATAATAATAAGGAGAAAAATTATGGAACAATTAGCAGCAACATTGGATTTGGCAAAATTAGGCGCAGGTATTGCAGTAGGATTTGGTGCAATAGGTGCAGGTTTAGGGCTTGGTATTGCAACTAAAGGTGTTTTAGAAGCGATAGCAAGACAACCTGAAATTAAAGACGAAGCTTTTAAAAACTTTATTATTGGTGCCGGTTTGGCAGAAGCTACAGCGATTTATACTCTATTGGTTGCGTTCTTGTTGATTTTCTCATAGAGGTGAGAGCGAATGTTTGAGTTTAATGCTACATTTTTAATTGCTATGATTAGTTTTGTTGTATTCATAATTATTATGAATGCTATATTCTACAAGCCGATTTTAAGTATTATCGAAAAACGACAACGTTTTGTTGATGATAATTATAATTGTGCAAAAACGCTTAAAAATGAAGCCGGTATACTTTTAGAAAATTATGAGCAAAAGCTTAATGAAGCCTCTAAAGAAGCACGAGTTTTTGTGGCAAATGAATCTGAACAATTAAAAAGAAATGCAGAATCAGTTGTAAATAAAGCTAAAGTTGAGGCAAGTAATAAGATTGATGACGCTAAAAAAGAACTGCAAGAAGAAAGAAATTCTGTGGATTTGTCGGTAACGGTTCAAGAGCTTGCGCAATCAATTTCTAAAAAACTTCTGGGAGAAAATTCGTGGATACAATAGTTCAGGTTTGGAATATTATTGTTCATAGCAACACATTTAATTTTGTTGTAATGCTTTGCCTCCTTGCTTTCATTGTTAGAAAGTTTGATATTGGTGGTGCCTTGAATAAATCTGTAGCAGATGTGTCGATACTTATTGAAAAATCTACAGATGAAAAAGTAATTGCTGAAAATAATTTGAAACAGACAAAAGAAAATGTAAAAAATCTGGAATATGAAGTCCAAAATAAAATGGAAACAGCAAAAGAGCACGTTAATACCTTAAGTCATAGCGTTAGTTCGGCAACTGAATTGAAGGTGTCAAAAATTCAACAAAATCTTGAAAAAAGTATTCTCTCTGAAGAGAAAAAAATTTCCTCAAGTATGTTAGCTGATGTTGCAAAAAATTCAATCGAGAGCGCAAAAAGTAAAATATTATCTGAATTGAGCGCTAATCCATTGCTTCATGAAAAGTATATCGATGAAAGTTTGGAACAAATTGATAGGATGACATTATGATTAAAATTACATCTATATCAAAAATATATGCAGATGCATTATATAAATTCGGTCAAGATGGCGTGTTATCATTAGATGATATAACGACTGATTTGGAAAAAGTGAGCTTAATTTGTCTTTCTTCTTCCGAATTAACTAATACATTAAATAATCCTACGGTTTTGACAGAAACAAAATTGCAAATAATTGAAGAAGTATTTTCGAATGATTTGCATAGTGAAATGAAGAATTTCTTGAAAATATTGGTGCAAGAAAAACGTTTTCAAGAATTTGATGCAATCAAAGCTTCGTTTCAAAATATTCTTGATGATATCAATAACATAAAAAGGATTGATATAGTTTCCGCAGTAGAATTGACGAAAGAAAAAAGATTAGCTATTGTTGAAAAATTACAAAATAAATTGCAGAGAAATATCGTTCCTTCTTGGATCGTTGATAAAAACATAATCGCAGGTCTTGTGATAAAAATGGGTGACGATATCATTGATGTAAGTTTAAAAAATAAATTAGAAAATTTGAGTAAAACATTAATATTGAGGTAAATTTATGGCGCTAATAAAACCTGATGAAATAAGTTCAATTATTAAAAGTAAAATAGAAAATTTTGACGCAAAATCCGAAATTTTGAATACGGGTACCGTTCTTGAAGTTAGTGACGGTATAGTCCGAGTTTATGGCCTTCGTAATGTAATGTCAAATGAATTGGTTCAGTTTGATGACGGTCATGGCACTTTAGGTATTGCTATGAACCTAGAAGAAGACAATGTTGGCATTGTAGTATTAGGTGAATATACAAAGATTAAAGAAGGTATGACAGTTAAAACTACCGGACAGATTGCGTCTGTTCCGGTTGGTTATGGGCTAATCGGGCGCATAGTTGACCCGACCGGTAAACCTATTGATGGTAAGGGTGATTATGAATATACAAAAACTCGTCCAATCGAAAGAGTTGCGCCGGGTATCGTAACCAGAAAATCAGTGCATCAACCTTTGCAAACCGGTTTGACTGCAATTGACAGTTTGACTCCAATCGGTCGTGGGCAAAGAGAATTGATTATCGGTGACAGACAAACCGGTAAAACCGCAATTGCTATTGATACTATAATTAATCAAAAAGGTAAAGATGTAATTTGTATTTACGTTGCAATTGGTCAGAAAGCTTCTACCGTTGCGCATATTGCAAAAACTTTAGAAGAAAAAGGCGCTATGGAATATTCTATTATCGTTTCGGCTACTGCTAATGAAGCTGCGCCGTTACAATTTATTGCGCCATTTGCAGGAGTTGCAATAGGTGAAGAATTTATGGAAGAAGGTAAAGATGTTTTGATTGTTTATGATGACTTGTCAAAACACGCTCAAGCTTATCGTGCAATGAGTTTGTTG
Organism: Candidatus Gastranaerophilaceae bacterium; assembly: GCA_045538535.1. Classification (GTDB taxonomy): domain Bacteria; phylum Cyanobacteriota; class Vampirovibrionia; order Gastranaerophilales; family Gastranaerophilaceae; genus RUG14219. The sequence goes on along the minus strand of JAZSRN010000026.1, from coordinate 18,518 downwards.
TTAAAAAGACCACCGGGACGTGAAGCATATCCGGGTGATGTATTCTATCTTCACTCAAGACTTTTAGAAAGAGCCGTAAAACTGAACGATAAGCTTGGCGGAGGAAGTATTACCGCATTGCCGATTATTGAAACTCAAGCGGGTGACGTTTCGGCATACATCCCAACAAACGTAATTTCAATTACTGACGGACAAATATTTTTGGAAACAAATTTATTTAATAGTGGTGTACGTCCAGCAATCAATGCCGGAATTTCGGTTTCTCGTGTTGGAGGTGCTGCGCAAACAAAAGCTATCAAACAAGTTGCGGGGCAATTAAGACTTGATTTGGCGCAATATAGAGAGCTAGAAGCTTTTGCTCAATTTGCTTCTGATTTGGATCAAGCAACAAAAAATCAGTTATTAAAAGGTGAAAAACTGACGGAAGTTTTGAAACAACCTCAATATAATCCTCTTTCTGTCGCTGAACAGGTGTCTATTTTGTTTGCAGCAAATTCGGGTTATCTTGATGACGTGCGAAATGCTGATATAAAACGTTTTAAATCCGATTGGTTTAGTTACTTTGCGGCTAATCTTCCAGATATGGCTGAAAGGTTTAATCAAGGTTCAGCTTTGTCTGATGAAGATAAAGAAGCGTTAAATAAAGCATTGACAGAATTTAAAAAGACGTTTTAGTATATAGAAAGGAGATTTTTATGAAATGTTATAATCATCACGACAGAGATGCGTTCGGAATTTGTAAAGCTTGCGGAAAAGCGCTTTGTTTGGAATGTATAGATATAGTTAATGGTAAAGTAACTTGCAAAGATAATGAAAAATGCCACAATAGAGTAAATTGTTTTAGCAACTCTAAGGGACTTGGATATTATGCAGGCGTTTTGTTTGCCGTTATCGGTACAATAGGTTTGTTATCTTCAGTTTTTGATTTCGAATTCGGAAGAGCATTGTTTGCAGTTATTACATTGCTAATCGGTTTAAGCTTGATAAAGGGTTATTAGTTTTAGGTATAATATGGCGAATTTAAAAGATATTAAAACACGAATACAAAGCGTTCAAAGTACGAAAAAAATCACTCGTGCAATGAAAATGGTTGCGGCTGCAAAAGTAAAAAAAGCAGAAAATACGGTAAAGGCTTCGCGCCCGTTTACTAAAGAATTGAACACAATGTTTAAAAAACTTTTAAATTCGGTTGGTACTTATAGTGCGAAAACTCTTAAAATTAAAGCTGCAATAGATAATTATCCGGAATTATTACAAATCAGACCGATTAAATCTGTCGGTCTGCTTGTAATAACTTCCAATAAAGGACTTGCCGGCGCATATAATGCAAATATTGTGCGTAAAACGCTTGCCAAAATTAAAGAATACAAGGAACAAGGTATTTCTTGTACTCTTTTTGTTGTGGGGCAGAAAGGGTATTCTCCGTTAAAGAAAAAAGAAAAAGAACTCGGGTTTGAGATTGTTAAACACTATCTTGCGGTTGCTAATTCACCGTCAGGAGAGGGCGCAAAGGTTATAATAGAAGATATCGCTGAATATTATGTCGACGATAGAATTGATAAGATTGAGATTATTACTACTCGTTTTAAGAATATGATGACGTATCGTGTTGAAGAATGGGAAGTTCTTCCGTTAAAAGGTTTGCACGAAGATGAAGAACGACTCCATGATAATATTCTTGAACCTTTGATGGAGTTTGCTCCGGATATGCACCATATTTTACAAAAATTAGTTCCTATGTATATTGTAAATATTGTATACCAAGCTCTTTTAGAAGCGCAAGCAAGCGAGCTTGCGTCAAGGATGACGGCTATGTCCGCTGCAACTACTAATGCTGAAAAAATGTTAACAGAGCTTTCAATTCAATATAATAAGTCTAGACAGTTTGCAATCACGCAAGAAATTATTGAAGTTGTTTCGGGTGCTAATGCCCAAATTGGGGGATAAATAACTTATTTCTTGCGAATAACCAGTGCGTTTGAAATCGCAATACCGCCTATTGTCGCTGGTTTGTTTACAATTTGCCCTTTTATGTACATAACTGTAGAGCCCCCACCATCGAGATTTATGGCATTTATACATCCGATTGATAGCATGAAATCAGCAAGTTCCGATAGCGTCAATCCAATTGAACTGCCTTCTCTGCCGTCAACGGTAACAATTATGAAATCGTTATTCTTTGTATATCCAATGGCACTGCGTGGGTTCCGACCTCCTATGGCAGTAAGTTTTTGTTCGTTTATGTCAATAAAAATTTCGTTATTTTTGATTAAGTATGGGCCTCCACTTATTATGTGTTTAACATTTTTCCAGTCCGGAATCGTTTTGATTTCCAGTTTTGCATTTTTCTTTTCAAGTAATGGATATAATTTCGTTTTTGGACCGGATATAACGAAACTATCTTGTTTAAGTGGAATAGGGTTTGCCGAAGCTTTTATGATTTTTCCGTTTTGTACAAGTAAATTTACTCCGTATTTTGGAGCTTGAGGCGAGCTTTTCCCCCAGTTTGCTGTATATACAAGTATATAGGTTGAGAGCATTCTCGGTTGATTTATGTTGTCGACTTTAATGGTTTGATTACTCCCGATTATTTTTGCGTCTAATTGTATTCTGGCTGTGTCAAATGGTTTTGTTTTATTATCGAAAAATCCAATTGCAACTCTATCATAAATCGGGCCGGTATAAATTTTTCTGTCAATCATTAATGTTCCAAGAGGAATACCGGTTTGTGGTTTGAAAAATGTTGCATTAATTGCTGCGATGGCATTTTCTTGTTTGGCTATTGCTGAAATTTTTTTGCGTGAATGCAGAGTTTTTTCGCCGGATAGTGCCGGTTTGATTTCGATATTTTTTGCTAATTTATGATTTATTTCAATTATGTTAATTCGTACCGGTTTATTATTGTAATATTTTGTAAGTTTTATGTGTTTAATTCCTTCATCTATATCGGTTATAATAGCTTTCGGATATTTTTTTTGAGTGTTTTCGTCGAATTTTTGTTTATTATAATCGAGGGACAACTCCGACATAAATGCCTCTTGGAGCTGTCCCGTATCAATTCTGATTTGTGGTGTGCTAAGGTGTGCTATTTTGTTTTCTGATGCCATAATCGGAGAAAGTGTAACAAATAAAATTGTAACAACCGTAATTGAAATACAAATTAATATTTCAATTAATTTTAAATGTTTCTTCTCATAGAAAACAAGCGTATCCATTTTTACCTCAAAATTTGGGCGTAACAGATACCTTTTTTATTAAAGAGTGGTGTGGGGATTAACACTCTAGTAGATAAACTATCTCCTACTATTATTGTAACATATTTTTACAAATACTTCAAGCCCTTGCGGGAGAAGGGTTTACAAATCTAAATAGTGTATTAGTAACATTATTTTTCTTTCTGTTTGCAATATATTTTTTCGGCTAAAAATGTGGAGACAAAAGGTATTAGGATGTAATAAACGCTTCCTAATATCAATACCGGTTTTGCAACTCTTATTCCTTCAATATATTTGTCTAATTTTTGAGAATTTCGGTTTGCTTCGCTGAATTTTTTAATGAATTTCTCTGTAGGTTTGTCGAGTAATTTGTCAAGAGTATAGCTTGTTGTGATACTTAAGCCGGTAGCAATTGCGGCATTATAAATTAGTGGTTTTTTTCTTTCTTCTTTTATTTTTTTGTTATTGTTTGCTTGATACATGAATGCACCGGTTGTTAAGATATCGGTTAAAGACATGATATGCATTACAAAGTTCGAGTCATGGAATTTTTCGGTCATTTTTTTTATTCCGGATGTTTCGATTAGTTTTCCAAATGTTTTGGTTAAAGGTTCCGGCGCGAACTTTGCACCAAAAGAAATGTTTTTTTGTTCATTTTTAAGCATCGGATATTCATTTTGTTTGTTAGGGAAGAGTTTTTGCATAATTGGAGGTATTAAATTGCTTGTCATGATTGATTTTGGTAGTGCTAATACTAGGCCTAATCCTAATTTAAATAATTGTGTTGCAAAAACATATTTTTTTGATGCAGTAAAGTTTTTGTTTGGTTCTTGTAGGAATTTTATAGTTTCAGGGGTTAAATAGTTTGAAGGTTTTTCGCCTATTTTATTTATTGCTTTGGCGAATGGAGTTGAAACACCCAGCATTAATAAATATCCGATAAGAGTTGAGGACAAAGATTTTGCACAAGCATATTGTTTGTTTTCTTTTTCAGTATCAGGTGCGGCTAAAATTGCTAAAGGTCTTGCGATTGTAGACAGAACCAATGATGTTGAGGCAGCAAATAATGTACCGTTATTCGCGGCAAATTCTAATCCTTTTTTTAAAGCTTTATTGTTGTATATCCCTCCAAAATGTACGGAAGGGTTTGGTCTTATATTTGCTTGTAATTTCACAATTATTATTAGACAACAATCATGATAAAAAGTAAATTTTAGTTGACAAAACTTATGATTTTTCAATAGAATATTCGCAGAGGTTAATTCTGGTGTTTATAAAAAATGTATTGCAAAATGAAATAAATAGATGGGAAAAAGTCGAGATTTTCGCGTTATCGGTTGCATTTTTGACAATTATTGTTAATGCAATATTGTTTAAAGATAGTTTTGTTGCGATTGTTTCGGCGGTTTGTGGGATATTGTATACTACACTTGCCGGTAAAGGTCGTGTATCTTGTTACTTTTTCGGGCTTTCCGGTTCCGGCTGTTATAGCTGGTTGTCGTTTCACAACGCATTATATGGCAATTTGATTTTATATCTTTGTTATTATGTGCCAATGCAAATTTTGGGGATTTTTAAATGGAAAAAACATCTTCAAAAAGCTTCCCGCGTGATTGTTAAAACTTGTTTGAATAAAAAAGAGTTTATCGTTCTCTTTTTTACAACGGTTGTTGCGTGTGTAATTGCAGTGTATGTGCTTGAGTTTTTGCATAGTAAAAGTCCGTTTTTAGATGGTATAACTACGGTTTTATCTGTTGTTGGAATGTATTTGACAGTGCGTCGTTGTATTGAGCAATGGATTGTATGGATGGTTGTTAACGGGATTTCTTTTTATATGTGGCTTGAGCTTGTTCTTAATGGTACCAAGGCTTATGCAACATTAGTTATGTGGGGATTTTATTTTGCTGCCGCAATATACTTTTATTTCCAGTGGAAAAAAGAAATTGAAAACAAAATTAATGTTTAAAGTATAATTGTCTTATGAAAAATAACATTATACTTACTGGCATGATGGGATGTGGTAAATCCACAGTAGCAAAGGAATTGCAAAATTGTCTTTGTGGTTATAAGTTGGTCGATATTGATGAAGAAATCGAGAAAACCGCGCATAAAAAAATCTCTGAAATATTTTTGAAATTTGGAGAAAAACGTTTTCGATTGCTAGAAGAAGAAAAAATCAAATTGTTTTGTAAAAATTCTAATCAAATAATTTCTTTAGGCGGCGGAGCATTTGAAAATCCGGATAATAGAGATTTGTTGTTGAATAGTGGCAAAGTTATTTATCTTCAAGCTTCAGCGCAAGAAATTTATGAGAGAATAAAATCTGAAACAACAAGACCGTTATTAAAGAAGAATTTTTCGGTAGAAAGAATACAGACGATTTTAAATGCGCGAGAAATTAATTATAAAAAAGCACATATAAAAATTGACACTGACGGAAAAACACCATATAATATCGTTAAAGAAATTTTGGGAGTGATAAATGGTTGAGCTTTCAATTAATATAAACGCAAGGTCTAAAAGTTATCCTATTTTTATTGACAACGAACCGATTGCAAATTTAAAAGATAAAATATTATCTTATTGTAGTGAGCAGAATTTTTTGGTTGTAATCTCGGAAAAAGTTTATAAATTGTATGGTAAAATCTTAAATTTTGACAAGAAAAATGTTTATATTCTTAAAGATGGGGAGTGTAATAAGAATTTTAAAAATTATCAAAAAATAATTGCTCGCGCATTACAAATGCAACTAACACGTAAAAGTTCAATTATTGCTATTGGCGGTGGAGTTTGTGGGGATTTGGCCGGATTTGTAGCGTCTACTTTTATGCGAGGAATTAATTTTATTCAAGTTCCTACTACACTTCTTGCGTGTACGGATAGTTCAGTTGGAGGCAAAGTTGCTATTAATACGGCTTTTGGTAAAAATCTTGTGGGTAGTTTTTACCAGCCAAAGGTTGTGTTTATTAATACAAATTTCTTGCAAACATTAGATGAAAAACAATTTAAAAGCGGAATGGGTGAAGTTGTCAAATACGCTTTTATCGAAAAATCTTGCAAACATAATGAAGATTTTAACCTTATAAACTTTTTGACAGAGAAAAATAATAAAATATTAGCAAAAGATAATGATACGTTAAAAGAATTAATAAAAATATGCGTAAGTTTAAAAGCTTCTGTGGTAGAAAAAGATGAGCAAGAAAATGATTTGAGACGTATTTTAAATCTGGGTCACACTTATGGACATGCAATAGAAAAGGCCACAAATTACAAGAAATACACCCATGGAGAAGCCGTAGTTGAAGGTATTAGATTTGTACTTGATTTGGCTATTAAAACTAATTGTATTGAAAAAAATTATAAGTTTCTGATAGAAGATGTTTTAAATAAATTTGAATTTCAAGCGGTTAAAAAGTTCAAGCTTGAAAAAATGATAAAATTGATGAAATCTGATAAAAAATCAACAGCTACCGACATTGTGTTTATTTTGCCTTCGGCTTATGCTGAGGTAAAGGCGGTTTCAATCTCGCCAAATGATTTGCAAAAAATAGTATAAGTGTTATTAAAATCTATTTGATTTGACTTAGATGTGTGTTTGTTTTATCCTTTTAAGAGTAGATTTTACACTTTAATAAGAGGATTAGGGAATTGGATTTTGTTACTTTAACTATAGAAGCTTTAAAATTGTTGGCACAGTTTGTAGGTAACTACGGGCTGGCGATTATTGTATTGACGATTGTTGTACGACTTGTGATGTGGAATTTGAATGTTTCGCAACAGCGTTCAATGCGAAAAATGCAAACGTTACAGCCAAAACTAAAGGCTATACAAGAACGTTATAAAAATAATCCGCAGATGCAACAACAAAAGCTTATGGAGTTTTATAAAGAAAATAAATTTAACCCAATGGGCGGTTGTTTACCATTATTGATTCAAATGCCGATATTTATTCTTTTGTATTCGGCGTTAATGAGTCCGCAATTTATTCAAATTGCAGGAGATTCACAATTTTTATTTATAAATAGGTTGGATACTACTCTACGTTCATCTGCTGCAAAATCTTTTGACGGCAGCTTTTCCGCCGGCAAAGCTGATAGGTTTACTTTGAATAAATCTGCTACGGTATATTTGACGGATGGTGTTGAATTGGACAATGTAAAAGTTTCAAATTCAACAAAAGCTCTTGAAATTCAAGGTGAATTGAAACCTGGACAAAATGTTGACTTTAAATTTAAAATTGATAATTTAAATTTAGGTTTTGCCGAATTGGAAAAAGTTGAGCGTGCAGAAATTCAGGTTACTGATTTGAATAATAAAGAAGCAGAAAAAATTTCGTTTAAAAAACAAAATGATTTGATGATAGCATCAGTTCCAACTAATGTTGTTGAAAATTCATTCCATTATGATATTTTGTTATTGATTGTTTTATTTGGTTTGACGATGTTTTTGTCTCAAAAAGTTATGATGGCTACCGGTAAAAATCAAGAACTTGATCCGGCGCAGCAAGCAATGCAAAAATCTATGGGAACGTTCATGCCTCTTATGATTATCGGTACATTTGTGATAATTCCTATTCCAGCAGGTGTTCTTCTTTATCTGGTAACAAGCAACGTTATTCAGATTGCTCAAACGGTTATCATTAATAAACAGATAGAGTTAGAAGAAGATGCAAAAAAAGTAAAAGCCGGTGACGGGACAAAAGTTTTAGAGGCCGAAATCGTAGAAGATGGGAATGTTATACAAAAAGAAAACTTTTTAGAAAAATTCAGAAAGATGTTTAAAAATATCTAATGTGTAAACCTTTGGCTATTATTTAGATAGCCAAAGGTTATTCATTAAAAGGATGGAAAATGTTACTTTCAGATTTTGATTATAATTTGCCGGAAGAACTCATTGCACAAACTCCGGCGGATAAAAGAGAAAATTCCAAAATGCTTGTGTTAAACCGTAAAACAAAAGAAATTTCGCATAAGCATTTTTATGATATTGTTGATTTGATTGAGCCTAATACATTGTTGGTTCTTAATAATACAAAGGTTCTTCCGGCAAGGTTATATGGTTATAAGGAAACCGGTGCTAAAATCGAGGTGTTTTTACTAAAAACTCCCGATAAATCTATTAGTACACAGTGGGAAGTTTTAATTAAGCCATCTAAAAGAGTTTCAGAAGGACTTGTTGTAAAAATTTCCGATGAACTTTCGGTAAAAGTTTTAAAGCGTTTAGAAGATGACGGCAAATGGCTGGTTGAATTACTCTTCGAAGGTGATAATGTTTTTGAAGTATTGCATCGCAATGGTAACATCCCTCTTCCTCCTTATATCGAAAGAAAAATGACTAACGAAGATTTAAAAAGTCTTGATTTTGAAAGATATCAGACAGTTTATGCAAAGGATGAAGGTTCGGTCGCTGCACCTACTGCCGGATTGCATTTTACTCAAGATATTTTGGACAGATTAGCGCAGAAAGGTGTTGATATTGCGTATGTAACCTTAAATGTCGGATTAGGGACATTTAGACCGGTTAAATGTGAGAATATATTGGAGCATAAAATGGATTCTGAAACTTTTGAGATATCAGAAGAAACGGCTTCAAAAATTAATTTGGCGAAAAAATTAGGTAAGAAAATCGTTGCAGTGGGTACCACTACTGTGCGAACTTTAGAAACGGCATATCAGCAATTTGGAGAAATAAAAGCTTGTCAAAGTCATTCGGAATTGTTTATTTATCCGCCTTATGAGTTTAAGGTAATAGATAAATTAATAACAAATTTTCATCTTCCAAAGTCTACTTTGTTGATGTTGGTGAGTGCTCTTGCCGGCAAGGAGTTTGTGTTTGAGGCTTACAATCAAGCTATAAATAATCGTTACAGATTTTATAGTTATGGTGATTGTATGTTTATAAAATAGGTGTAAAGCTTAACAATGTTGAAATTTAATTCATAAGTTATAAAATATCTATATAGTGGAGAGTTGTATATGATAAAAATTGATAATATAAAAAACTTTTTTGTATCAGCTATGTTCCGTAAAACATTGGCTTTTCTTGGGTTTACCGTTTTGATGACGGGTATAATCGCATCTCAGAATTACTTCTTCCAAAATATTGTAGAAAATGGAGTAAGTAAACAAGATGTAATTGCACAAAAAACATTAACGGTTGTTGATGTAATGCGAACGGAGCAACATAAAAAAGAGGTAGCTCAAAAAGTTGAACCAATTATGGCACCGGCTGAAGATGATTTTATTAAAGACAATCTTCAAATTTTGCAATCTTCAATTGTACAAATTCGTAAAAAAGAAATCGCGGATAGTGTTAAGCGCGAGGAGTTAGGTATTTTATTTGATTTGTCTAATTCTTCTAAAAAAACATTTTTGATTGATTTTTTATTAAAAACTGATGATGAAAGTTTGACTGAAGTTTTTGATAAAGCTAATTTAACTTTGGCAAATATTTTACGTGTTGGTATTACTGAAAAAGATTATGAGCAAAATAATATAGAAAAAATTATTCTTGATAATATTGTTTCGAATGTTTCAAAACGTCAAATTTCGATTATAGATGCAATGTTGCAACAAGTTATCGTTCCTAATTTGGTAGTTGATGAATTTGCAACAGATATTGCTCGTAAAAATATACAAAATTCTATAAAACCGTACGAAACCGTATTCCAAAAAGGTGATAAGATTTTGTTTAAAGGTGAACCGGTTACAAGATTAAAACGTGATGCATTACGTCAAGCGGGTTATAATGTTTATAAGCTAAATGCACAAGGGCTATTGGCCGTTTATTTTTTGGTGTGTTTGGCAACGATGTTATTTTTGGCATATTTGAAGTATTTTGAAAAAAGTTTTTTTGAAAAAAATTATTTGCTAATAATTTCATCATTGTCGTTGATTGTTGCGGCGACAGCGGCAATTATTCCGGTGGGAACGTCTCCATATATATTGCCGTTACCGGTATTTTTGATTATTATATCGATTTTTACAGTTCCGCGTTTAGCTTTTGTATGCTCGATATTGTTGTTGAGTTTGTTGACTGTCGGATTTCAATACGATATACAATTTATGGCTGCGTTTGTATTTTTAATTGCTTTTGCAACTATGGCGATGAAAAATATTCAGTATTCAAGACGTGTTGATTTGCTTCGTGCCGGTTTACACATGGCTTTGGCGGGTATGATTATTGTTACGTCAATTTATATGCTTGAAAAATGTTTGATTGAAGTTAACAATATGTTGATTGTAAATAATGTTTTGTATGTATTGTTAAATTGTGTTGTTAGTTCGGTAATTGCGCTGGGTGTTATTCCGTTGATTGAAAACTGGTCACATGTAACTACGCAATACGGTTTGGCAGAATGGGCAGATCCTAATCAGCCGTTATTGAAACGTTTATTTAAAGAAGCTCAAGGAACTTATAACCACAGTTTGATGGTATCAAGTCTTTGTGAGGCTGCTGCAGAAGCAATTGGTGCAGATCCTGTATTGGCAAGGGTTGGAGCCTTGTATCACGATATCGGAAAGTTGAAACGCCCTATGTTTTTTGTCGAAAACCAATCTTATATCGGAATTGGCAACCCACATAATACAATTAATCCGCGTTTAAGTAAAATGGTTATTACTGCGCATACAAAAGATGGTATAGATTATGCTAAAAAATATGACTTGCCACCAGTTATTCATGATTTTATATTGCAACATCATGGTGAAGGTTTGGCCAGCTATTTTTATAATCAAGCGGTTATGGAAGAAGGAATAGAAAACGTTAAAGAAGAACAATTCCGTTATACGGGACCAAAACCTAATCGAAAAGAGACCGCTATATTAATGATTGCTGATGCGGTTGAAAGTGCTGTTCGGTCAATGAAAAATCCGAGTTTGGAAGAAATTGATGCTATTATTGATAAAATAATTCTTGAGCGTTTAAACGATACTCAGCTTTCTGATAGTCCGCTAACACTTAAGGATTTGAAAGTGATAGCTACAACGTTTAGCAAAATGCTTCGGGGTATGCGTCATGAGCGTATAAAATATCAAGAAAATATTATGGAAGAACTTAAGCGCGAAATGATTTTGCCAACTAGCGTGCTGGATGAGGCACTTGAAAATAAAATTCAAGAATTAGAAGAAGGAAATGTAAAGTCTTCTAAAAATGATTCTGAAGAGGAGAAAGATGCTTAAAAAAAATTGCGAAATCAATATATTTAGCGAAAATCTTTATCCTAAATGGACTTTAGATGAAAAAATATTTATAGATAAAGCACGTTTTATTTTGAATTATTATCTTAATTTACAAGAGGTGTATTTACAATCTTGTCTTTCCGGATTGGAATTTGAAACTATTTCTTTTGACATATTGTACTGTGATGGAGCAAAAACGCACGAAATTAACAAGGAATATCGGGACAAAGATTATGTTGCTGATATAATAACGTTTGCTATTTTTGCAGATACAGAGCCTGAAGGTCGTTTTATATTTGATGGCGAAATCAATTTGGGAGAAATAATAATTGCTCTTGATAAAGTTGAGGAAGAGGCACTGAAAAAGGGCAAAACTCCGGATGAAGAACTTACGTTTTTAATTAGTCATGGAATCCTACATCTTTTAGGATTTGACCATCAAACTCAAGAAGATTATGATTATATTATAAAACTTCAAGATGATGTGTTGAAGGCTTTGGAGAATAAAGATCATGACAAAATATAAATCTCAAGGGTTACGTTCTACTTTTAGAAATGCGCGCAAGGGTGTTAGACTGGCATTAAAATCTGAAATGAATATTAGAATACATATTGTAATCGCTTTTTTTGTTATATTAGCGGCTATATTGTTGGGTTTGTGTTCAGTAGAAATCTGTGTGTTACTATTGACTATTGCTGCGGTAATTAGTGCAGAGATGTTTAATACGGCTATAGAATTTTCACTCGATGCGTTATTTCACAATAAATATTCACGTTTAGTCGGAATGGCAAAAGATATTTCTGCCGGTGCCGTTATGTTTGTAACGGTTATATCTATTTTTGTTGGGTGTTTTATTTTTATTCCGGCAATTTATTCTATATTGAAGTAACTATTGAAACCTTTTTAAAAATTTGTTATAATTAGTTTGTTAATTTCAATTAAGAAGAGGTAGATATGAGTTTTAAAAATAGGACAAACAGACAAGCATTCACTTTGGCAGAGGTTTTAATAACTATCAGTATAATTGGAGTTGTTGCTGCGCTAACGATTCCATCAATGATTTCAACGAGCAAAAAGAATACTTATGTTATTCAATTGAAGCAGATGTATTCTATGTTGTCACAAGCGCTAACTCAACAAAAAACTGATAGACAAGCTATGAACCTTCGAGAAGCGGGTTTGAGAACGCAAGCTGATGTTGAGGCTTTTACTAAAAAACATTTTAGGGTAATGAAAGAGTGCGGAGGAACTAAAACTCCTTGTTTTGCAGCCTCTTATAAAAAGTTAAATGGTAGAAGTGTTGCAACATGGAATGCTTCGCAGCATTATATTTTAGCCGGCGGTCAAAGTCTTGGTATAGCTATGGGTGGATGCGGTCAGAGTGGTACTGCATTTAGATATTATATTGATATTAATGGGCCTAAGGCACCAAATATTTGGGGGCGTGATATTATGGTATTCTATGTTTATAATAATGGTATTGTTGATGATTCGACGTGTTCAGCTTTAGATTCAGCTCCATTAACAAGAGCTCAAAGAAATTCTGTTTGGACAAATACTTGTGCTCCAACGTCGAACAGTACTGGAATTCATGGTTGTCTAGGATATTTGTTGAATAATAATTGGAATATGGATTATCGAGGATATTAACGATTGAATATATTTTAATAAATCGCAATAACTATATTTTACAAACTTAGCGGTCTTGGAAGTATATCCAAGACCGCTATTTCAAATCTATTTATACCAATATATATCTAATTATTACTTAAAACAAGTTTGAACGTTGCCAAATTTTTAATGGAAAGCATTGCGTGCTTGTTGTGTTGTTCCTCAGAAATGTTAAAAATACGAATAATACGTTGGATTTCTTCCAAGTCTTTTCTTGTTTCGATTTTATAAACATTTTCTATAGGATCGGCAACAACACCCATCATTGTATTCAATTCTTGTTCTTTCATAAAATATTCATCCTCTTTCCTGTATATTTATATAAAGGATTTATATTTTAAAAAATTGCTTTTTTAAGAAAAACAATCGTAATATAAGTTTACAAAGTGAAAATATTAGTTAATTGTTGCACGTTTGGCTTGTTTCCAGAGTGTATCAAATTCTTCAAATGTGTAATCGTTAAGGGGTTTTGTCGCTAATTCTTCCATTTTTCTAAAGCGTTTTATGAATTTCTTATTCGACTTTAATAATGCTTGTTCGGCATCAATTTTGTTCCAACGTGCCAAATTGACTATTGCAAAAAGAATATCTCCAAACTCTTCTTCCATGTTTTCTTTGTCGTTATTTGCTTTTGCTTGTTTAAACTCATCAAACTCCGAAAATATGCATTTGTATAATTCATCTTCGTTGGGCCATTCAAAGCCCATTTTTACTGCTTTTTTGCTTATTTTTTGTGCACTCATTAATGCTGATTGTGATTTTGAGATACCATCCATTGCTGATTTTCTGTGGGATTTTTCTTCTTGCTTTAATCTATCCCAAGCGTCTAAAATATCTTGAGTAGAGTTTACTTTAGCATCTCCAAATACGTGCGGATGACGATGTATTAGTTTGTCTTTGAGCGTTTTGGCAACATCTTCAATGTTAAAATTGCCTTCTTCGCTTGCTATTTGAGAATGTAATAATACTTGTAAAAGTACATCACCTAATTCTTCCTTTAAATGATGCATGTTGTTGTCGTCGATGGCATCTATTGCTTCGTAGGCTTCTTCTATCATATTAGGTCTTAGAGAAGCATGTGTTTGTTCTCTGTCCCATTGGCAGCCGTTAGGTGCTCTTAGGCGTCGTACCACTTCAATTAGTTCTTCTAAATTCTTGTATTCCATACGTTAATTTTATCACAAATATCGTATATTTGATTTAGCTAATGCTTAAATTATACATCATTTGGTTGATTAATATTTTTCATCCTATGGTATTCTTATAATGTAAATAGTTACGCGAAAGGATTATAGCATGGAGATTTCAAGTATCAGAGAGAACATTAAAGCGAGAATCTTTAATTCAACAAAACATGAAACAACCGTTTCAAGACAATCAAACCCATTTTCAAGAACATCATTTAAAGGTAATGTTTTGACTGCCGATGTTTTTGAATCAGCGTCAAAAATTGCCGAAAAGTCTTTAGGTAAAAATAAATTGACTATGAGTGCGTTAGTAGGTTCATTGTCTAATTTTGGTTCTAGATTGCAAGCGGGTGTTGAGTCTGTAGTTGCTTTTGGACGCAGAATGAAAGATGGTGTAGTAAGTGCATGGAATAAATTAGATAGTATTAAGATTTTGCCATCATTAAGCGAAACTTGTGGCATGGTTGCCGGTAAAATAAATTCAATGATTGAACCGACCAATGCTAAACACTTGGCTAAGACAAAATCTGTTGATGAGCTAGGAAGTATGTTGATAGATTCTATTGCTGAATATGAAAGAATTGCTGCATAGGAGAGGTTAAAATGAGAGAATTAGATAGAAAAGCTAGAAAATTAAACAATATTATTGATGCACTTTCAATTCATGAAGATCCATCTTCAATTGCTGTTTTGGAAGAAGTTGGCACAAACTCTTCTGTTGATGCAATTAGAGAAATGACTTCACGTGCATTAGTAAGAAAAAACATGGAAGATTCATTGAAAGTTGTTATTTCCAGCAAAGGTAAAGGTATTAATGATTTATCAACCGTTGTTGCAATGAGCACTATAAATGAATTGTTATCATTAGAGAATAAAGAAACTGCTATGAGAGTTTTGGCTGAAACTGTTGATAGTGAATCTGAAGAAGATATTAGAGATAACGCACGTTCAGTAAAAGCTTTAATGGCACTAAGTTAGATTCATAATGTACGTTCCTTTCTGTATAAATACTAAATTACAGTCGATGGTTATATGATCGACTGTTTTTTATTGCTAAATTTTGTCGTAAAACAAAAGGCGCAATCTCAAAATTGCGCCTTTTGTATAATGTTGTGTTGGGTTATTCAGCTGTAGCTTCTTCAGTTTGTTCTGATTGAGCTTTTGCTCTTGTTTTTCTAGCAAGTTTTGCATTTGCTTTTTCAAATGCCATTCTTCCGTTTTCATCAAGAGTAAGTTTAATAATGTCACCCTTGTCGTATTTGCCGGATAGAATTTCTTCTGCCAGATTATCTTCAATTCTACGCTGAATTAATCTTCTTAACGGTCTGGCACCGTAAGCTTCTGAATATCCTTCTTTTGCAAGATGATCTTTTACTTCATCAGTAACTTCTACCGATAATTCTTTTTCTTCAAGACGTTTGAACAAATCTTTTAGCATTAAGTCAACGATTTGTCTTATTTCTTCTTGTGAAAGATGTGCAAATACAATCGTTTCGTCAATACGGTTCAAAAATTCCGGCCTGAATGCTTTTTTCATTTCTTCAGAAACGGTATCTTTAAGTTTTTCGTATTTGTCTTTAGATTCATCGCCACTGATACCAAAACCGACTTTTGAAACATTTTGAATCATACTTGCCCCAACGTTTGAGGTCATTATAATTACAGTGTTTTTAAAATTGATGTGTCTGCCTTTAGCATCAGTAAGACGTCCGTCGTCAAGAATTTGCAACATAATGTTGAACACGTCCGGGTGCGCCTTTTCGATTTCGTCAAATAATACGATAGAGTAAGGTTTTTTCCTAATTTGTTCTGTCAAATGTCCGCCGTCATCGTATCCAACATATCCAGGAGGTGAACCGATAAGTTTTGCGGTTGAATGTTTTTCCATAAATTCGGACATATCAACTCTTATCATGTTATCTTCGGAACCAAACATTGCTTCAGCAAGTGCTTTAGCAAGTTCAGTTTTACCAACCCCGGTAGGGCCGCAGAAGATGAAACTACCGATTGGACGATTTGGGGATTTTAAACCTACGCGTGCGCGTCTGATTGCTTTAGAAATTGCAACTACGGCATCGTGTTGTCCGATTACTCTCGCATGAAGGGTGTCTTCAAGTTTTAGTAATCTTTCGTTTTCACCTTCCGTCAATTTTGTTACCGGAACACCTGTCATCGTCGCAATTACTTCTGCAACATTTTCCGCAGTAACAGTAGGTTTATTAGCTTCATTTTCTTCTTTGTATTTTTGAGTGACTTCTCTGATTCTTTCTTTTAAATCTGCTTCGTCATCTCTTAGTGCGGATGCTTTTTCAAATTCTTGGTTGCGAATAGCATCTTCTTTTTCTTTTATTAATTCTCTTAGTTCTCTGTCTAGTTCTTTGCCTTCCGGTGAGAGGGTAGAAACTTTAAGTCGAACTTTTGAACTTGCCTCATCAATTACGTCGATTGCTTTGTCCGGCAAAAATCTATCTGTAATGTATTTGCTTGATAGTTTTACAGAAGAAACAATTGCTTCGTCTGAAATGTGTAATTGGTGGTGTTCTTCATATTTGCTACGTAAACCTTTTATAATTTCGATTGATTCATCGATGGATGGTTCGTCAATAATTACAGATTGAAAACGTCTTTCCAGTGCAGAATCTTTTTCGACGTATTTTCTGTATTCATCAAGTGTCGTTGCACCTATAACTTGAATTTCACCTCTTGACAATGCCGGTTTTAAGATATTTGCAGCATCAATAGCACCTTCTGCTGCTCCAGCACCTATCAGAGTATGCATTTCATCGATTACAAGGATAATATTTCCGGCTTGGCGAATTTCATCCATGATTTTCTTTAATCGTTCTTCAAATTCTCCACGATATTTTGTACCGGCAACTAAAAGTCCCATGTCGAGTTGTATAACCTTTTTGCCATCTAAGATGTCAGGTACTTCTGCGTTTACAATTCTAATCGCTAACCCTTCGGCTACGGCAGTTTTACCAACACCCGGTTCCCCGATTAATACCGGATTGTTTTTCGTACGACGTACAAAAATTTAAATAACACGTTCAATTTCTTTGTCTCGGCCTACTACAGGGTCAAGTCTTAATTCTTGAGCAGCAAGAGTTAAGTCTCTGCCAAATTCATCTAAGCTAGGTGTTTTTGCTTTGCTGCTTGATGATGAACTTGATGTGCTTGATGATGTTGAGCTGCTTGTTGTTTGCGGCTTAGATTCGCCAAGCATTTTTACAACATTACTGCGTACTTTATTTAAGTCAACACCAAGATTTTCTAATACTCTTGCGGCTACCCCTTCACCTTCTCTTATTAAGCCTAGTAAAAGGTGTTCTGTGCCGATGTAATTGTGCCCTAGTTGTCTTGCTTCGTCCCATGATAATTCTAGGACTCTTTTGGCTCTTGGTGTAAACGGTATTTCTACTGCTACAAAACCAGAACCTCTGCCAATGATTTTTTCGACTTCAGCGCGGGCATCTTTAAGTGTAACTCCCATAGATTTTAATGTTTTTGCCGCTACTCCGGTTCCTTCTCCTATTAGTCCAAGAAGTACTTGTTCTGTACCGACAAAATTGTGACCTAACCTACGAGCTTCCTCTTGAGCCAACATTATTACTTTGATGGCTTTTTCGGTAAAACGTTCGAACATTTAATTTATTTCACTCCTATCTCTTCTCATAAATTTATATATATATTTTACATAAAAAAATAAAAAGTTTCAAGGTTTGTAAAAATACTACACATATGTACATGCCAATGAGGTAATAAAAAAATCTAAGGGGGTAAATCCCTTGATAATGCCGCATTTAAATAAAATAGTTTAAAAAGTGTTGACTTTTATTTTTTTTCTTGTTAGTATAAATCTTGCTGAAGGATTTAAGCCGAAAGATTAACCGACAGCATCAGATAGGCCCCCATCGTCTAGAGGCCTAGGACACTTCCCTTTCACGGAGGCGACAGCGATTCGAATTCGCTTGGGGGTAATTTAAATTAAAGGAGCCGCGAGCTCCTTTTTTAGTGTGTACAATTCCCCACAGCTCATTCGAATCACCAATTTTGTTGCTGACAAAATTGGTCGATTAGTCGATAAAATCGACATCCGTCTTCGTAAGCCTCGTGATGCTCGGCAACGAAGTCAGAGAATTCGCTTGGGGGTAATTTAAATTAAAGGAGCCACGAGCTCCTTTTTTAGTGTGCGCAATCTATTGAAATTTGTTAGAAAATCTGTTATAATGGGAACATGAAAAATATGCTTATGGATAGTATG
>JAZSRN010000001.1:0-7135 GCA_045538535.1 Candidatus Gastranaerophilaceae bacterium | reverse complement strand
CCCCAAACGGACTCTGCCGATACCGGATCCCCCCCCTCTGGGGGGAGCGGATTTGTGGACGGACGGAGTGAAACGAGTCCGGATAGCGAGGGAACTGAGCTTGCTGTGGCTTTGCCACCTATGCGAAACTTCCCGAGCGCGGAGCAAATCCAAGACAGCCAAGAAGGGGGCAAATCCCGCCATCTTTATTAGGACTTCCACGCCCAAATTTTCTGCATGACAAAGTACCTAATTGTATAACAATTAGGTTTTTAAAAACGTTGATATTACTGGGTTTTAGGCACCCAATAGGGCGCAAACCCGCTCTACGCTTGGATTGCCCCCCCCCCCGTAGGCGCAAATGCAGTCATAGCAAGGGTTTCGGGCAATTTCGAACCCCCAACTTTTTCAATAAAATCTATGTTCATACTACTCAGACGCATATTTACCATATACCCATTATATCAAATTTTTTAACAAATGACAAGACTTATATAAAAAACTAATGCGATTTCATTTACAGACAAATTTCTCTTCCAACAGATTTTTATGTTACTATTATAAAAAAGGAGGTATTATGAGATTTTTACACGCAATGATTAGAGTAAAAGATATTGAAGACTCTTTAAAATTTTACCGAGATTTTTTAGAACTAAATTTAACCCATACAGTTGATTTAGACGATTGCAGACTTTACTATTTAACCGATGAAGACGAAGTTGCACAAATTGAATTAACCGCAAATTTCAAAACCCCACACGAAGGATACGATAACGGCAATTGTTTTGGACATTTTGCATTTGGGATTGACTCGTTTGAAGTTTTTGAAGAACGTATGAAAGAATTTGGTATAGAATACTTATACGAACCTTATTATATGCCTCAAATTGATGCCACAATTGCATTCATTAAAGACCCTGATGGAAATGAAATCGAAATTATTAAATAAATACTTACGATAAAGACGCTAATTTTGAACTAATTTCGTTTTTAAGTTCGCCATTTTCGCATTGGTTTGCAAAGGTTTGCGCTTTTTTCAACAACCCTTTTGCCTTTGCGATATTGCCGTATTCCACCATAATATCGGCCGCACCTAAATAATTTTGAGCGACTTTTTGAGGACTTTCTGCTGCTGTATAATGCTGAACAGCTTTGGAATAAGATTTTAAAGCCTCTTGCGGTTCCCCAAATTTGTCATAAGCAACCGCCATATTTGAAGAAACAAAACCTTTGATTTTTGCATTATCGGTTTGCTCCGCCAAATCTTCGGCAACCAGATAATAATCAAGCGCATCTTGTTCATACATATCTGTATAAATATTGCCCATTTTAGTCAAAGAAGTTGACTGTGCAACAAAATTGTCATTTTCGCCGGCATAGCCGATTGAAACAAAATAGTGATCAAGCGCAGGTTGAATTTTGTTTACATCATCATAAATCTGCGCCATTGAAAAGTGCGCCTTTGTCTTTAATGTATTGTCTTCCGTATCTTTTATTGCTAAATGATAACTCTTCAACGCTTGCGGATAATAGTCATTTGAATCATAAATTTTACCTACTTCATAATATATACGAGAGGCAGTTTCATTATCTCCGACTTCTTTTGCCTTTTGCAAAGCTTGACCAAAACTTGCTATAGCTTTTTTAGGCTCTTTTGCATAAGCCAATTTTTTTGCCTGAATAAACATTGATTTAAGTTCTTTGTTCTCAGGAATATTTGTTGACGCCTTAGTTTCTTTCTGAACTATATTGTCCGCAACTTCATCTTGAATATTTTTTCCCGGCTTAACATTTTCTGGTTGCTCTTGAGTAGAACCCTCCGGAAATTTTACCAAAAACTGAGGGTTGATATCAGATTCATTATACTTGAAATCCACTTGTTGCAAGAAAATCGCATCGACCCAATTTTCAACTACTTTTGACTCTTTATTTAAAGTTTGTGAAATATAATTATCAAGGATTGAAGCCGCATTTTTCAAGTTAGATTTTACTAATTTAATATTAGGATTATCTTTTTTAACTTGTTTTTCAATCAAATCAATATAGCCCGCAACTTCTTCTTTCAAGTTGTCCGGAGTTCCGATTGCGGCTTGAGTATTTTTAAAATCTTTCAGAATTTGCGCAATATTTATATTTGAATTTCTGTTTGCATAAGCTGAATTTTGACCAAATACATCAGAGTGCGCAGAAACATTCTCATTAACATTATTTTTCGCAGAAGCAAGACGATTTTGGGCTTGGCTTTGAATTAACGCTCTCGTTTCTTGCCAAGACGGACGATTTTCATTCGGATTTGTATAAGGAGTTTTTCTTTCAGTTTCACTATATTGTAGGCCTTTACTTTTGGTATTTTTTCCACTCTGTTCTTGGCCTTGTGTATGGGCAGCAGATTTTTCTTCGTCATCTCTTTTTTTGACGAATCTGTTGTTATCACGTACAGTGTATGGACGTTGAAATACTCCATTTAAAGCCATTTAGACTACTACCTCTCTATTTCACCCGAGTCTGATTTTATAGTTACTATACATTAAAATTCAACTTTAGAACTCATACTTTCGGATGAAATCTTTATTTTTTATTTAAGGTTTTTAGGCATAAAGTCAAAGATTTATTAATTTGCTATTGCAAATTTTTGAAAAATAGTTTATAATATGAAGATTAAGAGAAATGTATTCCACAGATTTCTTTTAGACAGATACCAAAATTTAGGAGACCAAAAATGTACCAAGATGAAAAACTCATCTGTGAAGATTGTCAGGCAGAATTCGTCTTTACGGCGGGTGAGCAAGAATTCTACGCAGAAAAAGGACTTGTAAACAAACCAAAAAGATGCCCTGCTTGCAGAAAACAAAGAAGACAAAACAACCGAAGACAACGCAGAATGTATGATGCAGTTTGTTCAAAATGCGGAGCACAAACTCAAGTACCTTTCAAACCTATCCCAGGAAAAGAAGTTTATTGCAAAGATTGTTTTGCACACAAAGATGAACAAGCTTAATAAAAATTAGATAATACAACAACAAAAGGTCTTGAAAACAACATCAAGGCCTTTTTATTAACATTATTTTATTTTTTAAAAAATTGTGGTATCATAATTCAAAAGACCTTTATTTTATATCCTTAACTTCGGTCGGAAACTTTTTTCACAAAAAAACATCTTACAAATAAGAAAGTTTATGGTTATATTTTAAGGGGATTTGGAGGAAACAATACAATATATGAGAAAATTTATGAAAAAAAGTATTATTGCAATCGGAACATTTCTATTTTTAACCGGATGGGTTATAAAAGACAATGTAATGGCAACCACTCCTGTTGATTTGTACGATCAAGTATGGAGATTAATAAACATAAAATATGTAGACGAAACTAACAACGACCAAAATTGGCACAAGTGGCGTCACAAATACGACGGTCAAATAAAAACAAACGAGGATGCATACGTTGCAATTAATACAATGATTGCAAGTTTAAACGACCCATACACAAAATTTCTTGACCCTAAAGAATTTGCAGAAGAAACAAGTTCAATCAAAGGTTCGCTAAAAGGTATCGGCATTCAAATAGATGTAAAAGACGGTAAATTGATGGTAATTGCACCGATAGAAGACACACCGGCCGAAAAAGCAGGATTATTGGCGGATGACGAAATCCTTGAAATTGACGGCGTCAGCACAAAAGGAATTACAATTGACAAAGCTGCCGACAAAATACGTGGCCAAGAAGGAACAACGGTTACATTATTAATAAAAAGAAAAGATAATGAACCTAAAAAATATACAATTACAAGGGCAGAAATTGAAGTAAAATCTATTTCACAAAAAACACCAATTGAAACGGTTATCCCTAACGACTTGTGTTATATCCGCCTAAGTTCTTTTATAAGCAGAAATGCTGCAAAAGAGTTTGGTGATATACTAAACAACTCCAAAGACAAAAAAGGATTTATCGTTGACCTTCGCTCAAATCCGGGCGGATTGTTAACAAATGCCATTTATATTTCGGATATGTTTTTAAACGGTGGAACTATTGTTAGCACCGTTGACAGAGACGGCTACAAAGAAACCCAAAGAGCTTCAAATGTTGTTTACACAAAAAAACCGCTTGTAGTATTGATAAATAAAGGTTCAGCATCGGCAAGCGAAATCTTCTCAGGTGCAATAAAAGACAACCATCGCGGAATTGTTATAGGTGAACAATCTTTTGGCAAAGGATTGGTACAAGAAATTAACAGATTACCGCACGATGCCGGAATTAATATAACAATCCAAAAATATTTAACTCCAAACGGCACTGATATCAACAAGAAAGGTATTGCACCGGATATCAAAGTTGAATTGACTGAAGAAAACATCAAAAACAAAGATGACGTTCAATTGAAAAAAGCAATTGAAGTTCTAACAAAAATGACAAACGGAGAATCAATTGCACAACAATATCAAAGATAATAAATAATTAAAACTATCACTGGTGCGGCACTTTTGAGAAAGTGCCGCACCACTTTTATCAATTCTTATATCAAAAAAAATTTTGTTCAGATTTTAAAAACAATATTATGATAATATTAAACACCCCTACATATAGAACATACAAACTCAAACAAATACAAAACGGTACCTCTTTAAGTACCAATTTCACACAGCCGAATAATTGTGACACAGTAACATTCGGCGCACGCTTGTGGACCGAAAAATATGCAAAAAACGGCATTGATACATTACGCCACCAAACTTCATTTTTTAGAGAAATAGAAACCGACGAAATATTAAAAAAACTATTGCTTGAAAACTTCGGCCAAAAAGATAAACTTAAAATCATTTCAGCAGGTTGTTCTACAGGAGAAGAAGCAGTATCATTCAGTATGCTTTTGGACGATGTAAAAGACAAAATACAAATCATTGGAATTGACCTAAGCAAAGAATCAGTTAAATATGCACAAAGCAGACATTACATTTTACAAAAACCTCAAAAAGTGCCATCCGGTTATATTTCACCGTATAATTTTGAACCCTTCAATGACATGTATTTATGGACACCTATCGACAGACCGCTAACAGAGCAAGAACTCAAATACAAAAAACTTTTCGAAGAATATTTTGAAGCAACAGATGAAATATTCCCTAGCCAAAAAAAATCAATCGGACAAAGAGTTTCAGAATGGTTTGTCAAAAAATATTTTAAAGCTTGGCCTCTAAACTTTGACGCACAAGGATTCCGATTACGTGACGGCAAAGCTGAAAATTGCTCTTTTATGCAATTAGATATCCGAGACATTGACAAAATTACACAAGACGAAAAAGCCGAGGCTATTTTATTTAGAAACACAATTTATCACTTAATTACAGAAGATACAAATTTTTATTACAGACAACTCAAAAAAGATGCTGAAATAATTTGTTCAAGCCTTATTCAAAAATTTAGAGATAGTTTATGTGACGGCGGTTATTTAGTAATGGGAAAAGATGAGACATTACAGACAATGGACACCGACTTGGTCAGAGAAACTCTTTTGAAATATGGCTTCAGACCGATTAATGACGACGGAGATTTAAAGGCAAATATTTGGCAAAAGATAAAATTTTAAAAAAATTAACCTTTAATGAACAAATAAAATTCAAATTCGTTCTATTATTGAAAGTTGAGGTTAGGAAATGAAAAAGATTTTTACTTTTGTAGGTATTTTAGCAATTTTGGGCATGATAACTCCCGCATTTGCCGCACCGAACCATGGTCCGCATAGAGGCCCCGCGATACATAGCGGACGAGGGCATCATCATCACATGCCACCAAGAATACACCGAAGGCATAACACAGCATACATCAACATTGGCGGAGTATTTAACCGATATGACTACTGGAGATATCCTTATCGCTGCAATTGCCGATTAGGTTGGCACGACTATCACACATACCACGAATATCCGCATTACAACAACGGAGGATATGTAAACGTAGGTATTCCAATAAGATTTTAAAAGTAAATCCGAATATTCTTTTATTTCAGGCTGCTATCCACAAACATTAGCGCCTGAATTTTAATATTATCTATTGACATCAAAGACAATCTTTCATATTATGTAGTAACTGATTTAATTTTGTTACGTGTTTTGATAAAACAATCAATAAAATTAAATAAGGGCGATTAGCGCAGTTGGTAGCGCATCACATCGACATTGTGGGGGTCACGTGTTCGAGTCACGTATCGCCCAAATAAAGGGAAGGTAAAACTTCCCTTTTTTAGCGCGAGTGAGCAAGACAGTCACGTATCGCCCAGTTATTTTAAAGGGTTTAGTAAATATTTCATGTCCATCTCTTGTCCATTTTGCGATTTGAATTAAATTCTCACTAATAATTCATTTCCCAACCTTCACTCATAATTTTACGAGCGCAAGTGGTACCCGTACCATTTAATGAACAATCACGTTCAATAATTTCATCAGTATAATTATACCCCAATGGCATAATCCCTTTACCATTTACTCTTTCAAATTGAAATACATCACGGCCTAGTACATTGGGTTTTTTTGAACCATTAATATCAACATAAATATGATTACTACTAGCCCAACCGCCATCGCCATCACCATTTGCTGTCAGAATTATATACATAGTTCCATCACTTAAAGAAAAAATTACTCTAGTACGGTTTGGAGTAACACCCAATTGACAAGTATTTCCATTTAAATTGGTATAAGGACCACTTGATTTAAAACCACATTCAGTAGTAGTCAAACACCGAGTAGGATTGTTAAAATATGGTTTCCAATATTTTTCCCAATAAGCCTCTACACCTACGGTATCTGGCAAATCCCAGTTTTCAGAAAAGCCATTGTCAACTTCTGAACGTCGAAAAGCTTGCTGTAGTGTTGTGTAGGCTTTTTTCAATTTAACAACATCTGATTTCTTTTTGTAATCGGCAATTAAGTTCGGCAACGTCAACGCCGCTACAACCCCGACAATTGCTAGGGTGATAAGGACTTCGGCGAGGGTAAAGGCTGCCTTTGTACCCGAACTAGCTACTGCGCCTCGCGATAAACGGAACCGCTCACACTTGCTGTCGAAAGCGCGGTTTCGACAGACGCGTGTTCGACTTTCGCACTTCGTGCTCATTCCTCTGCTCGGCTTGGTGAACCCAGCCCTACCGAAAATGCGGGAA
>JAZSRN010000047.1:0-37420 GCA_045538535.1 Candidatus Gastranaerophilaceae bacterium | reverse complement strand
CAGACGCATATTTTTCATATACCCAATATATCAAATTTTTAAACAAATGACAAGCTTTATTTTAATTCTCCAGTTTTTTTATGCGATTTATCGGCCAAAAAAGATATACGGCTTCTCCAATAAATCTATCTTGTGGCACAGTGCCCCAATATCGACTATCCCACGAATCACCACGGTTATCGCCCATCATAAAATAATGACCTTGTGGCACTATTAAAGGTCCGCAATTAACATCTTTATTTGTACATGGTGAAAAATCATAGGCACTTTTTATATAAGGTTCGTTAAGTTCTTTATCATTTATATAAACACTATATTTGCCTGATTTATCCATTTTTATTTCCAATTTATCACCCGGCAAACCTATAACTCGCTTGATATAGGCAGTATCTTTGCAAAATAAACCTACAAGCCTTGCCATAACTTTGGTCGGTGTATTTTCCAACTTTTCAGACGGAGGATAAAACACCATAATATCACCACGCTGCGGCGTTGATTTAAAACGAGAAAATCTCTCAACCACTATTCTGTCACCTTCAATAAGTGTAGGTTTCATCGAACCGGACGGAATCCATCGTAATTCACAAATAAAAAACCTTATTATTATGACCGCAACAAGCACAAAAACAACTGTTTCAACAATTTCAGCCAAAACTCGTTTTGTTTTTTTACCATATCTAATAAGTTTTGCTTTATCGAGCGGTTCTCGCTCCAAATCTGATAAAAAATCTTTAAAATATTTAAGTGTAAAGAGATTTTTTAAAAAATTGACACAATCCTTGCAATCACTACAAGTTTCACTAAACAAATCTTTAACTACTTTGAGAGTAACAATATCTTTGATACAACCAACGATTTCACTCGAAAAATCCCTAAATTTTTCGTTAAGAGTTTTATTCTCTTTAACATCCAAATCCCCTTCTTTTGAAAGAATAAACTTTAAGGCATCAATTACATCAGCTTTTGTTAAATCTTTACTTATATATCTAGACATTATAAAGCTCTCCCGCAAGTGTTTTTAGTGCAATTTTATAATCACTGTCATTTAACTGTTCAAGTGATTTTTTAGACTTATCAATATAATTATTCAACAAAATATAAGTTTTTTCAATTCCGGTCATTATATTTTCTTTTCCACCGGAAAAAATAACCGGTGCATTATAAATCCCGCAATCAATATCACTATTAATTGGTTTATCTGTTTTTTGACACGAAATTATGTTTAATAAATCATCTCTTATCTGAAACGCAATACCAAAATTCAAACCAAAATCAACCGCTTCTGAGTTCTTAATTTGACTTAGCGCCAATCCCGCCTCGATTGTAGTCGCAAAAAGATTGGCTGTTTTGTGTATTGTTTTTTGTAAATATTCATCTAATGTCGGAATTTTAAACAAATTATAATGTTGATGAATCTCGCCAACACACATTTCTTCAAATGTTTTGGCAAACAAACTGAGTATTTCCGGTTTATTCAGGTGTGCTATTTTACTCAACGCAACCGAAAGTACATAATCTCCCGCGAGAACGGCCAATTTATTATTAAATTTACAGTTTATCGTTTCTTTACCACGCCTAAGCGCACTTGCATCAATTATGTCATCATGTATTAATGATGCACTATGTATAAGTTCAATTGCTGCAAAAAGTTCATAATGTTCAAATGTTAACTCTACGTTCAACGCCTTCAAATATAAAATACCAAGAGCCGGACGTATTTTTTTTGAAGGAGACTTCAAAAACTCTAACAATTCTGTATTTAAAACCCCATCAAGCGCAATTGAAGAGAGAATGTTTTGACTAACAATATTCAAATCATCATTTATGATATCTATAATCTCATTATATTTACTGTTAAAACTCATAAAAAAATTTTATCATAAAAAGGAAAATCTATATTACACTTGTGGAGAATTGTTATTTTTTAACTTATAAATCTCGATTTTTAAATTATTATTTTTAATCGTTTTTTTAAGCTGTGCCTCTAATTCTTTTAGAATAAGCATTATTTCCGGATTAATCGTTGCACGCGGGATTTTCGCAGAAATTTCATCTATTGTTAATCCGGTCAAAGTATTTTTAAACTCCATAAGAACCGGATTTTTATTAAGCAAAAAATCCACATAGGCAAGTTTTTCGCCAGTAACCTCAAATTTTATCTCGTCACAAATATGCTTTTGTTTTTCAATACTTATTATTTCCATACAACCTATTATAGGTCACAAATTATTTTTTGGCAACCAACTGATTTTTTAGGTCTTTTATTATTTTTATATTTGTTATATAATCCTACTGTACAATATAGGTGGATAACAAAAATGCGCAAGAAGCGCATAAGAAAGGAAAACTATGATACCTGAAACAAAACAAATGCAGTTAGAAATCGGTGGAAAAACCGTAACTGTAGAAACCGGGAAGTATGCAAATTCCACAAATGGTTCTGTAACCGTACGTTGTGGCGATACAATGTTATTTGTTCACGCTGTAGTTTCAAAAGAACCACGTGTCGGAATAGATTTTTTCCCATTATTGATTGATTATGAAGAAAGAATGTCTTCTATCGGAAGAATTCCGGGCGGTTACAACCGTTCTGAAGGTAAAGCAAGCGATAAAGCTATCCTTGTTTCCCGTTTGATTGACAGACCAATAAGACCTTTATTCCCTAAAGGTTACAGAAATGATATTCAAATCGTTGCTCAATTGTTCAGTTATGACCAACAAAATCAACCTGATACATTGGCTATGTTAGGTGCATCTTGCGCATTAATGCTTAGCGGAGCCCCTTTTGAAGGCCCAATCGGTGCAGTTAGAGTTTCAAAAATTGATGGTCAATTGATTGCTAACCCTACACACCAACAAGCAGACAAGTCTGACTTGGACATAGTTGTTGCCGGCACACACGACAGTGTAATTATGGTTGAAGCTGGTTGCAAGTTTGTAACTGAAGACGACATTATGGAAGCAGTTGAATTTGCTCAAATTGAAATCGCAAAACAATGTGAAGCTCAACTTGAATTTGCAAAACAATGTGGCGTGGAAAGAGAAGAATTCGTAAACCCTTATGATACTTCTGAATTAAAACAGATTATCGAAGAAACCGCCGGAGCAATGATTCACGACGCTTATCATAATTTTGACAGAGCATACCGTCAAGAAAAATTGGAAGCTGCAAAAAAACTTGTAAAAGAAAAAATTGACGCACTACCGGAAGACCACGCAATCAGAACTATGATTGAAGAAACCGGCGTTGACTTTGTTGCTGAAGAATTTAAAGCAGCAGAAAAACACGTTATGCGCGCAATGATTTTGGAAGAACACGTTCGTGCTGACGGAAGAAAACCAAACGAAGTTCGTCCTATATGGTGCGAAGTCGGCGTTTTACCTAGAGCACATGGTTCTGCAGTATTTACAAGAGGACAAACTCAAGTTTTATCAGTAGCAACGCTTGCCGGCCCAGGTATGAAACAAGAACTTGACGGCGTTGACCCTGAAACTGAAAAAACTTATATGCACAAATATATCTTCCCTGGTTTCTCCGTTGGTGAAGTAAAACCTTTAAGAGGCCCAGGCAGACGTGAAGTTGGTCATGGTAATTTGGCAGAACGTGCAAATGTTCCGGCACTACCTTCACAAGAAGATTTTGGATATACAATCCGCGTAACTTCTGATGTTTTAGAATCAAACGGTTCAACATCAATGGCTTCAACTTGCGGTTCATCAATGGCGTTGATGAATGCCGGCGTTCCGGTCAAATCAATGATTGGCGGCGTTGCAATGGGTATGATTAAAGAAGACGGTTACGAACCGGTAGTATTAACCGATATTCAAGGTATTGAAGACTTCCTTGGCGATATGGATTTCAAAGTTACTGGTGATGACAACGGTATTACAGCACTTCAAATGGATATGAAAGCTAAAGGAATTCCGAACGAAACTCTAAGAAAAGCTTTGTTCCAAGCGAAAGAAGGCAGATTGCATATTCTAGGCGAAATGAGAAAAGCAATTACAGAACCTGCAAAATCACTTTCACCTTATGCACCAAGCATTTCAACGATGACAATTCCGGTTGAAGATATCGGAACAGTAATCGGACCTGGTGGAAAACAAATCCGCGCGATTATCGACGCTTCGGGTGCTGAAATTGATATTCAAGACAGTGGTGTAGTAACAATCACTTCTAACGATCAAGAAGGGGCTCAAATTGCGAAGAAAATGATTAAAGACCTTACTTTCAAAGCTCAAGAAGGTATGATTTTGAAAGGTAAAGTTGTTCGAATCATTCCTATCGGCGCATTTGTAGAGTTAGCTCCGGGTAAAGATGGTATGGTTCATATATCGCAAGTTTGCCAAGAACGCATCGAAACTATTGAACCACATTTGAATGTAGGTGATGAAGTCATCGTTAAAGTAATCAAAATTGACGATAAAGGCAGAGTTAACCTAACAATCAAAGGCGTTTCTGAAGAAGAAAAAGCACAACTTGGCTAAAACAATCAATAAATACAAAGAGGCGAACCGATAACGGTTCGCCTCTTTAAATATCATCACATACTTAATAACGATAAATACTCCTTATTACTTTATCATTATACTCATTTTTTAAATACATATATAATTCCGGATCGTTTAACCTTGCATATTCAAGCGCATTTGGGTCTGCATATATACTACACAAAACCAATTCACTATTATCATAGATAAAATGAGTTAACATTTGCTGCATCTTTGCATTCTTAAATTCAGGATTGTAATTTTTGAGCAATAAAACTCTTCCACTTCCACCGTGATAATTTTTATAATAATTTACTAACTGTTGCTTTAACGGTTCTCGGACATGAGAATTTTTATTGGTTAAAATGAGCTTCAACATTGGGATAACCTTTTTCATGCTTCCGAATATATCATTACCGGTAATTATAGAATCTTTATCACTATAATTACGTAATTGTTCAACCAAGGCAAGAACAACCTTGCGAGCCTCTGTATCAGTTAACTTTTGTTTATAACACTTATATCCATCATCTAGCATTTGTTTTTTTGTGGCATACACGGCTTTACCTTCATCCGAAAGATTTTTATATAAATCTTCCATTTCAAACACACCTAATGCAAAAATTCGAGGGGAAACATTTCCATTTGTTAATGCCATAAATATATCAATTACCGCTTGTTGAGTTGCTAATACATCAATTTTATTCTCATCAGAAAACTTCTGATACATGTCTGTTTCAATTTCTGAAATCGCATCTCCAGCAATTAACCTATCATCTTGTGGCAAATCTACACCTTTACTCCTAAGCACTGCAGATAAAATATATGAATCATTCTCAGATTGCTCTTGTTTTACAAAATCAACAAATTTATTAGCAAAAAATTTCGGCATAAATACGGTTTTGTCACGCCAATAGTCATTCAATATTTCTTTCGTATTAGAAAGGATTACAACCTTTCCTTGTGGAGTATCAAATTCAAAAGTTTCAACATCATAATCATCTTTTACTTCATCTAAATATTCTTGAATATTTTTCGGTTTTACGAGTTCACTAGTGCCTACAGTCGTTGCCTCCATTGGGTTATTTTCTTCAAAAATACCAAGTTCACGTTCATATTCTTCTTGCAAAAGATTGTGTTTTCGTTGATTTTCAATACGTTTAGCCTTTATATTATGCGTATATTCTAACAACTCTTGAAACTCTTCATTATTGCCATCAACACCATAAACATCAAAGAAAAACCTAATGGTTGCAGACATAACTTTCGAACGATGTTCATTAATTTGAGGAATTTTCATATAAGATTCAAACTTTTCTTTTTGATTTTTAGTTAAGTCATCATAATTTTCAAAATAATCTTTCATATCATCTGATATGTGAAGTTTTTCCAAAACTAACGAATTAATTTCACCCATATATTTAGCAACAAAATTCAACGATTCTTTATTATGAGAAGCGTGTTTTTTTAACAATCTTTCAGTTTGAGTCTTTGAACCGTTACCCCTAACCATTGCATCAGTTAATTTGTCAATTTCCCAGTCTTTAACATCTTCAAACTTACCTTTTTGTTTAGGTTTTTCAATTTGTTTCCCAAGTGCTACAGCTCTTCCCCCTGCAGAATGTCTTTCCGCAATAGGTTTGCGAGGTTTGTATTCATAAGGGAATTCTTCTCTCGTTGCAGTTAAAGATTTCCAAAACGAATTATTTGGAAATTTTATACCATAAGCAGATAATGTTGAATAATCAATATCACTCAACCCTTTATAATGTACAGAAATATCTTTTTGAAAATCTTTATTTATTTCTTTTAAAGTTTTAGATTCAGCATAAATTTTTCGAAGAATATATAGACCTAAATTATCTTGCCCATTTTTAAATAACGTTTTTCCGTCTTGCTTCATCAAATCGATTTCTGCAAGAACTCCGGTACGAACCTTTCTATTTGGAGTATCCGTAAGATTTTTGAATAAAGGTTCGTCTTTGTATAGCCTTTTTACTTGTTCTAACGATTTTGTTTCGTTGATATCATCAAAAACTAATCGAAGCATTTGTGCCGGAGGCATTTTTCTACGGTCTTCAAAGTCATCATACAAATAATCTTTCATTGTTTGTGGCATACCATTTTGGTTAAAAGATTGAGCATAGAAATTCTCAGGAGTTCTAAACAATCTTGCGCCAAAATTTATATTAAAATCCTTATAAGCTATCGGATTATAATTACGAGAATAATTATGGACATTTTCTTTTTTATTCTCATATTTTCCATTTTGTAATTTGGTATTAGCGGTAAATGTAATTTTTTCTACTTTCATTGTTATCTCCAGGGTTAAAATTGCGTTTTATTTTGCGATTTTACAATTTGCCTATATTCATAATTATCAAGGCCAGCCGCAAATGATTGTCTTACTTGCGGTGATAAGTTATCTAGATGTTTTTTTACTACATCACCATCAATGGTATTAATCAATGCACTTCCAAAAGCTTTCATGTTAAGCATAGCTTCTATAAAACTTTCCATTTTATTTTGTTTAATTTCATTTGACAAATCTTTTTGCATTAAGAAAGATTTTGCATAGTGTAATTCTCTAGTTATCGCAGCTGTTATAAACTCTCTCATTATTCTACGTCTATCGATACTCTTTTGAGCAGACTCTTTCAACATCAAAATAATTTCTTTAACATCATTATTCTTCCCAACAGCAGAATTATCATACGCCAAAATTTCATCCATTATAATATGCGGAACTTTGTTAATTTCTTTATTTGTTAATGGAGTTAAGTAAATATTGTATAACTCATTTAATTCTTTTGAGTGCGCCTTTATAATATTTTTCGAACCAGCTAACAATAACGGATAGCTAATGTAAGGATCTATTCTCGCGAGCAAATGTTCATTTAAAGTGCTCTTTGTATTTCTTGCTATAATATCTGTAATAGCAAAAGCTGCAGCACCCGATTCACGAAGATTTGATAAGGAATAATTCACATTGTATTTACTAAAATTAGAACTCTCTAATTTACTATCTAACAAACTTTCACATTCATTCAAATATAATGACGAATTTAAAAAATCATTCATATATTTTTGCGCAAATTTATTAGGAAACATACGCAAACGCCTTTGTAATAACGTCATTATTTGTTCTTTTTCGCCAAGATCTGAACTTTTTGCATCACTTGTCTGAATTTCAACAGTAGGAACATTTTCTATCTCATTTACTTCTTCTTGCACACCATACTTATTGACAAAATATTTTTCCCATTCTTGCTGCAATCTATCATGTTCCGCATAGCGTTTTTCTCTTTCTGGAGCAATATTTTGTGTATAATTTAAAAGTTCAACAAATTCTGACGAGACTTTATCTATAACATACTGATTTGTAGTATTTACCGTTACAACCTCTAAATTTTTGTTAATAGGAATAACACCACCTATACCATAAGCTTCTTCAAACATTTCTATCGTACTTGGAATTGTTTTGGCAAAATCATTTAAAACTCTCGGATTTTGTTTCCAAAATCGCTCAAGCATATATGTTTCATCACCACTTTTTCCATTACTGCGTTCATTCTCGGCAAACAATTTTAGTTCTTCGGACAAATGTATTCTGTCTGTTGCAAGAGTCATAATCGGGCTCATGTATTTCAAAAAGAACGAAGCTTCCGGATCATCACTTCCGTAACGTCGTTTGATTTTTGTTTCTATAGCTTTTAAGTCACCTTTTGACTCTTTTACTTCACGCGCGATATCATTTTTTTTGTGTTGTTTGATATTATATTTGCGAGGTTTGGTCTCTAATTTATCATTTTCTTCAACTTTGTTTGTCGCTTGTTTTTTCTTGTGGGCTTCAATTCTATTTGGATCTACAGTGTTTTTAGGTAATGTAATGAAGAATTTTTTATATTCTTCTCTTGTTGCAATAAAAGAATTCCAAAACGGTGCATTAGGATATTTTATACCGTAAGCCTCAGTAGTATCATAATTGATAGGTTTTGTGATAATACCTTTATAAACTGGGTTCATGTCTTTGTCTTTAAAATCTTTATCTATTTCTTTTATTGTCTTGCCTTCAAGATAAATCTTTCGCAACAAATACATACCCAAGTCATCACTACCATCTTTAAAAAGTGGTTCATCACATAGCTCTCTTGCTGTTTTTACCTCATACAATACACTGGATATTGAACGTTTTGTGTTCGGATGTAAACCCAAAAACAAATCCTCATTAGGGTATAAGTCTTTTACTTCATTAAAATTATCTGCAATTTCGATATATTTAAAAACTTCGTGCATCATCTGCTCGGGCGGAATATGTTTCCGTTGTTCATAATCATAATTCAAATAATTCTTCATTGAATATGGCATATTTTCGCGATTAAAATTTTGCGAATAAAAGTTTTCAGGGGTTCTGCCCCTAAAACTTATGCCAAAATCCATATAGGCAATAGGATTGTAGTTGTTTGAATGATTATAAACCTTCGACTTGCTATTTTGATACCTATTATTTTGCAAAGTAGTATTTTTTATAAACGTAATACTTTCGATTTTCATTGATTTCTCCAGAGATTGTATAGTATTAACAACCGTAAATATATAATTTTACCAAATCTCACCTTAATTTTACATATATTTACAATGAGCCATTCTTATGATACCATACAAATAAGGTGGAGAACAATATGAACGACATAATTACAATCGGCAGTGCCACAATGGATGTTTTTGTAGAATGCGATGATGCAAATATTGTATCTGTATGTTCTAAAGATAAACGTTCAGAATTTATGAGTTATCCGTACGGAGCAAAAGTTGAAATAAGTGACTTTGATTCTAATGTTGGCGGAGGCGGTGTTAATACCGCAATGAATTTTGCAAACTTAGGTTATAAAACCGGAGCGATTTTCAAAATTGGGCAAGATATTTATTCTGAAGGCATAATGAAAGCTTTCCAAAATCGCAATGTAGATTTGTCAAGCATAATTATTGACAAAAATATTTCCACCGGATTTTCAATAATTTTAACCAGCTTTGCCGGCGACAGAACTGTTTTGGCGCATCGTGGCGCTAATGCTTTATTAAAACTTAACGACATCAATTTTGAAGCAATAAAAGAATCTCGTCTACTTTACATCGCCCCGTTAAATGGTGAAAGCAATAAAGTTCTTGATGATATTGTCAAATTCGCAAACGAAAACGATGTCTTCGTATGTTTCAATGCCGGTTCAACGAGCTTGAAAAAAGGTTTTACGTATATCAAAGGGATTTTAGAAAATGCCCACATTGTGGTAATGAACAAAGAAGAAGCAGCCTTGGCCACCCAAATCCAAGTTAGACCGGATACAAGAGAAGAAAAATTTTCTTGCGATTTAATCCATCCTGATGTAGTTGCAATGTTCAAAAAACTAAAAGTAAAAGATTATCAGATTATTGTAATTACCGATGGTGGAAACGGCGCTTATGCCTACGACGGCAAAACGTTCTATTTTTGTCCGGTATTTGACAGTCCGGTTGTTTCAACCCTAGGTGCCGGTGATGCTTTTGCATCAACTTTCTGCGCAGCTTTACACAAGACCCAAAGAGACATAGGCAAAGCTTTAATGATGGCCTCAGTAAACTCTGCCGGTGTAGTATCTGAATTTGGCGCAACAAAAGGACTTTTAACTTTCGAACAAATAGAAGAACGTTTACAACAAACCCCTGATTATACATACAAAACGTGCAATTAATTTTTTTGTAGTATAATTTGAATTATAGAGAAAAGCTAGGAGAAAAAGAAAATGGGATATAAAATATTATCAAAAAAAGAAATTTGTCCAAACCAATTTGAAATAACTATTGACGCACCTTATGTGGTTCGCAACGCAAAAGCCGGGCAATTCATTATATTCAGAGCCGAAGAAAACGGTGAAAGAGTACCGTTAACAATTGCCGATGTTGATAAAGAAAAAGGACATTTAACAATTGTATTTATGGCTGTCGGATATTCAACCAAAAAACTTGCCGAGCTTGGTGTTGGTGACGAAATTGTCGACTTGGTAGGGCCTTTAGGGCAACCTACACACATTAAAAAATACGGTACGGTTGTCTGTCTTGCTGGCGGTTACGGTGCTGCACCTTGTTATTTGATTGCAAAAGCATTTAAAGAAGCCGGCAACAAAGTTTACATGATTATGGGTGCCCGAACAAAAGAACTAATCTTCTGGGAAGATAAAATGAAAGATGCATGTAGCGAATTATTTGTTACTACTGACGACGGCACATTGGGCGAAAAAGGTTTTGTAACACAAGTTCTTGAAAGAATTATGAACAATGAAAAAGTAGATTATGCAATTGCTGTAGGCCCTATGCCAATGATGAGAGCTGTAGCTAATATGACCAGAGACAAAGGCATTTATACCGAAGCGAGCATGAACCCGATTATGGTTGACGGTACAGGAATGTGCGGAGCATGTCGCGTTACCGTTGGCGGCAAAGTTAAATTCGCGTGTGTTGACGGACCGGACTTTAATGCTCACGAAATAGGTTTTGATGAAGTTATCAACAGAACCAGAATATATAAAGACCAAGAAAAAAAACGCGATGAAAATTGCAACTTGTTAAAACAAACAGTGAAAAATTAGGAGAATAAACAATGGCAGGAAAAGATATTCCATATTGCCCGCTAATGAGCGTAGGTTCAGGTATTGACATGGTTTGCACACAAGAAAGATGTGCATGGTTTGTTCCGAGTGTAAAAAAATGTTCACTATACTTATTAGCCTACAATGCTCTACTAGAGGCTAATTCTAAACAGAAAAAATCTTAGTTATAATATATTTGAGATTCAATTATGATGAAAATTCTTGTTTGTGTAAAACAGGTTCCGGATACAACAAATATCAAATGGACAGAAAATAACACAATTCAGCGTGAAGGTTTGGAAAGTGTTATAAATCCGTTTGATATTTTTGCAGTAGAAGAAGCCTTAAAAATCAAAAAAACTGAAATAGACGTAGAAATTACAACCCTAACAATGGGCCCTAACCAAGCTCAAGACATGCTCAAAAAAACAATAGCATTAGGTTGTGATAATGCTTGTTTACTATCAGATAGAAAATTTGCAGGGGCTGACACCTACGCCACTGCAAAAACACTTTCTGCTGCAATAAAAACCAATTTTTCGGATTTTAATTTAATAATTTGCGGACAATTTGCAGTTGATGGAGATACCGCACAAACCGGCCCCGCAATTGCCGGTAACTTAAATATTCCACAAGTTACATTTGTAAAGGAAATTGTCGATGCAAACGAATTTTACGTAACAGTTAGACGAGAACTTGAAGAAGGCACTGAAACTTTACAAGTAAAACTTCCGGCTCTTATTTGTGTTTTACAAGGTAATTACGAACCTTCGCGCCCTACAATCAACGGGATTAAAAAAGCGCAAAACACTGAAGTAAAAACTTTAACTGCCGATGACATAGGGCTTCAAGCAGAAGATGTTGGACTCAAAGGATCACCTACTTATGTTAGCAAAGCTTTTAGGCCGGTTAAAAAACATAATTGCCTAATTGTTGATAATGATGAATTTTGCAAAAATTTAAAGGAGTGTATGACAAATGAATAATGGAATTTTAATATACGCTCAAATGACAAAATCTGGATTTATACATCCGGTATTCTTTGAATTAGCAGCCAAAGCACAAGAGCTTTCCGCGAAATTGAATAACGAACCTATAATGGCATTAATCTTAACGACACCAGATAATACAAAAAATTTTACTGAAGGCTTTGAAAAATTTGGTATAGACAAAGTTTTTGCAGTAGAAAGCGATAGATTAAAGGATTATATTTCGTCAATTCATTCTAAAGTTGCAATTGATACAATAAAGGAAATTAATCCGTCAATTATTCTAATCGGTGCGACAACCGAAGGTCGTGACATTGCCCCAAGAATTTCTACGGCACTTCATACCGGATTGACTGCGGATTGTATAGAACTTGACATAAACGACAAAGGCCAACTTGCCGCAACTCGTCCGACATTTGGCGGGCAATTAATGGCAACCATCTTATGCAAAAATTACCCACAAATGGCAACCGTTCGCCCAAATGTATTCAAACCATTAGACAAAGACGTTATCAAAAAAACTGAATTTATATATAAAGAACCAAATTTTACTGACACAAACGAAAACGTCAAAATTTTAAACTTTATAAAAGGAATCGAAAATTCTCGCAACAAACTCCTAGATGCAAAAATTATCATTGCTGGTGGCAAGGGTATGAAAAACGCAAAAGGATTTGAATTATTAGAAGAGGCAGCAAAAATTTTGAATGCACAAGTCGGTGCAACACGTGCAGCAGTAGATGAAGGTTTAGCAACACGCGACAAGCAAATTGGTCAAACCGGAGTAACGGTTGCTCCAAAAATTTATATCGCCTGCGGGATTTCCGGAGCTATTCAACACATTGTCGGTATAGAAAACTCGGATAAAATTTTTGCAATTAATATTGATAAAGATGCTCCTATTTTTGAACACTGCGATTACGGCATTGTAGGGGATGTATTTGAGGTATTACCAAAAATTATAGAATGCTTAAAATAGTATTTTGTAATGCACTTGCATTTTATCAAGAATACTATTATAATCAGATTAATGTATTATTCAAATAAGGATTTAAAATATAAGAGATGAGTGACTCGGGACAGACAATTTTTAATTTATTTATAATTGCTTTTTTATTACTATCAAACGGTTTTTTTGTTGCTTCAGAGTTTGCAATGGTAAAAGTTCGAAAAACAAGAATTGAACAACTTGTCAATGAAGGAGACGAAAATGCGCCTATAGCAATGGAAGCATTATCTGACTTGGATAAATTTATTGCCGCAGTTCAATTAGGTGTTACAATCTCCAGTATTGGTTTAGGTTGGGTCGGCGAAGCCACCCTCGCCAAAATAATCGAACCTTTATTCGAATTCCTTCCGGGAACCGGACAAACTTTGGCCACACATAGCTTATCAGTTTCAATTGCTTTTGCATTGATTACATTTTTACACGTAGTAATCGGTGAACTTGTACCAAAATCAATTGCCCTTGAATATACCGAAAAAACAGCTCTTGTTGTTGCAAAACCAATGCAAGCAGTAACATTTATATTCAATCCTTTTATTTATTTATTAAACGGGTTTGGCAATTGGCTATTAAAACTTATGAAAATCCCAACATCACACAAAGGCTCATTAGTTCATTCAACTGAAGAACTTGATATGTTGGTTGACGCGAGTTACGACGGCGGAGTTTTAAACGAAACTGAAAAAGACATGCTTCACAATGTTTTCAAATTCTCAGATTTAACAACAAAACAAGTTATGATACCAAGAACCGATATGATATGCGTTCCGTTGGATATGTCGTTTGAGGAATTAAATAAGGTTGCTGCAGAAAACCAATTTACACGATATCCTGTATACAACGAAGATATTGACGACATTACTGGTTTTATTCACGTTAAAGACTTATATATGTTATCTTTAAATAACGAAGAAAAACAAATTCAACAAATCCAACGTCCGGTATTTCTTGTTCCGGAAACTATGACATTAGATAATCTTGTTTTAGAATTCAAAAAACGTAATTGCCAAATGGCAGTTGTAATCGATGAATTTGGCGGGACATCAGGTTTGATAACTTTGGAAGATGTTATTGAAGAAATTGTTGGCGATGTACAAGATGAATTCGATGAGGAAGAAGAAGTTGATATTAAAGAAATTGCGCCCGATACGTATTTGGCAAACGCTATGTTTAGATTAGATGAAATGGCGGAATACTTTAATTTACCTGAAGATAGTCTTGAAGATGAAGATGTTGATACAATTGGCGGATTAGTAGTAAAACTTCTCGGCAGATTGGCGCAAGTCGGAGATTGCGTATCAATGCCGAACTTCACATTTACAGTAAAAGCTATAGACGGCGCCAGAATTACACAATTGGAAATCAAGAAAAATGAACTTCAAGAACAAGAAGAGGCTGATACGGTTAAAAACTCTTAACTTGTAAACTTATAGAAGTAGTAGTCGATGTAAAATTCAACCTTTTAAATGATTACTAAAATTGTATATGATGTAGAATAAAAAAGTGGTTTTTATCAAAACCGATTACGAACAACAATTTGGGTAGGTTGATGAGCGAAAGCTTTGAGTTTACATCTTATAATAACATTAAGCGTCTGTCAGAAGAAGAACTGACAGCTTTATGGCATGAATATTTTGCAGATAAGAATAATAAATCCGCAAGGGATACCCTAATTGTGCAATACATTTATCTTATACGCTATGTAGTAGGACGAGTAAAAGTCACGTTGCCGGCAACAATTTCAATAGAAGATATTACCGGTTACGGAGTTGAAGGACTTATAAATGCAATCGAAAGATTTTCCCCTCAAAAAAATACTCGATTTGAGACTTATGCACTCATAAGAATTCGTGGTGCTATTATTGACAAAATCAGAGCGCAAGACTTTTTACCAAGAAGCCTTAGACAAAAAATCAAAACAATCAAAAATGCTCAAGAAACTTTAAAACAAGAGCTTGGCAGAATGCCAACAACATTGGAAATCGCAAAGTTTATTGACATGGAACCAGAAAAAGTTACAAAAATAATGTCTGAGGATTTGACTGTTACTTCAATCTACGACAAAAAAGGCACCTCAGAAGATAGCGTTGAAATCATAGACACAATTCAGGATACAAATAAATTAAATCCACAAGAACAAATGGAAGAAAAAAATGTCAAAGAAGACTTGGAGAGAGCTTTGAAAAGATTACCTGAAAGAGAACGAACCATAATGGTTTTGTATTATCAAGAAAACATGACACTGAAAGAAATCGGCGAAGCTATTGGAATGTCCGAATCTCGGGTGTGCCAACTACACGCACAATCCATTATGAAACTTAAAAATATTCTTAGTGAAACCAGAACTTCAAGATTACAAAAGAGTATTATCGCTTAGTTTTATATTCGATTATTATTATGTCAATTCTGTTATCCATTGCATTGCCGATATAACTCTTATCTTCGGTAGAATAAGGTTCCGAATCTCCCAAACCTATTGAAAAAATGCGCCCATGTAAACTTTTATTTTTAGATATAAAATAATTTGCCAATACTTCAGCATTTAAAATTGAACTTTCAAACTCAGCCCCGTCATCACTTGTATGGCCTTCGATTACACATTTATTAGGTATTGCAGAGATTATTTCGAAGATTTTATCTAAAATTTCATAAGCATAAGGATTTATAATTTTTTGGCCATATTTATTAACCGAAAAAACAAGATTATTAGATAAGCTCAAAATCAACCCTATTGGGGTTTCGCGGTAATATATATCTTTTTCTTCGACAACTGCTGAATCTAAAATTGTTTCTTTTGCACTCTGAGCACAAGTACAAATGGTTGCAAAATTAAATATTACAACCAAACAAAATAAAAAAATAACAACAAAAAATTTTGTAACTCGAGTCATCAACTATATTATTTTACTTAGTTGAAAAATCACCATTATCCAGTAGATTATGGTCTTAAAATTGAAGTTACGAAATTTTCGGTAAAATACTTGTTTGCACAAGTTTGAATATCATGCACCGACACAGCTTTTATTCTATCTACAAGCTTTTCTCTAAATTCAAAACCTAAATTATTTATACCGTAATGAGCTAATAAACATGCTTGCTGATTATTTGTTTCAAGTGAAAAAGCCCATTTGCCGAATATATTATTTTTGGCATTTTCTAGTTCTTCTTCACTAACCGGAATATTTTTTATTTTTTGAATTTCTTCTTCAAAACCTTTTAATGAAACCTCAAGATTTTTAGGCTCAGTAGCAATATAAATACAAAAATTTCCACATAATGCATACGGTTCAAATGAACTGCGCACAACATAGGCCAACCCTTTTTTATCTCTCAACTCTAAAAATAATCTTGACGATAATCCGCTCGCGCCAAGAATTACGTTTAATAACAACAAAGAAGGATAATCTTCGTGTTCAAATGTTGGAGTAAGCCAACCTTTTATAATATGCGCTTGGTTTAAATCCGCTTTAACTTCTTCTATTACCTCCGAAGTTTGTATGCCAGGCACCGGAATTTGATTTGAATAATCCGAATTATTAGGTAATGTCGAAAATTTTTCCTCTAATTTTGAAAAAACACTTTCAAACTCCAAATCCCCAACAAAAGCA
This sequence comes from Candidatus Gastranaerophilaceae bacterium, assembly GCA_045538535.1. Taxonomy (GTDB): domain Bacteria; phylum Cyanobacteriota; class Vampirovibrionia; order Gastranaerophilales; family Gastranaerophilaceae; genus RUG14219. The sequence continues at coordinate 20,703 of JAZSRN010000047.1, read as the reverse complement.
CAAACCTTTTTACTGTTATTCAAAAGATTATTATAAGCCGCAATAACATCTTCTTTAGTTATATTATCCAAATTATTCAAAACACAAGCCGAAGTATTGCCATAATAATGATTTTTAAAAATTGTTTTATAAAAATTGTCAACTGCTTTAACCCTAGGATTATCAAGCTTTGCGATAATTTCACCTTTTGTTTTAGCGACTTCTTTTTCAAACTCTTCGAATGTTGAATTTTTTATTATATCTTCCATTAATTCGAGCGCTTTATCAAAATCTTCATTTAATGCGGTAAACTTAAACCTCAAATAATCTTGTTTTAAATCAGCAGCAAATTCAATCGCATACATATCTAATTCACGAGCAATTTGTTCAGAAGTCCTATTTTTTGTACCTTGCAGCAATAATCTCGCCATCAAAACATACACACCCGCAAGCTTTTCTGCGGTAGTTATGGCAAAATTAAGACATAACGTTACTCGAGGGGTGTTATCACTTTTCTTATGAGCAAACTCAATATTATTTGACAATTTAGTAATCATAAAACTCTCCTATCAAATTCATATTAACATAATTTTCGATAAAAGACAAATAGTTGAATAATATTTATATTTTGCATATAATTAAACTATGAAAAATATAAACAAGATTAAATTAAATGATTTTGAAATCGGCGGAGATAAATTAACTATTCTCGCCGGTCCTTGCGCGATAGAATCGCAAGAGATTTTAGATGAAACAGCAAAAGTATTAAAAGAAATTACACAAAATTTGGGTATAAACTTTGTGTTTAAATCTTCTTTTGATAAAGCTAATCGTTCGTCAATAACTTCATATCGTGGGCCAGGACTACAAAAAGGGTTGGAAATGCTTGCGCAAATCAAGTCAAAATACAATGTCCCTATTGTAACTGATATCCACACTCCGGATCAAGCAGAACCGGTCGCAGAAGTTGCAGACATATTGCAAATACCTGCATTTCTATGCAGACAAACCGATTTACTTGTTGCCGCAGCAAAAACGGGAAAAATCGTAAATATCAAAAAAGGACAATTCCTTGCCCCTGAACAAATGGCACCATTGGTAAAAAAAGTTGAAGAAACCGGCAATAAAAACATTTTGCTTACAGATAGAGGTACGACCTTCGGCTATAACAATTTGGTTGTTGACTTCAGAGGAATTCCTATCATGCAATCTACCGGTTATCCTGTAGTATTTGATGCGACACACAGTGTACAGCTTCCGGGAGCGAATGGATGTTCATCGGGAGGCGATAGAAGATTTGTTCCGCTTTTGGCAAAATCTGCTATGGCTGCAGGCGCAAATGTCTTATTTTTCGAAATTCATCCAGAACCGGAAAAAGCACTTTGTGATGGTGACAATATGGTTCCGCTTTCACAAGCTGAAGATTTATTTAAAATTTGTAAAACAATATTTGATGTTGTAAGGGCCTAAACAATGATTATCGAACAGTTTGCGGCAGGGCCTATTGATGCTAATAATTACTTATTAATGGATGAAGAAACCAAATCAGCCGTTCTGGTTGATTGTTCAGAAGCTAAACAAGAAATCATCGACGCAATAGAAAAACTAGGCGCAAAAGTTGAACACATACTTCTAACACATGGACACTTTGACCACGTCATGGGCATTAATAAAATGAAAAGTTTATTAGGTTGCGATGTACTAATTCATCAAAACGATACCGAATGGCTTTCTCATATAAATGAAGCACTTTATATGTTCAATTTGCCACCAACTGAAATCCCAATTGCCGATGGCAGTTTTAAAGATAATGACATTATAAAATTTGGAAATAGCAACGTAAAAGTTTTACATACCCCCGGACATACACAAGGTTGCGTTTGTTTTTTGACTGATAACGAACTTTTTTCCGGTGATACATTATTCAAAGATGCAGTTGGCAGAACGGATTTGCCGGGTGGAAATTGGGCCCAGTTACAAAACAGCATTAAAAATATCTTGTTCAATCTCGACGAAAACATCATTGTTTATCCGGGACATGGAGACGCAACGTCAATAAGATACGAAAAGAAATTTAATAGAGAAATATAAGGATAGAGAAATGAAAGAGCAACTTGAAAAAATATACGAATGCGCAAGCGCAGATATCAAAAAATCACAATCAATCGCTGATTTAGAAGAAGTTAGAGGAAAATATTTAAGTCGCAAAGGCGAATTTAATGAAATCAAAAAGAATTTAAAAAATCTTTCTGATGATGACAAAAGAATTATCGGCGCCTTAGCAAACGAAATCACCCAAAAACTTGAAGGGTCAATAAAATCAAAATTTGATTCGTTTTATCAAAAAGAACTAAACGAAAAGTTAATGAAAGATAGACTTGATATAACACTTCCGGGCAAATCAATCCCACAAGGTCATGTACATCCATTAACTTCTACTACAAATGAGATTGTATCTATATTACAAAGCCTTGGATTCTCGGTTGTTCCGTCAGAACACTCTCCGGAAGTAGAAACTGAATACTACAACTTTGACATGCTAAATGTACCAAAAGACCACCCAGCTCGTGACGTTCAAGATACGTTCTATACAACAATTGCCCAAAATGTTGTTCTTAGAAGTCAAACCTCAGGCGCTCAAATCCACGCAATGGAGGGCAAAAACCCACCTATTCGCGTTATCGCACCGGGAAGAGTTTACAGAAATGAAAATATAAACGCACGTAAAAACAACTTTTTCCATCAAATCGAAGGCTTGTATGTAGACAAAGACATAACTTTTGGCGATTTAAAAGGTGTATTGAACGAATTTATTAGAATTTATTTTGGCGCAAGCAGACCTACAAGATTTAGAAGCAGCTTTTTCCCATTCACAGAACCTTCAGCAGAAGTCGATGTTCAATGCATTATGTGTGAAGGCAAAGGTTGCAGAACATGCTCCGGAACAGGATGGTTAGAAGTTTTAGGCGCCGGCATGGTTGATCCTAATGTATTAAAAGGCGTAGGCATTGATCCGGACGTTTATACCGGCTTTGCGTTTGGTATGGGTGTCGAGCGACTTGCCATGCTAAAATATGCAATCGACGATATTAGATTATTTTTCAATAATGATGCAAGATTTTTAGAACAATTTTAAAACCAAATGGACGGAAGTAAAACTTCCGGCCATTTGGTTTTTATAGAAAAATAGCCGTCTGCATTTGCTTCCGGCCAATCTCATATTTGGTAAAAGGTTAGTGTGTGTGTAGGAGAAAATAAAGAAAAAGAAAATGGTTATACTTCATGTATACCCAAGTTTGTATATCTTTAACATATAAAAAAGAAATACTTTACATTATTTAACACTATCATTATAAAAACAAACTACATATTTTAAATCTTTTATTTTTTGGTATAATTCAATAATGAACATTACAATGATTACCGATTTATATCCAATAAAAGAAAACGAACATTCCACACCCAAAACACTCTATGATTTTGTTCAGACTTGGAAGGAATTAGGTCATTGCACTTCAGTTATTAAACCGAATTTCATTTTAAACTCTTTTATTCGTCAAAAACCATTCTACAAACAAGGCCAATACAAAAACATATTAAATTTAAACTTTTGGCTCCCCTTCATAAATTGCAAAAAACCGAAAGATTTATCTTCCGAAAACATATACATAGCACACATGCCAAGCGGAATACTTTATGCAAACTCAATTAATGTAGATTTTGTTGCAGGAATTCATCAATCGGACATTGACGTTCTAACAAAGCCTTTATACAGATGGTACTTTGGCAAAAGACTTCTGAAAGCACTAAAAAAAGCAAAAGCTATTGCGTGTCGCTCACAAATATTAGCAAAAAAACTACTGGCATTATATCCCGAATTTTCAAACAAAACATTTACTTGCCAAAGTGGCATTAATGAAGATATAATCCAAGATTTTCAAAATTCCAGAGATTTGAATTTTAACAAAAGAACAATAAAAATCATTACGGTTGCAAATCTCAAAAAGAGAAAAAATGTTGACAAAGTTATTGATGCAATAAAAGATTTGACCGGATTTGAACTAACTATTATCGGTAACGGTAAAGAATTTAAAAAGCTTAAAAAATTAGCAATGAACCACCATAATATCAAATTTTTAGGGGCATTGTCAAACAACCAAGTTTTAGAAAAAATGAAAGACTCAGATATTTTTATTTTACCTAGCATCAACGAAACATTTGGCATGGTCTATTTAGAGGCCATGGCGTCCGGCTGTCTCACTATAGGTACGATTAACGACGGAATAGACGGCATTATTATAAACGGAGAAAATGGTTATTTGACAACGCCGGAGTCAAAAGAAATTAAAAAATTACTGACGAAAATAAAAACACTTGATGAAAACACCCTAAAATCGATATACAAAAACTCTCACGATACAATTTGCAAATACACAAAAAGAAAAATGGGCGAACAATATTTGCAACAAATCTTAAGCTTTTGTAACGATTTGACAACATAAAGCCATGTTTTTGCTAGAATTGAAAAAGGTTAGTTATTTATCAAATTAACGATAAAAAAGTTTAAGCCGAATAAATAGAGAAGGAAAAAATTAATGAACAAAATTTTAACTGTACTTTTGACACTACTTGTGGGAATACAACAAGCAAGCGCCGTAAACGTTGATGCATTTATGGACAAACATATTGCACCGATATCAGATGCGGTAGCTAGCGTAATATTCTTCCCGATTAACGTTTGTGGTTCAGAAGTTCCGTTAATCATATTTTGGATTTTAGCGGCAGGGATTATTTTTACTCTTTATTTCAGAGGAGTTTCAATATGGGGCTTAAAGCACGCTGTTGAAATATTAACAAAACCTTCTGAAAAATCAGAAGACGGTTGTGGCGAAGTTTCATCGTTCCAAGCTTTGGCAACCGCGCTTTCCGGCACAATCGGAATCGGTAGTATTGCAGGTGTAGCGATTTCTATTTCAATTGGTGGACCAGGTGCAGCATTCTGGATTTTTGCCGGTGCTATACTCGGGATGTCAATAAAATTTGTTGAAGCAACTTTGGCTGTAAAATATAGAAGATTTAACCTTGACGGTTCGATTTCCGGCGGTCCAATGCACTACATAACGCATGGTTTAACAAGAAAAAAATTGCGTCATATTGGACAACCTCTTGCAGTCATATTTGCCGTTCTTTGTATCGGCGGCGGAATTACCGGCGGAAATATGATTCAAATTAACCAATCTGCACACCAACTCTTATTTATTACCGGTGGCGAGTCTAGTTTCTTGAACGGTTATGTCTGGATTTTTGGCCTATTAATTGCAATTCTTGTCGGAATGGCAGTTGTTGGCGGGATTAAAAGCATTGCCAAAATCACAACTGTATTAGTACCAACAATGTGTGTTTTGTATATTGTTTCAGGATTAATTGTTATTTTGGCAAATATTATGAATATACCTCAAGCCATCGCTCTTATAGTAAAGGAAGCCTTCCATCCGACAGCAGTTGCCGGTGGAGTATTCGGCACAATCATTATCGGCCTAAGACGTTCAGTACAATCTAACGAAGCCGGTACAGGTGCTGCAGCAATTGTTTATGCAACTGCACAAACCAAAGAACCTATTACTCAAGGCTTTGTTGCATTACTTGAAACTTTATTGACCGGTTTGTTATGTCTATTTACATCATTTGCCATCGTATTTTCAGGTGCTTGCACCCAAGCGACAAAAGAAATCTCGGGGATTGAATTAGCATCAAACGCCTTTGAATCTGTGTTACCATTTTTCCCAATTATATTATCTATTATCGCAATTTTATTTGCATTATCAACACTAATTTCTTGGGCATATTACGGACAAAAAGCTTGGACCTTCCTTGTTGGCGAAGGCCAAAAAAGAGTTTTGACTTTTAATTTAATTTATTGCGTTTTTATCGTAATCGGTTCGGTTATGAATGTTCGCTCCGTAGTTGATATCACAGACGCAATGATGATTGCGATGTCTGTTCCTAACATTATCGCACTATACATACTAGCACCGGAAGTTAAAAAAGACTTGATAACATATTGCAAAAAATATCAAGTCGGCAAATTAATAAACAAAGACTGGACAAAAGTACCGGAACCTATTGCAATCACAACTAAGGAAGGCAAATAATGACTGAACAAATAGTTATAACCGTATCAGGTATTGATAAAACAAGGATTGTTGCTTCCGTTGCAACACTGTTGGCAGATTATGACGTAAACATCGAAGACATCAAGCAAACACTTATGCAAGGTTATTTTGTAATGTTTATGCTTTGTGACATTTCAAAATCAAAATTCTCGTTCAAAGAAATAAAAGAGGCTCTTACTGAACTTGGTGTAAAACTTTCGATGGAAATCTGGGTTCAGAAAAAAGAAATCTTTGACAACATGCACAATATGTAAAAGCCTCATTTTATCTATTTTGCATTTTTTTGTAATTCACCGTAAACTCCCGGTTCAAAATCAGAACCCGTAACAAGTTTTCGGACTTTAAATTGGACTTTTGGTAAAACATACGCCAAAAGCGCTGAACTTATACCCACATTTGCCAATATGTTTGCACATTTTACAAATTTTGCCTTGCGTGCAAATTGTTCCAATTGTCCATTAGCCAATCCTTTATCTCTAAAATTCTCGATAGCTTTTTTAAAATTAATCAACTCTTCAATATCTACATACACTCTAGGGTCTCGAATTTTATCCGTCAACATTTTTATTTTACCAAATTTATCAGCGAATTTCACAAATAAGGATTGAGGATTATTATCTACAAACTCAATCAAATCCTTCGCTGAGTTGGATTTAGGCAATAATAATTTATTCTCTTTTATTTGCTTAACAAATTCTTTATCATTAATTATCAAAGGGTCAAGCTCTACATCAAGCCCAAACATTTTATTAGATAGTTTATCTAACCCTTTTGCTATTTGTTTTGGCGCAACAAAATTCAAATACAACATCCCACCCATTCTAAAAGCATTATCAAACGCTTCATTTTTATTTCTGGATGTTCCAACCCTTCCTACTGTTAATCCACCATCTGTCATCGCCATTTTTTGAACCGTTGTCATATTGGCAACTGCAGAAGCAAAATTCCCCATAAAAACCGGATTTCTTGTCTTTATTTGTAAATCATCCTTATTTTTACTCTCTTGCATTTTCTTCCTTGTAAGTGCAAAATTCATTTTTGGAAGAATAAATCCCATAACCGCGACCGGAATAGCAATAGCCGCCACAAACTTTATCGATAATAATTTTTCATAAACTTTTTTATTATTTTTAATTTTTATCAAATCATCGACCGCTTCTGGCGCTAGGTCTCTAAATTTGATAATATTTTTATCAATTCCTTGAATTTCATCTTCATTAAATAATTTAATATTTACGTTCGGATTAAACCCTTTCATTTTTATGATTTTATTTGCACACCATTCTACCGCTGGAATTCCACCCAACCAAATCGCAGAAGTTCCGTATTCATCAATAATCTTTTCTCTAACCGCATTTTTAGCAATATACTTATCCTCTTTGTTCTGTTGATATGTCATTATGATTTTTGTAGGATTTTCAATCCCACAATCACGCACCAAAAGCGGATAAATACTACTGTTGTTTCCTATAGCTGAAATAATACTTGATATAGACATTTTAAATTTCTCCAATTCTACGTAAAAAATAACCTCTTCGATGCTATCTGCTGAAAAGGCCACTTCTACAAGAATTGAAAAAATTTTAAAACCGCATCATCAATCCCACAGCCTTTTCAGGTTGCTATGATGCGTATGATGTTGTCTAAAAATTCTTGTAAACATTTATTTTTATCCTTCTGTTATTATTGTAGCAAAAACTTTTTCAAAGTCAATATGTAAATCTTTTATGTTTATGATAAACTACACTTATGATTAAGAGAAAACCAATAGTTGCAATAGTTGGACGCCCAAACGTAGGCAAATCTACGTTTGTAAACCGTCTTATTGGCAATAGAAATTCTATTGTTGATGACCAACCCGGAGTTACACGTGACAGAATTTATTTTGATGTCGAATGGCAAGACAAAATATTTACTTGTATTGACACCGGTGGTATTATACCGGGCGATGAAGATGAAATTATGGTCTCGATATTTGACCAAGCCCGCATTGCGACCGAAGAAGCCGATAAAATCATTTTTATTGTAGATGGCAAAGACGGAATAAATCCTATTGATTATGATATAGCAAATATATTAAGACAGTCAAAAAAACCGGTTTTTCTCGCTGTCAACAAACTTGACAATCCGCAATCTATGCTGATGATAAACGATTTTTACGCACTTGCAATCGGTGACCCAATGCCGATTTCAGCCCTTCATGGTTCTGGCGGAGTAGGAGATTTGCTCGAAAAAGTCACTGAAGATTTTGAAGTCGTTGAAGAAGAAGAAAAAGAAAAAATCATAAAAATTGCAATCGTCGGCAAACCAAATGCTGGAAAATCTTCTATTGTTAACGCAATTTTGAACGAAAAGCGTGTCATTGTTTCTGATGTTTCAGGTACCACCAGAGATAGCATTGACAGCGAAGTTACATATAAAGATGAAAAATTCATTATTGTCGACACCGCCGGTATTAGGAAAAAATCAAAAGTTGACTGGGGTGTTGAAAAATTCGCAGTTGACAGAGCAATTCGCTCCATAAGAGATTGCGATGTAGCACTATTGGTAATTGATGCAACCGAAGGAATTTCCGATCAAGACAAAAGAATATCCTCAATAATTACCGAAGCCGGCAAAGGTTTAATTATAGCCATTAATAAATGGGATTTAATCGAAGATAAAAAATCCAACACTCTTAACCAATTCGACAAAAATCTTACAAAAGAAATTCCGTTTTTAGAATATGCACCTAAAATTTACATAAGCGCAGTCACCAAACAACGTTTAAATACCATTTTTGACAAAACAAAAGAAGTTTATGCAGAGTGCACTAAACGAGTTTCTACGGGACTTTTGAACAAAGTTATAAAAGAGGCATACGCCCTCAATCCACCAACTTCCGTTAAGGGTAAACGTTTAAAAATTATGTACACGACTCAAGTTGGAGTTCAGCCACCGACTTTTGTATTATTTGCAAATAACGCAGATTTATTAAAAGACCATTACAAACGTTATATCGAAAATAAATTGCGCGAAGCCTTTGGGTTTTTCGGTACATCGATTAAAATTTCAGTGCGCGAACGTTCTGAAAAAGACAAGTAGTAAAAAAGGGGCGAAAGCTGATGCTTTCGCCCCTTTTATCATCAAAACCATATATCCAACAAACATACGATTACATTTTTAATTTATTATAAGAAAATAAATATGGACAATTAGAACAAAAATGTATATAATAATTTTACAAATAAACTAAAGGATATAAAAATGCTTCCTATAATTACAGAAGAAATAGCCACAAACGCTTTTATGGAAATTTTCAAAGATATGCCAACTTGGCGTAAACAAATGATACATTACATCAAAGAAGAAAATCCGGAAATTAACACTGCAATTATTGAGGCAGCAAATAAAACCGATTTAGATCCGAAAGCCGTTGCATTAGGAGCTTATATGACCTACAATCTGATAGAAAGAGCAATGAACGATTCGGATTCACTAATGAAATTTTCAGAATAAATTACTTATAGGAAGGATAAACAAATGCTAATTGAAGAATTATTGGAACAACTGGTTACCGCTGGAGGCTCAGACCTTCACATTTCAAGTAACTTACCACCTGCAACGCGTATTGATGGCAAACTAAAAAGAATGGATTACCCGCCTCTATCTCCGGATGACGTGGAAGCTCTTTTATTTCCAATGCTTTCAAACGAACAACGACGCAAATTAGAACAAGAATGGGAGCTGGATTTTTCTTACGGTATCGAAGGATTAAGCCGTTTCAGGGTAAATATATACAAAGATAAAGGCAATTATGCCGCAGCGTTCAGAACCATTACATCCATTGTTCCATCATTTGATAAATTAGGATTACCGGAAGTAGTACGAAGAACAGCTGAAAAACCAAGAGGTTTAGTTCTTGTTACAGGCCCAACCGGTTCTGGTAAATCAACGACACTTGCGGCAATGATAGATTACATAAATTCCAACAGAGCTGAACACATTTTGACAATCGAAGACCCGATAGAATTTGTACACACGTCAAAACAAAGTATTGTTCACCAACGTGAATTAGGTATGGATACTCGCTCATTTGCGAACGCCTTGAAATCCGCTCTTCGTGAAGACCCAGATATTATTCTTGTAGGTGAGATGCGTGACCACGAAACTATCGCACTTGCCCTAACCGCGGCCGAAACCGGTCACTTAGTGTTTGGAACCCTTCACACATCTTCAGCTTCACAAACAATTGACCGTATTATTGACGTATTCCCGGAAGGTCAACAACAACAAATTCGCGTACAACTTGCAAACTCTCTTGTTGCAGTATTTGCGCAAACATTATTGCCTAAAGTTCAACCGGACGGAACTAAAAAAGGACGTTGTATGGCGCAAGAAATCATGCTTGTTACTCCGGCTATCGCAAACCTTATTCGTGAAGCAAAAGCTGCACAAATTTATTCAACAATCCAGATGAACCAAGGATTAGGAATGCAAACGCTTGAAATGGCATTATCTATTCTTTACAAACAAAACCTTATTACAATTGAAGACGCAATGGCCAAAACTTCAAGACCTGATGAATTAAAACGATTGTTGAATAGTTAAAATAAGATTTCAATATTTTTTTCAAGTGCGGTTTGTTAACCGCACTTGTTGTATATGTATATATTTATTTTTTTATGCTAAAATTAAATTATAGCAAATTACACAATATAAGGAATAAAAAATGGCACAAGAATTATTACATGAATCAGAATCATCAATAAGACAAACTCGTATCCAAAAACTTGCAGATTTGGCAGATAAAGGAATTAATCCATATCCTTATTACTACAAAAAAGATGCTAAAGCTAACGAATTACAAGAGAAATACAAAGACCTTGAAGCCGGCGTTGAAACAGAAGACGAATATTCAGTTGCCGGAAGAGTAATGGTTATAAGAAACTCTGGTATGTTTATTGATTTGGTTGATGATTCAGGTAAAATCCAAATTTTTTCACATAAAGAAAATCTTGATGAGAAACAAATGGCTTTACTAAAGCTTATTGACCTTGGCGATATAGTAGGATTTAAAGGAACAATCAGAAGAACTCCGCGCGGAGAGCTTTCTATCAAAGCACAAGACTTGACTTTACTTTCAAAAGCTCTTCTACCTTTGCCAAACAAGCACCTAAGCGAAGAAAAAGTTAAAGAGATTGAAGAAAAAACCGGTAAAAAGTACAAATTGACCGACGTTGAAACAAAATACAGACAACGTTATATCGACTTAATTGCGAACGAAGATGTGCGTGAAACTTTCAAAAAAAGAAGTAAAATTGTTCAAAAAATCAGAGAATATTTAATCGGACAAGGCTTTATGGAAGTGGAAACCCCTATGTTGCACACTCAAGCTGGTGGCGCAAATGCAAAACCTTTCATTACTCACCACAATGCTCTTGATATGGATATGTTCATGAGAATAGCTCCTGAATTATATTTAAAAAGACTTATGGTTGGCGGAGTTTCAGAAAAAATCTTCGAAATTAACAGAAGTTTTAGAAACGAAGGTATTGACACACGCCACAATCCGGAATTTACAATGATGGAACTTTATCAAACTTACGTTGATTACAACGACATGATGACTTTGGTGGAAAACCTTGTTGCAAACGTTGCTCAAGAAGTTTTGGGTACAACAAAAATCCAATATGGAGAACACGAAATTGATTTAACTCCACCTTGGGACAGAAAAACTATGATTGGCGCAATTCAAGAAAAAACAGGTATCGACTTTGCAACAACGTTCTCTTGCGCTGAAGCTAAAGCTAAAGCCAAAGAAATAGGCGTAAATGCAGACGAATGTGACAATTGGGGCCAAGTTCTTGACTTAATTTTCGAAGAAAAAGTTGAACCAAGCTTAATTCAACCGGTTCACATCTACGATTATCCAAGAGATATTTCACCATTGGCAAAAGTGCACAGAGATAATGATAGATTGACCGAACGTTTTGAAACTCGTGTAAATGGTTGGGAAATTTGTAACGCGTTTTCAGAACTTACAGACCCTATCGACCAAAGACAACGCTTTGAAGCTCAAGCACAAGCAAAAGCAAATGGCGATGAAGAAGCTATGCCTATTGATGAAGATTACATCTGCGCGCTTGAACACGGTGCACCTCCAATGGGCGGTTTAGGTATCGGTATTGACAGATTAGTTATGTTATTAACAAATTCACCGTCAATCCGCGACGTTATAGCGTTCCCAACAATGAGACCAAGAGATTAATAAGATACAGAGGCAATATTTCTTTGCCTCTTTTCTATTTAAAATAGAAATATGCTAAAAAATTACCAAAACATATTAAATAATTTATATGATAATTCTCATTTTAGAGAAATTAAGGATTTTGATTGGAAGGACGAAAAATACATAAGTTACAATGACAAAACTCTTCTCAATCTTTCTTCTAATAATTATTTGGGATTTGCAGATAACAAAAATATAACAGAAAAATTTTTAAACAACGGCGGGGATAAGTACTCTTTCGGCAGCGCTTCTGCCAGATTATTAACCGGAACTTTGCCTATTTACAAGGAATTGGAAAATCTCATAAGTGAATTATTTAAAACGGAAGGAACCCTTCTTTTTAATAGTGGTTATCACGCTAATATCGGAGTTAATAGTACACTAGCCGCAAAGGGAGATGTGGTATTTTCGGACAAGCTCAATCACGCAAGCATTATTGACGGAATGCAATTAGGGAGCGGTAAATTTTTTCGCTATCCGCACAACGATATGGATGCATTAGAAAAACTCTTAATCCGCGAACGAAACAACTTCAAAACTGCAACAATTGTTACTGAAAGTGTATTTTCTATGGATGGTGATATCGCCAATCTGGTAAAATTGACCGAATTAAAGAATAAATACAACTGCTTGCTTGTTGTCGATGAAGCACACGCTTTTGGCGTATTCGGCACTAAAGGTCTGGGTATACTGGAAAAACTTGACCTTATTCAAGAAGCAGATTTAATCATTGGAACTTTCGGCAAAGCAATCGGTTCAATAGGTGCATTTATTACCGGTAAAAAAATCTTAATTGATTATTTAACAAACAAAGCCCGCTCATTTATATTTTCAACTGCACTTCCGCCAATAAATATTGCTTTTTCAAAATATATTATTGAAAAAGAATTACCTAACACTTTCAACAAACGAAAAAAAATGTTAGATTTAGCCCAAAAATTAGGAAGTTCAAGTCAAATCATACCGGTTATTATTGGAGAAAACAAAGAAACAATTGATTTGTGCGAAAGATTGTACGAAAACGGCTATTTCACACTTCCAATAAGACCCCCAACCGTACCCGAGGGAACTTCGCGTTTGAGACTTTCGCTTACAACTGAAATTAATGAAGAGGATTTAAGAAAGTTATGCAATATCATTGGTTAAAAAAAACGAACGACAATAAACTTTTCTTATTTTTTACCGGCTGGAGTTTTGATGCTAATTCTTTCGAATTTCTTACCGCTAAAAATGCAGATGTTCTTGTTATATACGACTATAACGAAATTTCATCTGTAATCTTGACAGAATTATTGCCACAATTTAATCAATATACAGAAATCAATTTAATTAGCTGGTCGATGGGAGTGTTTGTCGCTGAACAACTCAAAAATTTTCTTCCAAAAAATATCAATCGTAAAATCGCCGTCAACGGAACATTATTACCGATACACGACGAATACGGAATTCCGCAAAAAACTTTCGATTTAACGTTGAAATTTGTTGAAAGCGGTTTAAAAGGCAAATTTTACCAAAACATTTTTCACAAACCCGAGGAATATGACAGATATCTTCAAACTCCGGTACAAAGAACACTGAAAAATCGCGCAGAAGAATTAGAAAATCTAAATAGATATATTACAAACAACAAAATTGATACATTTCCCACTGATAAATTCTACGATTTAGCAATTATAAGCAATTATGATAAAATAATACCGACCAAAAACCAAATAAATTTTTGGCAAAAGCTTGGTTGTGATATAATGAGTTTTGAAACGGGGCATTTCCCTTTTTATCAATTTAACAATTGGAACGAGATTTTAGATGCAAATAAATCCCCAAACAATTAAAAAACAATTCGAAAAAAGCCTAGACAAATACAATGAAAACGCATTTGTTCAAAGAGCCATGGCCGAAAAACTAGTTGAACTTTTGCCCGACAAAAATTATTCCAAAATATTAGAATTAGGTTGTGGTACAGGAATTTTAACTAAAGAACTTTACAACAAAATCAAATTTGACAAATTTTATGCAAATGATTTAATTCAACAAACAAAAAAATTTCTGGATGAAATACTTGCGAACTATGAATTGTTAATAGGCAATGCTCAAAAAATCAAACCTTCTTCTAAAATGGATTTAATCATTTCAAATGCTATGTTTCAGTGGTTTAAAAACCCAAAAACAATATTTGAACATTGCAAAACACTGCTAAACCCAAATGGGATTTTAGCTTTTTCAACTTTTGGTCCAAACAACTTTAAAGAAATTAAAAAACTAACAGGACTTTCACTTGAATACAAAACATCAAAAGAACTTGCAAAAAACTTATCCGAACATTTTGAAATTATTACAATATTAGAATTTGAACAAGTTTTAAAATTCAACAATGTATTGGAACTGCTTGCACACATGAAAAATACGGGAGTAAATTCACTCAATTCTAAAACTTGGACATTCGCACAAGTCAAAGAGTTTTGTACCCAATACACAAACCTATACCCCGAAATCACATTAACTTACGCACCTATAATTATTATAGCAAAACGGAAATAAAAAGAGGAGCGAGTCGTTTTCGACTCGCGCCTCTTTAATTATAATTATTCTTCTTCAGAAGCACTTGGTTTCTCAACTGAAAGTGCAATTCTTTTATCAGCCGGATTAAATTTCAAAATATAAGTCATTATTTTGTCACCGACTTTCAAAACGCAATCTTTTTGGTTTTGATATTCAACAAGTTCTGCATGAGGCAACAAAGCTTCTACGCCGGAGAACACTTCAACAAAAGCACCAAAATGTTTGATACGAGTGATAGTACCTTCAACCTCGTCACCTTCTTTGATTTGTTTTTCAGCTTCAATCCATGGATCCGGCTCAAGATTTTTCAAACTCAATGAAACTCTTTGCTTATCGTGATCAACTGCAATAACTTCAACATCAATTTTGTCACCTACATTCAAAATATCCGTCGGATGGTCAATCCATCTCCAAGACAATTGAGACAATGGAAGAAGACCGTCAATACCACCCAAATCAACAAATGCACCAAAATCAGTAATGCGAACGACATCACCTTTTACGATTTGGCCAGGTTCAATTTGAGAGAAAACAGTTTTTCTTGCTTCTTCAACATTATCATCATAAACTTTTTTATTTGAAAGGATAAAATTACCTTGTTGAGCATCAAGAGTCAATATTTTTAATTCAACTTTATTTCCTACTTCCAATTCGCTATCTTTAGCGCGTAATTGAGATGAAGGGACGAAACCACGAACGCCGGAAACTTCGACCAACAAACCACCTTTTACAACACTTGCAATTGTGGCCAAAATTGTTTCATCTGCGGCTTTTGCTTTTTCAAGCTCTTGCCAAGCATAAGCTTGGTCAACTTTTTTACGAGAAAGTAGGAATTTACCATCTTCATCTTCTTCTCTTATGATTAAGAATTCATATTCCTTACCTTTTTCTAGTTTTTGTTCGATATCTTCTCCTTTTTCTGCAGCTTCACGCTCAGGAACAACCGCAATTGTTTTTGCACCGATATCAACCATTACACCTTGGCTGTCATAGCCACAAACAATACCTTTTACTAAATCACCTTTTTGGAATTTGTAATCGTATTGTTTTAGTAGTTCTTCAAAATCTAATTCTTGAGATGTCATACTAACTCCATTATCCGACTTTACGGACACTAATCTATTATCACGTCAAATATATTATCAAATGTTTACAAAATTGTAAAGGTTTTTTAACTTTACTTAACAAAAAACAACAATTTAGCCAAGCAAATCACATTTATGTACGCCATCTGGCAAATATGATTCCAAAAGATTAACAATTTGATTATGCTCATTTTGAACAAATGCTTCAGGACCTCTTGCGCCTCTGGCACCACGAATCGTATCACCGGCAATATTGTAACATTCTACTGAATTTTTACCACGCAAAATTTCTACGGTACTTCCATCATTCAACTGTGTAGTTATAAATCTAAGTCCATTTTTTGCTCTATGTGCAAATGATATAGTCATTTGAATATTTCCTTTCTTTTTACATTTTCTTGAATATGGAAAAACGACAAAATATTTTTTTTGCCGTTTTTCCAATTTTTATTTATATATCTTAATAAACTAGGATTTTAAAGACGAAATCAACTCATTAATTGCATCTTCTTGAACTTGTATCTCTGCAATTCTATCCTTTGTTTGCGCAACCAATTCCGGCTTTGCATTTGCTACAAACTTAGGATTGTTAATTCTTGCTTCCATTGATTTCTTTTCTGCAACCAATTTGTCTAATTTCTTTTGTTGACGCGCAATTTCTTCGTTAAAATCAATCAAGTTTTCAAGAGAAATGACAATTTTAGAGGCGGAAACAACCGCAGTAGCTGTCTTTTTACCGATTTCAGCATTATTGTCGGCATACGAAATATTTTCAACTCTTGCGAGTCGTTTTACATAAGCTTCAATCGCTTCAAAAATCGGTTTTTCATCTTTTTCAGCTCTAATTTCAATATCAAACTTAACCGACGGAGAAATATTAAAACTTTGACGCACATTTCTCAACGAAGTAATCGTTTCAAAAACAAGCTCCATTTCCTTTGCTTCTTTATCAAAAACCAATTCCTTTTTAAATGTAGGATATTCAGCCACAATCAAAGCACTAGCGCTTTCGGCAGATTCTTTAGGAATCAATTGCCATACACGTTCAGTAATATGCGGCATAATAGGATGAAGCATTCTCAACGCAGAATCAAGAACATATCTCAAAACTCTTTGCGTATTAGCTTTAAGTTCAGTATCTTGTAATTGAATTTTTGCGATTTCAACATACCAATCGCAATATGAATTCCAGAAGAAATCATAAAGAACATGTGCAGTTTCACCAATTCTATAGTCTTTGATATTTTCGTTAACTTCTTTCGCAACCGAATTCATTTTGTCAATTATCCATTTATCTGCAATAGTAAGTTTACTAAAATCAACACCTTTATCGTCAACACCTTCAAGGTTCATCAACACAAATCTTGAAGCATTCCAAATTTTATTTGCGAAATTTCTTCCGTACTCAAATCTTTCATCAGAAATTTTAATATCTTGACCACCGTATGTACAAAGTGAAGTCATTGTGAAACGCAAAGCATCACAACCATATTTTTCGATAATTTCAACCGGATCAATTGTATTACCTTTTGATTTTGACATTTTTTGACCTTTTTCATCACGAATAAGCCCATGGATATAAACTGTTGAGAACGGAGCCTTTTTAGTAAACTCCAACCCCATAGTAATCATTCTAGCAACCCAGAAGAAAATAATGTCAAATCCGGTTACAAGAACCGAAGTCGGATAGAATTTTTTAAAGTCATCGGTTTCAGAATTTGGAAATCCCATAGTTGAAAACGGCCACAACCCCGATGAAAACCACGTATCAAGACAATCAGTATCTTGAACATAATTTGCCGGATCCGGATTTTCTTTTGCAACAACCATTTCACCGGTTACTTTGTGATAATACGCAGGAATTTGATGTCCCCACCACAATTGACGGGAAATACACCAATCTCTAATATTTTCCATCCAGCCAAGATAATTCTTTTCCCAACGTTCCGGAACAAATTTTATACGACCGTCTTTGACTGCTGCAATAGCTTCTTTAGCCAAAGGTTCCATTTTTACAAACCATTGTTCAGAAAGCAACGGTTCAATTGTTGTATGACATCTTTGACATTTACCAACATTATGTTCGTGGTCACGAATTCTTAGCAAAAAGTTTTGATACGACAAATCACCAACAATAGCTTTACGGGCCTCATATCTATCCATACCGTGATATTTTTCAGGAACTTCACCGCAAGCTTTCATTTTACCTTCTTCATCAAGAACCCAAATAGGTTTCATATTATGACGTTTGCCTACTTCATAATCGTTCGGGTCATGCGCCGGGGTAATTTTTACGGCACCAGTACCGAAAGATTTGTCAACATATTCATCTGCAATAATTGGGATTTCTCTTCCGGAAAGCGGGATAACAACTGTTTTTCCGATTAACTCCGAATATTTGTGGTCTTCAGGATGCACCGCAATAGCCACATCGCCAAACATCGTTTCAGGACGAGTTGTTGCAACGATAATCGCTCCAGATTCACCTTTTAGCGGATATGAGATTTCCCACATGTGTCCTTGTTCAGTTTCGTATTCGGTTTCAATATCCGAAATAGCGGACATACAACGAGGACACCAATTTACAATATAAGCACCTTTGTAAATCAAACCTTTGTTATACAAAGTTACAAAAACTTCTTTTACTGCATCCGAGCACCCTTTATCAAAGGTAAATCTTTCTCTTGAACGGTCAAAAGACGCACCAAGCCTTTTAAACTGATTAAGGATAGCGGATTTGTGTTCATTTGCCCATTCCCAAGTTCTTTCAAGGAATTTTTCACGACCCAAATCAAAACGCGAAAGCCCTTCACCTCTCAACTGTCTTTCAACAACCGCTTGGGTTGCAATACCAGCGTGATCAGTCCCTGGCAACCACAATGCTTCAAAACCACTCATTCTGTGATAACGGGTCAAAATATCTTGCAAAGTCCCGTCCAAAGCGTGCCCCATGTGTAAAACACCGGTAACATTCGGAGGCGGAATTACTATTGAATAAGGCGGTTTTTGGCTTTTGTTATTTGCCTTAAAATATTCGCCGTCTTCCCAGAACTTATAAATATTTTCTTCAGTTTCTTTTGCATCATAAACTGTAGGTAAATCATCAATTTTTGTTGCTGTCATATAAAATCCCTCTTAATTTTTCGTATGTTATCAGAATAACACAAACAAAGAAAAGTGTGTATAATTTGGGCATAACCCTACAGAAAGAACAAATATCGTTTTTCGATAGGTAGTTAGGTGGGCAAGCCGAGCAGAGGAATGAGCACGAAGTGCGAAAGTCAAACACGCGTCTGTCGAAACCGCGCTTTCGACAGCAAGTGTGAGCGGTTCCGTTTATCGCGAGGCGCAGTCGCCAGTTCGGGTGCAATAAATGCGGATGTTCTGTAGTTACAGAACATCCGAACAATTAATTATACCTTCACATTACAAATATGATTATTAATCAAGCAAACACATAGCTCTGAAGCTGTTGTCGCGGCCGTTGTAGGCGCTCCATTGCGTAAATGAGGATGTAAAGCTCCTATAGTACGCACTGCATGCCCCGTTCTCCTCGTCAGACCATAAATATATAGGGGGTTCTGGAAGACCGAGAGAGGAAGCTTGGCCGTTATAGGTAAGGAATTCTGTTACACTAGTTGGTTTGATTTTTCGATTACCTTCATATAATAATGAGGCTAATTTAACTAAATCTGCTGATTTCGGCATTTTGTCTGTACCTCCGCATTGTTTTACTGCACCTGCCCAATAGTCATTGTCGTAACAACCACAAGCTTGTATGCCATATCCGTCTGCTTTTAACTGTTCGCATTCTGCTTTTGTTACCGGTGTTGGTACAAATGATGCGCCAAAACATGCTCCATCTATTTCCACTGCACAAGATTGACCTAAACCGCCAGCGTTGAAGGTTACGACGTCATTAGATAGTTTGTTTGGCATTTTACTTCCGTTCCAGTCGAATACCGCTGCTACGCAACCGGATGTGCTTGATTGATTGTTTGACCAAGTCACCGGAACTTCGTCAATATCACATTTTGCATTGTATGCTAGTATCATTGCTGTGCCGTCAGCGGTTACGATACCCACTGTGTCGCCGTATTCATGGGTGTCATCATTAGTCATTTTGAGTTGTTTACCGGTTGTGGTTTTTGAGATTTCCCATTCCTTGCCTTCGTCGTTGATTATTACCTTCTCTGTCGGCCAACATTCGGTTAGGTGTTGGTTATCGCAGACTTTTGCAATCTTTAGGTGTTTTTGTAGTTCGTTTACAAAATCCATTGTTGTTGCATAACCACCTAAGGTTGAAAGTGATTTCATCTTATCCGTTGCTTTGCCGAATTTTTGAGTAATATTTTGAATACGAGCGGTTTTTACTCTATCTTGAATATTCGCAATCAATGCCGGCATCGTAATCGCCGCTACTACCCCAACGATTGCTAAAGTAATCAATACTTCCGCTAAAGTAAAACCGCATTTTCGGTAGGGCGCCGTGTGAGCGAAGCGAACCCAGCCCGTGAGGTGGCGGTCGGACGTTACTCCGCCGCCATCCCGAATAATGCGGGACACGATTTCTGAATTTGAATTGTTACATTTTTTCTTCATAATGTTTTTACCTTTCTTTGTTTATTTATTTGTA
>JAZSRN010000084.1:0-5991 GCA_045538535.1 Candidatus Gastranaerophilaceae bacterium | reverse complement strand
TAAAAGTATAAAAGTATAAAAGTATAAAAGTGTAAAAGTATAAATGTATAAAACTTATGAAATTTAAATGTATTAATTTAAAAGATGACAAATGTATGTTTTTTTAAAAGGTTTAAATGGGATTAATAAAGAAGAATAAGAGGAAAGTAGAAGACGCTGAATTTAAAAATAAATAGTTAAATTTTTTTTTTCGATTACAAAACACTATCTTCGTTTTTGAAAAAAAAGCAAGATGTATTTTTGTCGGACAAAAATTCCCTTTAAGCTAATGCTACAGGGACATCTTGCTTTCAAAATTTAAAACACATATTTTAAATTTATGAAAGGTGCAAATTCTCCGAAGTCGAATTTGGGACGTCCTCGTGGACAGAACAACAAAATTGTGAAAAAGACTTTCCGTTTCACGGAAGAAGAGTGGAACTATTTTGAAGAAAATTTCGTTAAATCGGCATTTTTATCAAAAGTAGAATATATTTTGTCTCTTGTCAGGAGTAAGCCCGGAGTAAAAAAACAGAATGTAATCACATTTGATACATATTCAGAACTTAAAAAATTGAGAGTTGAAACGAACAAGATTGGAGTAAACATCAATCAAGTTGCAACCAAAATTCACACTTTAGGTGTAGAAGAAAATACTATACTTGGGTATAGTTTAGGGAATTTGATGGATGAATTAACGAAGATAAAATCGTTATATGAAGAATATTCAAGTGTTTTAACAAAGGAAATCGAAAAAGAAATTAATAAATAATGGTAGTAAAAATCACATCCGGAACAAGCGTTGGCGGTATTCTTGCTTACAATTTATCCAAAGTTGACAAGCAAGAGGCATCGGTTTTGTATTCCACTGAAAGTGATTTTTACGGCAATGATATGAACTCATTGCAGTATGCAATGGAGGCATTAATAGCAAAAAACGGTCGGGTTAAGAACCCTGTTTTTGCTTGTTCAATAAATCCTCATCCGGACGAGAGCAATGTATTGAGTGATGATGATTACAGGGAGATAGCCAAGGATTACATGGCTCAAATGGGATATGAGAATCAGCCGTTTGTCATTATCAAGCATGAAGATACTGACCGCACTCATGTGCATATTGTCAGTGTACGCATAGATGAGACCGGGAAGAAGATTTCTTCTGATTTTGAGCATTACAAGAGTAATTCAGTTAGGAAGAAATTGGAAGAGAAGTACAAGTTATTGAATGAGAATGAGCGGACGACATTAGCGCAGAAGCGCAATAATCAGTCGATAAATGACAAAGATGTCATCAAGCGATATGAGGAAGAGCGAGCAACCAAGAAAGGCGAAGCCAAGAGGGTTGCTTATGTGATTCGATATGTCAAGGATCATTACCTTGCCAAGGAGCTGAACAGTTTTAACCGAGTTCTTGCGCAGTTTGGCATCAAGGCAGAGGTAAATGATCGAGAGGTTACATATACCAACAGAGTAGGAGACAAGTTTACACCGAGGGATTTGTTTTTCGACAAATCGGAGCAGATGCAGCATATTTTATCTGCATTAGAGGCTCGTTTTAAATATGCTGAAAAGCGTTCAGAATATGCTTCAAAAGACATTATACATGATTTGCGCAAGGAGATAGATAATGTATTATCGCCCCAGAACACAGCCAAGAGCATATCAGATGTAAAGGATGAGTTAGCGAAAAGAAAGATATGTATGAATATTTTTCAGGCGGAGACAGGGAGCATTAGCGGACTGTCATTTATCGACAATGTATCGGGTCACATATTCAAGGGCAGTGATCTTGGCAAAGAGTATTCAGCCGGCAACATAATTAAGCGACTTGAAAATAAGTTGGAAGTAAAGGCTTCGTCTGATGAAAAGCAACCTGTTAAGCCGGAAATTAGCAAGGGAGAGGTGATAAGTATCATTAAATCAAAGGTAGAAGAAGTTTTATCCAAGACTGCATGTAAGGATTTGGGAGAACTTAAAACGGAATTGATGAAAGCAGGAGTTAAGATGATAGAGGTAGATGATCCGATACGCAAGTTCAAGGGGTGTCGGTTTGCATTGATGAATGAAGATGGGAAGATTTTCCGTCACATTGTTCCGGGATCTGCATTAGGCAAGGCATATACCAAGAACGCTTTAGAGCGGACGATTAAGAAAAACTATACTAAATCGCTCAAAGAGGATAAGAGTATTAATTCCATACTTCGTAAGGTTTACAATGAAATTCGCAAGGATAAATACTATTTTGAGAGTGATTTGATAAAGAATTTATCTTCGCATAGAGTTGATTTCACTAAGAGATTGGATTTGCCGGAAGCAATGGCAAATGCTTACATTGACAAATTCATTAATGAAAAGCGAAGTTTATTGTCGGAAATAGTAGATAAGGAGGTACGATATAATCGTGTAAACACGCAATTAATGGTACGTCTTGCGGAAAAAATTGCACCTGAAAAGAGAGTGGAATTTTTGTCAAGGAATGGAATTGATGTTGAGAAAAAGGGTGATAATTTATATTTTGTAAGTACAAAAAACAGGTCATACGCACACACATGGCAAGAGGTAGCGTTGCCGATGATTGATTATCCGCAGGCGGTAAAATTGAATCCATTTGTTCCGATGTTGTTACCGCAAAAGGGAGCGGAGCTTACCGGCGATGAAGTCAAGCCGTTTACGAAGATGCAGAAAGACATCTTCAAAGCGGTTGTTACCGGAACGATAGACAAACTCAATTTGTCGGATATGTCGAATAGTTTGGTTGTATTTAATCAATATTTATCGAAGTCGGATTTGTCTAAAATAGAGAAGAAGATGAATGAGGATCAGAGCAAATCATTATGTGAGGCGTATTCAATGCGTTCGCTTAGTGATTTTGTCACGAATCTCACATATCGAGGAATGGTAATAGTTCCGGCATTAAAGGATGGCAATAGGACGTATCTTGTAGGAAATATTCACACTGACAAGAAAAACTTTGTTGAGTTACCGGTTAAGATAGTTGATAGATTGCGAAGCAGCAACTATGATATTGTGTATCAAACGAAATTAAATTCAGCCATTTGGAGCCAATCTGGTTATCCATCGCAAAAACTTCGTGTCATATCCAAGTTGGCGATTGCCATGGATAAGGACGATAGGAAGTCGGTAGAGAGGATATTGGTTGGAGTTGGAAAGATAAACAAGTCGTTAGAGATAAGTTTACGGAAAGACATTGGAGTTGGAGGCGAAGTAAATTATCGGTCAATGATCAACAAGGTTTCATCATACAAAGGAACAGGCATTGAGCCGACATCTACAAGCAATGTAAATATTACTCCGATGCAAGGAGTTACCAAGCGCAAAGATGTCAAAGAAGAAGTTAATGATTTGAAGCAATTGCTATTGAAGATAAGTGGTAATGATTCGGCAGTAAGCGTTAAGAATATAGTAACAAAGAGTACAAAGGCAAAGTAGGTTTTGCAAATTAAACAAAAAGTTGTATTTTTGTACATGCTTTTTGTTGAGAAGGCGTCAATTAAATTTACAAGAAAAAGGTAGTGTTTAACGCAAGTTATTCACTATCTTTTTTTCGTTTAGTTTTACTTTATGAGCAGGTAGAAAGTTAAGGCTTAGATTTATGAAAAAAAAATCTTAAATGTTCTCAAATATACATTATTATTTCTAATCTATTGTTTTTGAAGTTGGTGTTTTTTTATTTAATCCATGTCGAAATTCATCGAAGCAGATCAAACGCTGCAATTCGTGATTTCATTGCAAATGTAGTTCGCTTGATAGAACGTCAAGGGTGAAATGCAAAAAAGAAAAAAAATCTAATGCTAAAGCTGAATTTTTATTTCTTTTTCCCTTGTCTTATCTCTCTATCGCTACATATTTAAAGCAATGTAATCAGCGGATTACAGCGTTCTTTGACTTACTTGATTTAGAATTTCTCCTGAAAGAAATTAAAATATAAGGGAGAAAAAAATAAATCGGGTTTGTTAGTAAAAAATTAAATTTATGTTTTATTCGGGTGTGCCAGATACCCTAAACAAGTCCCAAAGGCATGGGTAGTTTTTATGATACAGAAAGAATTTGAAGTTCGTACAGGTTTGACCACAACACAAGAAGAATTTGATTACATTCACGATTTGTATTTGAATACAACACTTGACATGGACGAGTTTTGCAATGACTTTAAACTGTACGGAGCAAGTAATATTATGCGTTCGCTACACGTTACTGCAGTTAACTACCAATTGCAATGCAAAGATAGTCAAACTAAATTGGTTGAACTTGCAGACTTTTTGATTGGAAAGGCATGTGTCTATGATGATACAGATTGCTACAATCAAGCAATCAAGTTGATAGGTAAAAAACAAGTAGTTATTCGCAAAATGGAAATGAATTTGCCTCTTTGGGAAGAGGATAAACAATTTATTACGTTATTTTTAAATACCGGGAGGGGCTAAACCCTCCCACAAAAACTTTGACAAACCGGTAATTGTTGGATTTGTGATGATGCTATTTTTTTATCTTTGCAAATTAAAGCAAATTTTCCTTGAATGTGTTATGCGTGGAGGATTAGACATTGGTGTAACAAATGCAGTGCGAAAAAATTTTAATGTTTAATTCGGGTGTGCCAGATACCCTAAAAAATCCCAAAGGCATGGGTAGTTTTTTATATGAAGTACAAATTAACAAAAGAAACAAGAAATCTTGACGGTGTAGTTTTGCACCGAATTGAGGCAGTGAAAGATTTTGCCGATGTGAAAGCTGGAGAAAAGGGCGGTTGGGTAGAAAATGAAGATAATCTATCACAAGACGGAGATTGTTGGATTTACGATGATGCTATTGTGATGGGAGGGGCAAGAGTTGAAGATGATGCAAAAATCGCCAATGAGGCAATAGTAAAAGATTTTGCTATTGTTTTCGATGAAGCAATAGTAAGAGACAAAGCAAGGATTATTGAAAAGGGTTGGGTTTGTAACAAGGCGAGAGTAACCGAAAATGCGATAGTAGGAGGTATGAGTAAAATTTTCGGAAAGGTATTTGTATATGGCAATGCCAAGATATCCGGAGGGGTACGATTGAGTGAAGAAGCTCTTATTGGTGGTAATGCTCTAATTACAGGCAAGGCGAGGATTAGGGGCGAGGCAAAAATTTTGGATAATGTGATAGTTTGTGATGATGTGTTAATTTATGGAATGGCTGTGATTTCCGGCAATGCAAAAGTAAGTGGATATGCAAGAGTTTTTGACCGGGCACAAATCAGCGGAAATGCTGTTGTCGATGAGAATGCTAAAGTTTATTTCCGTGCCCGGATTTTTGGCAATGCTGAGGCGAAAGGTAATGATGTTGTTCACGGCAAAACAGAATTGTATAAATAATAATCTTTATTTATTTTCTTTGCTATACTTATAATGGAAATTAGCCTTATTTTTTAAGGGTTAAAGAGTGTTCAAACTGAACACTCTTTTTTTTGTTTACTCATTTATGCCTGCTTGTAAAATTCTTCAAAGGAAAAGTCATCTTCGCTGTCATATTCCTTTTTTATCAAAGGTTTAACCATGAGCTGTATATAACCTTTGTTGTTATTGATGTATTCAATATCCAAGTATTTTCTTATTTTATCTATTTCAGTAATATGTAGTCCAAACAGCATTGTATTTACACAGATATTGTCATTATACTCACATTTTGAGACATCGGCAAATATATGAGTAATTCTTTCAACTATGGATTTTATTTCTTTGTTTAAGTTGCTCATTTTTTCTTGTTTTCAAATTGGAAATTTACTTTGTTGTTCTCATCGAGAACAAGCATAGCATCAAAAATTTTCCCGGCATTTGATTTAAAGCCTTTAATCAATCCTGTTTTCTTTTCTGAAAGCAGAGTTTTTGCGTTTGCAAGAGAAATTGTTTTCGAGGCAATTTCTTTACCGAAACCGAACTTACAACTATTCTCATCATCTTTGTTAATTCCGGAACAGTAGTAAGAATTTTTGCCCTCGAACACCTCTTTGCCACATACCGGGCA
>JAZSRN010000079.1:0-8070 GCA_045538535.1 Candidatus Gastranaerophilaceae bacterium | reverse complement strand
ACAGAGAAGTTAAATGTGACTCTTATGCAAACGATGTATGTACAGTTACAAACCCATCAGATATTTATCCGGTAGTATTCTTTGACCAAACAATTATTCCTAACTCTCCAGCAGCAAGAGCAGTATTATACGCTAAATAATGCTTGAGAATGAGAATAGTTCAAAGATAAATTAATCTTTAAAGGGATTCAATCATTGATTGAGTCCCTTTTTCAAGTGTAAAATAATTTATTTTACTTGCACAGTTGCCGATTTTGGGGTATTCTTAAAGTATGATAAAGCAATTACGAATAAAAAATTATATATTGATTGACGAACTTGTTGCAAATCTTGACAAAGGGTTAAACGTTATAACTGGCGAAACCGGTGCAGGTAAAAGTATAATGATTAATGCTATCGACCTTGCTTTTGCCAATCGAGTGTCAAAAGATGTGATAAAAAACGGCTGCGATAAAGCTATAGTGGAGCTTGTAATTGAAAATTCAAAACACGATTTATCTGTATTTTTTGAAGAAAATGGAATTGATGATTTAGGTGAAGAAATAATTTTAACTAAGGAAATTGCTCAAAATTCGGTTCGAACTAAAATTAATGGTAGTCTTATTAATTCTGAAGCGCTAAAATATCTTCGAGGATTGTTTTTAGATGTTCATTCTCAACATCAGACATATTCCTTTTTACAACCAAAATATCATATAACTTTGCTTGATGAATATGCGAAATCGTTTTATGGTGAAAAATTATCTTTATATCAAGATAATTATAAGTTGTTTCAAAGCATGAAGGTTGAGTTAGACGCATTACAAAATTCTGCACAATTAACCGAGGCGCAAATTGATTTTTTAAAGTTCCAAGTTGATGAAATTCAGAACGCGGAAATAGTTTCTGAAACTGAAGATGAAGAATTAAAATCAGAGCTTGAAGTGTTAGAAAATGTTGAGAGTTTGAAAGATTATACCGGTGCATCTTATTGGACTATAAATGGTGACGATGGTTCAATAATTGATGCGTTGTTAAAAATTAAACAAAATATTTCTAAAGCAGTAAGCATGGATTCAAAACTTCAAGATATAGAACAAAATTTCTTGTCAGCATTAGAAGAGTTGAGAGAAGTTGGTAATGATTTGCGTGATTATAGTCAAAATCTTGATAATGATACTCAACGCTTGAACGATATTCAAGAGCGATTGTATTTATTAGACAAGTTGAAACGTAAATATGGCCCGACTTTGGCAGAAGTTGTTATGAAAGGCGATGAATTTGCAAAGCAACTTTCTTCGATTGAATATTCAACTAAAAATATTCAAGAGTTGGAGCAAAAAATTTCGCAAAAAGAGCAATATTTAAGAGAATTGGCTGAAGATATCAGTTTGGCACGAAAAAATTATGCCGAAGTGTTATCTTCTTTAATTCAAGAAAAATTGGAAAAACTTGAATTACCAAAAGTGCGATTTTTAATTGATATCAAGCCAAAAGAATTATCAATGGATGGAGTTGATGCGGTCGAATTTTTGATATCTACAAATATTTCGGAAGGCTTAAAACCTCTTGCAAAAGTTGCTTCTGGTGGTGAAATCTCAAGGGTTATGCTTGCAATAAAAACTATTTTTGCACAAAGTGATAATATTGATACGGTTATATTTGATGAAATTGATACCGGTATTTCCGGCAAAACCTCGCAAAGTGTTGCTGAAGAAATAGTTGAATTGGCTGATTCTCATCAAATCATTTTGATTACGCATCAAGCTATAATCGCATCCAAAGCGGATAAACATTTTTATGTGCGTAAATCTCAAGCTAATGAAACTACGGTTGAAGTTTATGTCTTGAACGGTGAAAACAAAATAAAAGCGCTTGCAGAGCTTGCATCGGGAGATATAAACGACACATCTATTGAATTTGCAAGATCTCTGCTTGCGCATTAGATTCGATTTTTATTCGAGAAAATCTTTAAGGTGTTTTAATTCGGTTTTGTTTCGGAGTTTTCTAAGGGTTTCATCTTCAAGTTGGCGTATCCTTTCTTTAGAGTAGCCCATAATTTCTCCAAGCTGTTCAAGAGTTTTTGGGAGTTCACCATTTATTCCAAAGCGAAATGAAACAATTTTTTCTTCTCTTTCCGGCAATGTGCTTATTAGTTCTTCCAGTGTCGATTTGAGGATACTTTTTTGTGTTTGTATTTCCGGTGAATTTGTGTTTTTATCTTGTAAATAATCCCCAACGTTTAAATCTTCGGTTACTGGAGTTTCAAGGCTTATTGGTTCTTTTAAAATTGATTTTTTTATTAATGTTATTTTGCTAAGCGGAAGTTCCATCAATCTTGCAATCTCGTCGTCCGTTGGTTCGCGTCCAAGTTCAAATGCTAATCGTGATGAGAGTTTTTTGTATTTTCTGATTTTATCTGACATGTGTACTGGAATTCTGATTGCGCGTGAATGATTTGAGATTGCCCTTATAATTGTTTGTTTTATCCACCAAGTAGCGTATGTCGAAAATTTGAAATTTTTAGAATAATCGAATTTCTCGGCCGCTTTCATCAACCCTAGTGAACCCTCTTGGACCAAGTCCATAAATAAAAGTCCTTGGCCTATGTATTTTTTTACAATACTTACTACAAGGCGCAAATTCGCTTGGACTAATTTTCGTTTAGCTATCTCGCTTGCTGATTTTGAACCCTCTTTGATAGTCTTTCCAAGAGATTTTTCTTCTTTGCTCGAAAGAAGTTTTATTTTACCTATATCTTTTAAGTACATTTGCAAGATATCGTCATCATGTGCTATAGAATTGAACGTTTTGGGTTCTTCAGACAATGTAAATCCACACTCTTGTGAATGCTCGTATTCATTAGTTGTGTCTAAATATTTAGGATTGAAATCTTCATATAACTTTTCAGAATCGTCAATTTTATAATTAATCTGTACCATAATTCTCTCTTCCTTAAAAACTAATGTTTAAAGGAAAAGACGAAAATTTTTCTTAATTGTTTCCGTTAATCCATTTGTTTATTGTTTTTTCTTTTACAAAATCAACTTTCCCGATATTTTGAACGATTATTTTGTGACCGTTTTTTAAAGTTGTGTAAATATCAAAAGTCCCGAATGTGCCGTATGTATAATAGTTTGGAAGTATTTGAACCATGCTGTTTAGAGGAATACCTTTTACTCTTTCGATATCAAAATCTTGGGTAGTATCGTTAAAATAAACCTTGTTATTTTTTTTGCGAACAAAACGGACTCCGGCTTTTTTAAGTTCTTCGCCGGAAATGTATGAAGGGTCACCGTCGCTTTCTAAATCAAGCATTGCTTGAAAAAGAGTTCTTGGAGTGTCGTATATGCCTAGAATATCTTCTTTTTCAAAAATATTGTTCTTGTCAATGATAAGAATATATTCTTTTCCATCAATTGTAACAATGTATGGGTCTAATGCGCAAACGAGTGCTAATCCGGCTGCTGCACCAATTTGACGTCCTGTAATCTTGTTTTCAACTCCGCTATCATAATAAACGATAGAGTCAACCTGTGTTATTTTTTCTTTGTTTTTATTTTTTTTGATTTTTGTTTGTTGAGTTGGTGTTTCATTCCGTTGAACTTTGACACTGTACATATTATCACCGGTGACATCTGCTTGGGTAATTATTGGTGTTGTCGGATATATTGTTTGGGGCATGCTGTAGCTATAATTTGGTTTAGCTATTGCCGGCAGGCTTGCTGATAGTATACATAAACTGATAATAAATTTTTTCACTAGACCTTACCTCTTTACAATTATATAACGATATTGAATTTAAAATGTTCAAAATATAGTGATAAGTTAAATAAACTTAATAATTACTACAGAATTAGTATGATTTTACCGATAGAATAAAAGGAGTTGATTTAAAATGAAAAATCATTAAAAAAATAATGCTCGTGTTACTTCAGACTTGAAAGGTAAAAATGGATTCTCTAAAAATTGTATCTTATTACCCAGTGATAGATTTTAGCGGAGGCTCGGTTCTAAGTGAGCGGACTCGCCAACGGCTTATTGCGCTTGGAATTGATCCGTCAACGGTCAAAAACGAAGAAGAAGCAAAACAACGTATTGAAAAAGTTCTCGCCACCAAAAAACAAAATAATGTTCTATCAAAAGGCGGAAGTAAAGGTAATGCCTCGCTTTCTAAAATTATGACAGAAGCAAAAATCCTTGCGTCTGATGCCGGTGCAAATATTGGGTCAACTGATTCTATTGAGAATATATTAGATAAAACTGCGCAAAAAATTGAGATGATGAATGATAATGATCCTCGAACAAAATACTTAAAAGAGCGTTTTGCGGCGTTGTCTTGTGAATATGAAGCTACAAAAAGTTCTGAACTTTCTTTTGAAAATTTGATGTCCTCTGTTGCTATCAGTAATAAGATTGCGTTAGGGTTATGATTTTTGATAAAAATCTTTTTTCGTGGTATATACTAAGTATGAATAGATTGGTTTTAGTATTGGTTATAATGTTTGCTTGTGTTGGAGCTTTTGCTATTGATACGGGGTATGTTAGCCCTGAATCTTATGCTGTAAATGAGGCAGATTTAGAAGCTATGTATTATCAAGTTATGTCTCAGCCGTCACAAGAAAACGGAGCAAAAAAACAAAAACGCGAAAAAGAACAAAAATACTATCTTGATGATATGGAACGTGGAATAAAGGCCAAACTCCGCCAAATTCGTTATAATATGCAAGAGCCACATCATGGACAAAAACACGAAATAAAACTTAACTCACCTTATCATCAGCAAAAATTATTAAAAGAAAATGTTGACATCTAAAATTTTTTTGATACGATTATAAATGTCGAGAGGTTAAGCCTCAAAACAACCCCAATCAAGGGCGTTTAGCTCAGTTGGTAGAGCGCCTCCCTTACAAGGAGGATGTCGGGAGTTCAAGTCTCTCAACGCCCACCATAAAAGACCGATTGAAGTCGGTCTTTTTTAGTGTCGAAAGTGGGCGGGTTCGCCTTGAACATGTTGTTTGAATTGGTTCAATTCAAACAACTGATAGAAATATCTACTTTCTTTTGCATTAAAAAAGGTTTTAGCCATTGCTAAAACCTTTTTTCTAAATGGTTGCGGGTGCTGGATTTGAACCAACGACCTTCGGGTTATGAGCCCGACGAGCTACCAGACTGCTCCAACCCGCGATATATTTTGCGGAGTCAAGGGATTAACCTCAACAACTATATTATGACCGCTAAATATAAAAAATCAAGTCTTTTTTATTTGTTAGTTTTTTATATTTATTATATAATTTCTTTATGATTATATATGGAATTTTAACGACTATATTATTTTTGATTTTGCTTCCGTTTTATTATATTGTTAGAGCAATTAACGGGAAATTTATATATGGATGGAAAGAAAAATTGGGTTTTTTCTCTGCGCCAGACCTTGGAGATAAGGTTATTATGTATCACGGGGTTTCCGTCGGTGAGGTAATTGCGCTTGAAAATCTTATAAGAAAAACCAAGGAAGAATTTCCATCATACAAGTTGGTTGTAACTACCGGGACAAAAACCGGACAAGAAATTGCGCATAAAAAATTGGGTGAATTTGTTGATTATATTACCTATTTTCCGTTCGATATCCCTTTTTGTGTGCGTAGTTTTTTAAATAAGGTAAAACCTTCCGTTGTCTGTATTGCTGAAACTGAAATTTGGCCAACGTTTGCATATATTTGCAATAAAAAACATATCCCCTTGTTTACAATTAATGGAAGGATTTCTGATTCAACGTTTAATTTATATCGTGCGTTAAAGCCTTTCTTTAATATGGTTTTTAATTATTACAGCGGGATTTTTGCTCAAAGCAAAGACGATTATGAAAAATATTTGGCTTTAGGTTCTAAAAATCTTGAGATAATGGGTAATTTAAAATTTGATGTCAAAAAAGTTGAAAAAAATTTTGAACTAAATGCTGAAGGTAAAAGAATTCTTATTGCAGGAAGTACGCATAAAGGTGAAGACGAAATTATATTTGATACTTTCAAAAAGCTTAAGCAAGAGTTTGATGATATTAAATTAATTTTAGCTCCACGTCATTTGACAAGAGTTGAGGAAGTTGCAGAACTTGCTAAAACAACAGATTTGCCGTTTGGGTTTAGATCAAAAGATGATAAATTGGATATCAATGATATTTTAATTCTTGATACATTAGGCGAATTAGGTAAGATTTATAGTATTTGTCATTTGGCTTTTATAGGTGGTAGTTTTAACAAAACTGGTGGGCATAATCCTTTAGAAGCTACGGTGTTTAATAAACCTACTCTTTCTGGGCCTTCTATCCATAATTTTAAAGATATTTATGGCATTTTAGTTAAAGAGGGCGCTAGTAAAGTTGTTTCTACCTCAAATGAATTATTTTTGGCTTTCAAAGTCATGCTTTCGGATGATATTGAGTATGAAAAAGCGTGTCAAGCTTGCGAAATTGCTTTCAAAAATCAGCAAGGTGCATTACAGTTTGTTATTGATAAACTAAAAGTTATGTTATAAGTTTGAAGTAGCTAAAGTCCAGTATTTACGTGTGTTTACGGGTGTTTTTATAAGCTTAAAATGAACGCATTGTTACAGAATGTAACGATATTTTATTTCAAAATTAAAGAAAAAAATAAAAATGCCGATACTCATGGCACAAGGAAACTTAATTAGAAAGGGAAATGCTATGGGAATGGCAGCTTCACAGGCAAGATTTTTAAGCTTGACCGCAAGAAAAACAAATACTGAATATGAAGGACAACAAGTAAACCAACAAAGAACAACTTTGTCTAATCAATCAGCAAGTTATTATAATGATTTGTTAGGTATGTCAGTTCCGGTTCCTCCAGCGGTTGAAGATTTTACAAAAACGGTTTATTCATTCGCTGATGGTTCAATTTCAAATACAATAAGCACGATGATTGCTCAAACCAACGGAACATATTTGGTTAGTTATACATCATCTTGGACTGATGATTTTGCGGCTATTACTGCTGCAAGAACTATTGTAACAAGAGCAATTGTTACAAATGAAACTGAAGCGGCAGAAGAAACCGAAGAAACCGAAGAAACAGAAGAAACCGAAGGTTCTGAAACAACTACACCGACTGAAACCGCAGTTTATTACGTGGGTGCTAAAGAACTTAGAGCATTAGGAACAATTCCTACAGATGCCGCTGGTAATTATACCGGCAATGATGAATATCTTAAAACTCTTTCTTCAGTTCAAATTGCCGAGACTAAAAAACAAGAATCTGAATATGCAAAAATTTTAAATGCACAGTATGGTGAACCAAAAGAAGGTTGGTTAGTTCGATACGTCCAAAACACATCAACCGGAACTTGGGCTCCACAATTCTACAAAAAAGATGTACTAGATGCAGCAACGTATGGTGAAAATGGTAATTCGTTATCAAATATTCCTGCATATACCATTGGTTCAGCAGAGAAAAATGAAGAAATCAAAGGTGTAAATGCAAGAATTGAACAAGATGCTACCGGTCGTTTAATAAACATTACTCTTAAACCGGGTGAAGTTGATGAAGTAACTTATGCATTAACTACAAATAAAGTTACTGACCAAGCTGCATTTGATGATGCAATGAATCAATATGAATATGATAAAGCTAAATATGCACAAGCTGTAGATGAGATTAATGCAAAAATTGAAATTGTCCAAGCTGAAGATAGAACTCTTGAATTACGCTTGAAACAGTTGGATACAGAGCAAGACGCAATTACAAACGAGCTTGATGCAGTTAAGAAAGTTATTGAGAAAAACGTTGAAAGTTCGTTCAAGACATTCGGTTAATCAACCCTTAATAGTTAGATAATTTAAGGGCTGAGCCCGAAATGCGCTAGTGCAAAAGTGCGCAGACTTTAAATTATCTAATTGTTAAGAAGATTAACAATCAAGTTTCCTTTCCCTTTTTCCCTATTAAAAACCAACGACAGAAATGTCGTTTTTTTTGCTTATTTTTTCTTGAATATTATTGTTGGTATGCAGCCAAAATGATGTGAAATACGTTTTTGCGTAATGAATCCGTATTCGGTGAAAAGATTCAAAATTTCCGT
>JAZSRN010000074.1:0-8556 GCA_045538535.1 Candidatus Gastranaerophilaceae bacterium | reverse complement strand
CATCTTCTTTTGGACTTCCACGACCAGAATTTCTGCATGACAAAGTACCTAATTGCATAGGAATTAGGTTGTTAAATACGTTGATATTACTGGGTTTTAGACCCCTAATAGGGCGCAAATTTGCTTTAAGCTTGGATTGTTTTTCTCCCTGTAGGCGCAAATGCAGTCATAGCAAGGGTTTCGGGCAATTTTGAACCCCCGATTTTTTCAATAAAATCTATGTTCATACTATCCATAAGCATATTTACCATATACCCATTATATCAAATTTTTAAACAAGTGCAAGCACTATATAAAAAATCGATATAACATTTAGCCATCAAGCATTAAAATTCCAACTTAAATTGAGTCAAAATTTCATCCAAACGCTCTTTATCATGTTCATGCCAGAAACCTATCAACACCTCAAACGCAGTTGCTTGACGATATTCAGCTTGAATTTGACGACGGCCGATAGGTATAGACAAATTCCTTGCGCGACGGGCAATTTCTTTTTCGGTTTCAGTTAAAATACCTTCTAAAAAATGTAACAATTCCGCTTGATAAGATGCCTTGACTTTATCCGTTGTAATTTTATGTAATTTTTTGGCATTTTCAGTAATACGAACTGTCTTTTCACGTACAAACAATTCCCATACTGCGTCGCCAATATATGCATAATTTTTTAAATTCATTTCTTCCATATAAAAATTTTACTATAAATATTTACAATTATTGAAAAATTTTTAATTATATGGCAAAATATACATAAAAAAGGGAGAAACTATGAAAAAATTGATATTAACTTTTGGATTTGTAATGTTAACAACTATCTGCACACAAGCAACTGATAATGCCAATCCAGTAGATTATACAACTATGTACAACCAAACAACAACCGTTTTCAATGCCATAAATTTGACCGAAGAACAAATTTGCAAGAAAAATGAAATTGAAAACGAACGCGCTAAAGAACTTAAACCGTATTTAGAAAAATTAGAACAAGAACAAAACAGTTATACAAAATTAAAAGAACAAAATGCATCTAAAACAAACTTAATAAACCAACAACAGAAACTTCGCTTTGTTAGCAAAGACATAAACCAAATTAACGAAAAATACGATAGAAAAATCAAAAAAATTCTTAACGCTGAACAAAGAAACAAGTTACACAACATAAAAAGACTTCAGAACCGAGAATATAAAGAACAAAAGTCAAATAACAAACGCAAATATATTGAAGATAAAAAACTAAGAACTTTTGGAGAAAAATAATTTTAATAAACGATGATTTTTCAATAATAACAATTATAATAAGAGATATGAAGAAAATTTTTCTCATATCTTTTATTTTTGTGTTAATCACAACGCCAACTTTTGCCGGCAAACAAGAGAAAAAAGAACTTGAGGGCAAAGGTTATTTAGGCACTCTTCCAAACCTCACCAAACAATACTCTGCAGAAGAACCTCAAGAGGCAAAACCTATTTTTGAACAAACAAAAAACTTTCACTCTGCAAACGAAATCAAACCCATTCCGAGAGAAAACCCCTCCTTTGTCAATATAATCCTCAAATCAGACAAAACCTCTATGTACATAAACGATATAAATGAAATTATACCGATGTATGAGAAAGTTTTAGAGTCAATTGAAAAGAGCGAAGATGTTCAAAAATTTGTTTCAAAGGTGTATTTTTTAAACAAAAATGTTGACTATCTCATCGACAAATACTCCGGCAAACCCGAAAGCCAATATTTTTCGTTTAAAGAAATGACCAAATCAAGTTTACACTGCAAATCTGTTGCACTATTACGTTCAGAAGCCGAAAAATATAGCCCCTACCTTGCATATTCAGGCGAGGGCTACATTTATAATAAAAATAATATTTCTGAACAATTAGAATATTTAAGGCTTGAACTTGAACAAACAATCGCCGCCTTAAAAGATGTTGATTAAATTAACTTTCAATCAACAAACTTGCCCCGATAACACCCGCAGTGTTACCCAATTGCGCAGGAACAATACTAACGGTTTCGCCCGCAATCTTCATGGCACGTTTTTTCAAGATTTCAACTAAAGGTGCAATCAGAATATCTCCGGCATCTGCAACTCCACCACCAATAATAATTTTTTCAGGGTTTAACAAATTAACAACACTTGCCATACCAATTCCAATGTATTCACCCATTATGGTAAAAATTCGTCTTGCAACCGGATCACCGGCTTTTGCAGCCTCACAAACGATAAACGGAGTAATAGCCCCACCATTTGCCATTTCGCGGAATTTTGTTGATTTACCACCTTTAATATATTCTTCTGCCATTGCAACGATTGCCGGACCCGAAGCAAATGCCTCCATACAACCTGTATCACCACAACCGCATATAGGGCCATCATGCATTTGAAGTTTTATATGACCGATTTCACCTGCCGCGTTTGAAGCACCACGTACCAATTTGCCGTTTATAATCAATCCTGAACCAATACCAGTTCCTACAGTAATACAAATTAGGTTTTCACAACCTTTGCCCGCACCGTAGTTAAGTTCACCCAACGCAGCACAACGCACATCATTGTCTACGCGAGTAGGAATATTAAATTCATCTTCAATAAGTTTTGCAATAGGAACTTCTACCCATCCCGGAATATTCGGAGCATTTCTTACGATTCCTTGTTTATAATCAACTTGTCCCGGAAAACCAAATCCAATACCTTGAATATCTTTTGCCGCAAGATTTGTTTCTTTTAACAAGTCATAAATCGCTTGTTTTATGTTATTTACGGTATATTCGTAGCCCATTTCCGCACGAGTCGGAACCGAATTTGAATAAATTATTTGCCCTTCATCATTAACAAGCGCAATTTTTACATTTGTCCCGCCAACATCTATTCCAATTCTATTTTTTGCCATAATCTTAATCCCCATATTTACTATAAACGCAAATTAATTCTAACACAAAAAATACGTTCAAGAAATATTTAATAAAAAACACCGGCCTTTTACCGGTGTTTTCAATCGTTATTTAATTATTCTATTCACCTAAATTCAATTGTGAAAACTGAACAATTTTATTTTTACCGCGCTTTTTCGCATTATACAGTGCGTGTTCAGCGTATCTGATGATTGTATTTGCATCTTCTTCAGTATTTTCCAGACAAGGATAAGTAGAAATTCCGCCGGAAATCGTAACCGGATGTCTTTCTTCTTCACCAGCCGGAATAAATTCCATTTTTTCAATATCACGTCTAAATCTTTCGGCGAATAAAAATGCATTTGCTTCAGATGTATTCGGCAAAATCACCAAAAATTCTTCATCGCCGTAACGAGTCAAAATATCTTCTTTTCTAATAATACCTTTCAATTTTTCGGCAATAGATTTTAGCAACACATCGCCCCAATCATAACCATAAATATCGTTTACAACTTTAAAATAATCTAAATCAAACAATAAACAAGACAATTTGTCTCCGTAACGTTTTGAACGAGAAATTTCTTGCTCAAGACGTTCGTGCAAATATTTTCGGTTATGCAATCCGGTTAATTCATCAGTCGTAGAAACAACTTTTAACTTGTCTCTCAAATCTTTGTATTTCAAAAGCGCAGTAGCGCGAATTGTTAATTCCACATTATCAACCGGAGTGTTTATAAAATCAAAAGTTACCGCACGAACAGTCGCACCCTTAAAGACATCACCGATAAATAATACCGGAGATTTAAATTTTGTCACCATTAACACATCTTTGATGTTAGGAACATCTTCTACAACAATTAAGCTAGGATTCAAAAGTTCGTAGTCTTTTAGATTTTCTGCACTTTCAATTCTAACATTAGTCTCATCAATTTTGGCCAAAACATCTGCCAAGACAGATTCATTTTTACTTGTATAAACAACTACATTTCTCATAAATAACTTCCTTATTATTCTCTCTTTATAATAAATATTAACATATTTTTCAAACTAAATCAATACCATCTTAAAATGATATTTATGATACAATTATTTTATGGAAACAAAGAAACGAAAAATTAGTATAATAGGCTCAACCGGTTCTATTGGCACACAAGCATTAGAAGTTTTGGAAAAACTTACGGATAAATTTGAAATCATAGGGCTTGCCGGTGGAAATAACATTGAACTTTTGCAAAAACAAGTCGAAAAATTCAGACCAAAATATGTTTGTTCCAACTGTACAGACGTAAAAATTTCAAATGCAACAAACCTTTATGGCGCACAAGGTCTGGATGAACTTTGCGCAAACAAAGAAAATGACATTATTCTCGTTGCAGTATCAGGCAAAATCGGTTTAAAACCAACCCTTACCGCTATCGAAAACGGCATTGATATTGCGCTCGCAAATAAAGAAACTCTCGTTATGGCCGGCGAAATTGTAATGCAACAAGCAAAAGAAAAAGGCGTGAATATCGTTCCGGTAGACAGCGAACATTGCGCAATACATCAATGTATAAAAGATATTTCACAAATCGAAAAACTTATTATTACTGCCAGCGGCGGCCCATTTTTAAACAAATCTATTGAAGACATCAAAAATGCCACCGTTGAACAAACTCTTAAACACCCTCGCTGGAATATGGGAAGAAAAATTACCGTTGATAGTGCGACTTTAATGAACAAAGGGTTAGAAATCATTGAAGCACACCACCTCTTCGGCATTGATTACGACAAAATTGATGTTGTTATTCACCCTCAAAGTATTGTTCATTCCGCAGTCGAATACAAAGACGGAAGTGTTGTTGCACAACTTGGTTTACCGAGTATGCATATCCCTATACAGTACGCAATCTCATACCCAGACAGATTTGAAGGAATAAAATCAAAAAGTTTTAGTTTTTCTGAAATCGCAAGGCTTGATTTTGAAAAGCCTAATTTTGAAAAATTCCCATTCTTAAAACTCGCCTATAAAGCAGGAAAAATTGGCGGTTCAGCTCCGGTTTGCCTTAATGCCGCAAACGAAGAAGCCGTTTTTGCATTTTTAGATAATAAAATCAAACTTTTTAATATCTACGAAATTACATCAAAAATATTTGAAGAACATCAGATTGTTCAAAATCCTACAATTGATGATATTTTTAAAATAGATGAAGAAATAAGAACAAAGACAAAGGCATTAATCAATAGAATATAACGCAACAAACTTGCAACGATTTCATATTTTTTATATAATTTATGCTCGGGAATATGTGAGGTGAACTATGAACTTGGAAAATATTAAAAAAATTGACCCGCAAATTGCGGAACAAATAGAAAAAGAATTTGAAAGACAACAATACAACATCGAGTTGATTGCAAGCGAAAATATTACGTCCAAGGCTGTAATGGAAGCTTGCGGGAGTGTTTTGACGAATAAATATGCCGAAGGTAAACCACACAAAAGATTTTACAACGGTTGTGAACATATCGACGTGATAGAAGAAATCGCACAAAAAAGAGCATGTGAACTTTTTGGAATGGACCACGCCAATGTACAACCACATAGCGGTGCACAAGCAAATATGGCCGTATTTATGTACTGCCTAAAACCGGGTGATAAGGTTTTGGGTATGGATTTGTCAAACGGTGGACATTTATCACACGGTTCGCCAGTTAATTTTTCCGGCCTATATTTTGACGTAAAAAGTTACGGAGTCGACGAAGAAGGAAACATTGATTATAACAACGTACGAGAAATGGCACTTGAACATAAACCAAAACTTATTATCTGCGGTGCAAGTAATTATTCTAAAATTATAGATTTCAAAAAATTTAGAGAAATCGCAGACGAAGTCGGAGCATATTTACTTGCAGATATTGCACATATAGCCGGACTTGTTGCGGCTGGTTTACACCCATCTCCGGCACCTTATGCTGATTTTGTTACAACAACAACCCATAAATCTCTACGCGGCCCAAGAGGCGGAATAACAATGTGCAAAGCGGAACACGCACAAGGAATAGACAAAGCTATATTCCCAGGAATTCAAGGGGGCCCTCTTGAACACATAATCGCCGGAAAAGCAGTGGCATTGTTGGAAGCTTCGAAACCGGAATTTAAAGATTACGCCGCACAAATCATCAAAAACGCAAAAGCACTTGCACAAGGTTTGATTGATGAAGGTTTGGATATCGTTGGCGGTATGACCGAAAACCACCTTATGACACTTGATTTGAGAAGAACTGGCAAAACCGGTAAAGATATGGCAAATGTACTTGAAAAAGTCGGAATTACAGCCAACAAAAATACCGTTCCTAATGACCCTCAAAGTCCTTTCGTTACAAGCGGAATAAGACTTGGCACTCCGGCAGTTACAACCAGAGGTTTCAAGGAAGAAGACATGGTTGAAGTCGCAAAAATTATTGCGTCTGCAATTTATTCATCAGACAATGAATTGGGATTGCAAAATTTGAAAGAACGCTCAATTAAACTTTGCAAAAAATACCCAATATATCAATAATCTAAAAGGTAAATATGTTTATAAAATCACTATCATTACAACACACACATATTATTGGCGCCGTAATTGCATATCTAATCGGAGTGTTTCTCGTTCCGTTAGTAATAAGTTATTCGCGAAAAGAAGGACTCGTTGATGAACCCGGAGAAAGAAAAATTCATACCGCCCCTATTTCCAGAATCGGAGGGGTTGCAATATGGACAAGCACAATGCTTACATTTTTGTGTCTGGTGTTTATGAGCTATTATCCTTATGGCAGTTTGCTTTCAGGGATTTTATTAGGTGGCTCATTAATGTTTTTGTTAGGTTTGATTGACGATATATTTAATTTACCTGCAAAATTCAAATTGTTTATCCAATTAGCAATCGCAACGATTGTATATTTATTAGGTGTTCAAATCGAAACTTTACCGTTCTTTGGCGGAATAAATTTGGGCATATTTTCTTATCCCGTAACTCTATTATGGATTGTCGGCATAAGCAATGCTTTTAATTTTATAGACGGCGTAGACGGCTTGGCCGGTTCGGTTGTAACAATCAACGCGATAACAATTGCTTTAATCTCAGTAGCAATGACGCCATCACAACCTATTAGCGCGCTGATAGGTTTTATCCTTGCCGGCTCAATGCTTGCATTTTTGACGTATAACTTCAATCCGGCCAAAATCTTTATGGGCGATAGCGGCGCATTATTTTCAGGATTTTTGTTAGCAGCAATTTCAATCACAGGAGTAATGAAAGCAGCAACTTTGGCTATCCTTTTGCCGTTTGTAGTTTTGGCAGTTCCAATTATGGATATCACATATTCGAGCCTAAGACGAATTGCAAAAGGTTCATCACCGTTTGTTGCAGATGCTGAACATATACACCACAAACTTTTACACGCCGGTTTTTCACAAAGAAAGACAGTTGTAATTTTATCTTCAGTTGCAATTATGGCCGGAGCATTGGCCTCTTTATTTATGGGCGAAAAAACCGTCTTAATGTATCTTATTTATATTGTAACAATTGTCGTTATAATGTTAATATTAAATTTTATAAAAGGGTTGACAAAAAAATAATCATGTGTTAAAATCCCCATGAATTTGATTACTCAGTTTTATACGTGAAGTGTAAAATATTTAAGTGCAAATTCACCCATATGATTTTTAAAAGGATTAAATTCCGATGAGGAATCGTATGTTCATTTGTTTTTGTAGGTACTAGTTAAGTAGAGGATTTTAACTATGACAGTAAGAGCTATTCAATCAAACAGTGACAACGGAATGCTTTCAACCGTAGCTATTACCTCAGCTACCGGTGCAGGAGTAGGTTATTTATCAAAGTACATGCTTCCGATACAGGAGCAAGAAAAAGACGCAAACTACCGCAAAATTTTAAAAATTGCACGAGTTGAATCTGCAAAAATAAAAGCAGACGAAATTGACGCAATTCGTAACGTAAAAAACAAAAGTTTAGCTCAAGATACCTTCATCAAAATGATAGATAATAAAGAGAAAATAAACATCACAAACATAAATGCCAAGATAAAAAGCCTTGGTGGTCAAAAATCAGTTGATGCAATAGAATTCAAAAACATCATATCACACGTAAACGAATCAGCAGCAACGATGAGTAGACATTGCATTTCGGCATACGAAGGTGTAGTCAAACGTCTCAGACCAACGACACCATTTGTTGTAGCGGGGGCGCTAACCGGAATGTTTGCAGGAATCGCTCATAATGTCTTAAAGACAAACACGAGCGTATAATTACCAATTAATTAAGTCGATTTACCCCAATTACCCCTTTAAAAAGATTTTTGAAGAAGAAAACGGAATGTAAATTCCGTATTTTTTTTATTAAATATTGACAAAAGATTTTTAGGCAGTATGATAGTAGCTGTGGCCGGATAAAAAGTTAGGCAACAAAACAACAGAATATTGGGGCGTCGCCAAGTGGTAAGGCACCTGGTTTTGGTCCAGGCATTCAGAGGTTCGAATCCTTTCGCCCCAGGTTATTTAAGAAAACGCTTTCTAATAAATTTTTAGAAGGCGTTTTTTCTTACATAGACTTGATTATAGTTTTTAATAAAAGTTCGAACATTAGATATTTGTAATTACTTAAAATTATTACAAATAAATTCTA
>JAZSRN010000068.1:0-32712 GCA_045538535.1 Candidatus Gastranaerophilaceae bacterium | reverse complement strand
CTAAAAGATGCACCTATTAAAGTAGTTGTTGATGAAGCACTTGAGCTTTCTAAAAAATATTCAACAGATGACAGCGCATCATTTATCAATGGAATTTTAGCAAAAGTTATTGTGGATTTTGGACTTAAATAATGTTCGGATTTTTTAAAGACAAGTTTAACAATTTAAAATCAACCGTTTCCAACACTGCAAGTAAGCTTGTTGGAAATGTTGTTAATGCGGTGCAAGAAGAAGCCGAATTTTCAGATCTTGTACTTGACGACATGGAAGATTTATTAATAAGTGCGGATTTGGGTGTAAACTATGCTGCAGAACTTGTTGACAAACTACGTTTTCAATCCAAAATTAAACCGTCACAAATCAAAGATTATCTTAAAAATGAGTTCCAAAAAACACTTGAAACTGCGGGTTCAAACGAAATAAATTATAACGCAGACGAACTTAACATATATTTTATCACAGGCGTTAACGGAGTTGGAAAAACAACCCTAATAGGAAAGCTTGCATACAAATTCAAAAACGAAAACAAAAAAGTTTTGATTGCTGCCGGAGACACATTTAGAGCTGCAGCAGAAGAACAACTTGACATTTGGTCAAAACGTGCCGGGGCAGATATTGTGCGAAGAGATAAGGCAGACCCTGCTTCAGTTGTATTTGAAGCAATCGAAAAAGCACAGAAAGAAAATTACGATGTAATTTTGGTTGACACAGCCGGAAGATTACAAAACAAATTTAACCTAATGGAAGAACTAAAAAAAATAAAATCAGTAATTGATAAAAAAGCTCCGGATGCGCTTAGAGAATGCATGCTTGTTATTGATGCAAACACTGGTCAAAACGGCCTACAACAAGCAAAAGTTTTCTCAGAAGCAGTGAATTTGACGTCCGTAGCCCTCACAAAATTAGATGGTTCCGCTAAAGGAGCAATTGTCCTTGCAATTGCAAAAGAATTAAACCTTCCGGTCAAACTCATTGGGGTAGGAGAAAAAATGGACGATTTAAAACAATTCAATTCTGAAGACTTTATAGATGCTTTATTTAATTGATAAGGGGGATATATGATTTTAAAAATTAAAAGATTAGCACACAACAAATTTGTACCGGAATACAA
Organism: Candidatus Gastranaerophilaceae bacterium; assembly: GCA_045538535.1. Lineage (GTDB taxonomy): Bacteria > Cyanobacteriota > Vampirovibrionia > Gastranaerophilales > Gastranaerophilaceae > RUG14219. The sequence goes on along the minus strand of JAZSRN010000068.1, from coordinate 31,601 downwards.
AACCGAAGGTGCGGCCGGTATGGATTTATGCGCAGCTATAGAAACAGAAATTGAACTCAAACCACTAGAGCGCAAACTTATACCAACTGGGCTAAAAATTGAACTCGAACACGGTTATGAGGCACAAATCAGACCCCGCTCGGGATTATCAATAAAACATGGAATTACACTTATCAATTGCGTGGGCACTATTGACGAAGATTATAGAGGCGAAGTTTGTGTACCAATTGTTAACGTTTCAAATGAAACCTATAAAATACAACCTCAAGAAAGAATTGCACAAATGGTTATTGCGAAAGTTGAGCAAGCAAAAATTGAAGTTGTAACAGAACTTTCGGAAACAGATAGAGGTGAAGGCGGTTTTGGCTCAACCGGAAAGTAAAATGTAACAATATCTTAAAGCTCTTTAACAAATCTAACAAAAAAATATATGTTTGAGATTTAATTTTTAAAAAGTGTAGTGAGGTTTACTATGGAAATCAAAAAAATTGACAATGCTAAATATGCAGCCGCAACTTTGACTACAGCGGCAGTTGCAGGAGCATTAAGCGCAGCAGTAGGATACAATCAATCAGCTATCGATAAAAATGGTAACGTAAAAGATGTTTTTGTATCTCAAGTTGCAGAATCTTTACAAGAACAGACCATTGCTGATATAAAAAAAACAAACAAAATTATTGGTGAGATGCCAATAAGCAAATCTTTAGAAGAACTTGCTCAAACCGTAGGACCAGACGCAACACCAAAACAAATCGCAGCGGCAATAAAAGAAGAAAATAAACGTATCCGCACCGGTTTAAAAAAGGTTCTTACTGATAATTTTGATACATTTGCAATCACTCGCAAAGAAGGTCAAACGGTTCAAAAAGCCGTTGATAATTACATGAGAGGCAAAAGCACTTCTACAATTTGGCAGCAAATAGCTGAACAACTTGAAACCCAAAACAGAACGCTTGCAAATGCAGATAATAAAACGGCAGCTAAAGAATACATCAAACTTACATTCGACACAAAAACAAAAGACTTTAAAAAAGCAACATCTGAAATTCCACAAACTGCAATTGATTTCATAAAAAAAGAATTCAAACAAGTTAAAATGAACAATGCAGTAAAATGGGCAGGTATCGCGAGCGGATTTGTCACCGGTATAGGTGCAATTGCTTGGGTATTCAATGCGCTAACCGCAAAAAAACAATAAAATAAAAATTACAAATAAAGAAAAGACTCGTCACACGCGAGTCTTTTTTTATATGAGGAAAATTGAGGAAAAAATAAAATCTTTATTAGCCTTTAAAAACTGATATATCAGATAAATCAACAAAAGCTGCTTTTATATTGGCATCAAAAACTTGGATATTTTCAGCACCATCAATCTTTTGTGATTTCCAATAATCACAATCCAATTGCGGAAATCCATTATTTATTGATGCCTCAAAACCGAAATCTGTCATTTACCTTTGCCCTTTTGTACAATAAATATCGACAAACCCTACCAAAACTTTAATATTTGGTAGGGTTTGTAAAGATTTGTTAACAAATACTTACATTCTTACAGGTGCAGTAACACCAAGAATATTTTCTAATGCACTGTGCAAAACAGACTTGACCGCATAAACCAACGAAACTCTGGCTTTCATCAAATTTACATCATCACAAATAACACGATTAGCGTTATAGAAAGAATGAAACTCGCTTGCTAATTCTTGAACATAACGACAAATTGTATAAACTTGACGATTTTCTGCCGAAGATTTAATTAATGATTTATATTCTTCCAGTTTTAATACCAATTTTTTAGCAGTATCAAGCGTTGGAACAACCGTATTAATTTCGAAATTAGAAATCAAATCATTATATTCTTTTTCACTCATCGGCGCAGGAGATTTTACACCGGTTTCAGTGTCTAATTTTTCTGAAATTACATTTCTCAAAATTGAACAAGCTCTTGCATGAGCATACTGAACATAAAATACTGGATTTTCATCGGTATTAGTTTTTGCCAATTCAATATCAAAATCAAGCGTAGTATCTATATTCCGCATAGACATCCAAAAACGAGTAGCATCAACACCAACTTCTTCAATCAAGTCATCGAGAGTAACCATATTTTTACATTTACCCATACGAACCTCATTGCCATTAATAACAAGATTTACAAGCTGCCCAAGCAAAACTTCGAGTTGATTAGGGTTATAACCCAAGGCTTCAATAGAAGCTTTTACGCGGGCAACATAACCATGATGATCAGCCCCCCAAATATTAATCAATCGGTCAAAACCACGTTCCAACTTATCAATGTGATAGGCAATATCCGCAGTTAAATAAGTATTTGAACCATCAGCTTTTTTAATTACGCGATCTTGATCATCGCCGTAATCAGATGATTTAAACCATTCTGCCCCGTCTTGGGTATAAATTTTACCGCTATCACGAAGTTTTTGTACACATTTTTCAACTTTGCCGGAATTATGCAAATCCAATTCTGAATAGAACTTATCAAAATGCACTCTAAAACCATCTAAAAGTTTCTTTTGCAAATCTTCCATTTCAAATTTAGCGTAATCACAAAGTTGTTGAAGTTCCGGTTCAGATGATTTTTTGACGCCTGGATTTTCACTCAAAAACTTTTTGGCAACCGGAATTAAATAATCACCCGGATAAAAGTTTTTACGTTCAATTTCATCAGTAGGAAAATCAATATTTTCACCTAATTCTTGCCCAATTCTCACTCTCAAAGAATTACCCAATTTTTGAATTTGAGAACCCGCATCGTTAATATAGAATTCTTGATAAACTTCATGCCCATAGAACTTCAAAAGATTTGCCAAAACGCTCCCCATAGCAGCCCAACGGCCATGACCGATATGAAAAGGGCCGGTAGGATTTGCCGAAATATACTCCAACAAAATTCGTTCAGTCTTTACATTTTCAGGCTTACCAAACATTTCTTTTTTATCAAAGATTTCTTTTACTAATTCAGCCAAAAGTTTTGTCCCAGCCTTAAAATTAATAAAACCACCGGCTACAGAATACTCATTGTCCGAATCGTCAACACAATCGACAATAGCATTTGCAATCATTGGCGGAGCAATCCTTGCATTACGCGCAAAAGAAGAAACATTCACCGCAAAATCACCAAATTCAGCATTTTTAGGACGCTCAACAACCAGAGAACCCTTCGTATATTCGGTCATTTGCCCTAATTTACCCGCATTAATTGCTTTTATAATAGCATCTTCAATCTTTTGTATAAAATAATCTTTTATCATACTTTTCTCCTAATATTTAGCTCTTAAAACAATTATAATACAAATAAAAAGATAAAACACATTCAAGTATAATATTAAAGAACCCCAAGACTCAAAAAGCCTCTCGATTTTCGAGGGGCTTTTTGCAAGAACAATGCTTTAAGAGTGGGGTAAACGTATATAAATCGTGATAATAGGTTAAATGTTTTTATTTCTGTAACATCTCAAGTCATCATTCTTTTTAAAATTAAATATTTTCAATCAAAACCGACTCACTTAATGAGCACTTTTATTCTATTAAAATCTCCTCTATGTACATATTAACGGGATAATTGTACCTCGTTATAATAGCGTAAACAAAGAAAAAAATCAAGCCTCTTTTTCTTATCTAATAAAATGTTCAAAATTTAGTTGGTCAATATTTTGGAAATATTCGGAGATTTTTAGAACTCTGTCTTCAATTTTTGGATACATTTTGTGGATTTGTTTTAAGTCTTTTTGTATTTCTGACCATGGAACATAAATATTACCTAGGATGAGGGCTTTTTCTATTTCGACGATTTCTTCAGTAGAATTTCCATACGGTAAATTCGCTTTTTCTCCGGCAATAAAGATTTTTTCAATTATTGTTCGGCGCGAACCTACAGCAAAAGCATCAAATTCGGCCCTATTATGAACATCATATTTATTAATCATGGCTTTTAGCATTCCGGCTAATGAATTTTTAAAGTTAATATCGGGATATTCAAGTTCATCAACAACTTTAATTTCATTGCCATCTGCGATAAAATTGTTTGGGTTTATTGTGTCAAAACTACGGTTTGCTTGGCGCAATATAGCAAAATCTTCAGCTAATTTGTCATAAGCTTTTTGAGGGAGTTCTGCAAATTTTGGCAATGTAACATTTCTGCAGTACAACATTTTATCTGTGTATGCAAGATGTTTTGGAACTCCGGCACAAATTGGATTTTGGGACACAGCTGCATTATATAATATCTTTATATTTCCAAGATCAATTACCGGTTTCCCGTAATAGGTTTGGAGCTTTATATCTTTCGGAAGAGAAGCATGAGAATATGTTTCGGCGTTTTCAGGTATTACCTTTACAACAAAACGGTTATTTATTCTATAAACTTTTCCATGATTACCTTCGCCTATCAAACGTTCTTCTTTTTGAAGTTTAGGAATTGCATTGCGCAATTTTTTAAACAAACTCAAAGAAAGTTCTTTTGGTTGTTTTGCAGAAACAAATTCATCAAGTTCTTTGCCTAAATTCAAGCCAAAATTACCGCAAAAAACTTGTTTTTGTGGCTTTGTATGATAATATTTTTGATTGTTTTGGGGTAAAAATTGTATTTGCATTGCTTTGTATATTCTATGTCCAAATTAATAAAACCATAAAAAAAAGAAAATTGCCATATTGTGTAGTTATATTTGCAAAATTAAGCTATAATATTATGTAATATAGTTATAATCAAATGTTTTTGTGCTAAAATTTTGGTGCAAATGTTTATTATGAAAAGAAAGGATGTGTAATATGATTTCAAAAGAGATGGAACAAGCATTTAATGACCAAATTAATGCAGAGCTTTATTCGGAATATTTGTATTTATCAATGCAAGCTTATTTCTCGAGATTAAATTTGCAGGGTTTTGTGAATTGGTTTACGGTTCAAGTACAAGAAGAACACGCTCATGCAATGGGTATGTTTGACTATGTCCACGAGCGCGGTGGCGAAGTAAAACTTCAAGCTATTGATGCTCCAGAAACCAATTGGGCTTCTCCTTTGGCTTGTTTTGAACACGTTTTACAGCACGAAGAACTCGTAACTTCCAAAATCAATGCATTGATGGATGTTGCGGAACAATGCAAAGACAGAGCAGCTCTTTCATTCTTGGATTGGTATTTAAAGGAACAAGTTGAAGAAGAAAGCAGTGTAGGTGCAGTTCTTGCAACTTTAAAACTTATCAAAGATGATGCTAATGCTTTGTTACTTTTGGACAAAGATTTGGCAACAAGAGTGTTTACGGCTCCTGTTATCGGTTAGTATATTAAAAAATTATTCAGAACGGCTTGTTAATATTACATTAACAAGCCGTTTTTGTGTAAAGTTGCCAAAATTAACGATTTATGTTATCTTGTATGTATGAAAATTCTTGCAAAACCGATAATCCTTTTAGCTACGGTTTTATTATCAGTTACGCCAGCTAAAGCTTTGGAAAGTTATACAAGAACTTTGGCGCCTGATGGTACGGTTATTTGGATTTATGATAGCAGTATAAAAAATTCTCCAGATTTTGTAGAATATTATGTGCGATATTGCGACAAAAAAGATGGTTATGTTATCGCTAAATTAAAATATGACAAACGAAATAATTTATTGGGGATTGTCACAAAGTCACCTAATAATGTAAAACTTGCGGATATTGAAGATATTTCAAAATATGTAGAAAAAGATACGAAATTTGAGCCTATTAACAATAACTCGATGCTTAAAAATACAAATCAAAAAGTATTGGATATACTAAATGTTAAGCCTATTATTGTTGAAGAAAAAAAACAACCTCAAAGCATGGACGAATGGCTAAACTGTTTTAGGGCGCAAATAAAAGAAAATTGGAAACCAAACAAAAATGTCGATGGGCATTTGAGTACAGTTTTGGAGTTTTATGTGACGCAAAAAGGCTTGATTGAATATCCGAAAATTCTTGAGTCTTCAGGTAATGCTGAATATGATAAATATGCTCTTGATGTTTTGCAAAAGGGACAGCCCTACAGTAAATTACCCAAAGACGAAGAAAGAGTTTTGGTTGGTTTTACCTTTGCGCTAAATGATTACAATAAAATGGATGCTAATACAGTATACAGAGATTGGTGGAAAGATTTTCAAAATCAAGTTCAAAAAAATTGGAATCCTACAAAAACATCTAAAACGCAAAATGAGTATAAAACTGTAGTTTCATTTAATATTTCTGATAAAGGTGAAGTTGAAAATTATAAAATTAGTGAATCTTCAGGAAGTATTGAATTTGATAATTATGCAATGCAAACTTTATTAGCAGGTCAACCTTATAAACCAATGCCAAAATTAAGCAATGAGATTATTCCTATAAAATTTACATTTACGTTTAATCAGAACAACAGCAATGATGTACACACCTATTTTACTGAGGAAATTGTTGATAAAATTGCGAAAAAATGGAAACCGAAAAATATCGGTGATAACATCCAAAAACAAGAAATAACAATGAAAATAGTTGTTTCCTCAAACGGTAAAGTGAAGAGTTGCGCGGTTTTGAAAACATCAGGAAATCATGATAATGATGCAAAAGCAGTTAATGCAGTTTATAAAGCCGCTCCTTTTAGAAAGGTTGATGAAAAGTATTTGGACTATGGAAGAAATGAAACTTCCGGTGTCATTACTATCATAAAATAGTTTATACATCTTTTTATTTTAAAAATTTCGCGGATTATATTAAATATAATCCGCGATTTTCCAACTATCATTAATCTCCAAAACTAAATCTTTAAATTTTTACATACTGTTTTTTAAATAAATCCTTTTTACTATCCTCTAAAATAAAATATCCCTAATCTACAATGCAGCTCTTTCCTTTTTTACTTTTTTGGACTGCTTTTGCCATCACCTCTTTTTCTTTAGTCCACTTCCTACTTCTAACCACTTCGTCCGGTAACCGTTATCCAGTAACTATTCCTTTGATAACCTTTCCCCGTTCCCCATATTTCTAATGTAAAACTAAGTAAAAAATTTGACAAGTAAATTTTGTTTAAATAATTTTTACAATTGACTGTATCCCTCTAAGTCATGGCTAAAAATTCCACTTATTAATTCTTTACATATTGTTTTTGAGGGATTTTGGTAAATAAAAAGTTTTTTTATGTTGACATTTTATTTTTATTAGTTGTATAAAAGCATGCTTCATTGTAAAGACTTTTGCAATGTCATCTGTTTCGGGTATAATAGGTTTATGAAGGAATTTTTGAAGAACAAAAAGATTACGTACAACTTGATGTCTTTTACCGGTTTTAAGTCTTTGGTATTGTTTTCTTATCTATTAGAAGCGCCAAGATCTTATGATGAAATCTGTGAATATTTTCTTGCACATCCTTATTTGAGAGAAAAGATTTCAATTGATACTTTAAGGGTTTACATTACATCTTTAAAGCGTGTTGGTTGTAGCGTTAAGCGCGAAAGAGTTAATGGTGTTTCAAGATACAGCATTATATCTAATCCATTTGAGTTGACAGTGTCACCAGACCAGTTAGCGTCATTGATTAAGGTGTACAAAATTATTTCTAAAGATTTGACCGTTGAAGAGTTACTCGATATTGAACTCTTTATGAATAAATTAGCAAATAAAATAAAAAATCCGGAAATAATTCAAGCTTTTTCGAAAGTTTCGCTTTTAAAAGGTATTGATATTGAAATATTAAAAGAACTTATATTGATTACAGCTAAAAATCAACAAATTGTTATACTTTATAAATCTCCACGCTCCGGAACAAAACCGGTGGAGGTTATAACCTCGGGATTGAAAATAGAAAACGGTAAAATATATCTGTGTGGATATAGCTTGAAATATAAGCAAGATGCTACATACATATTGAATAGAATTGCCAAGATTCAAGAGATAAAATTGCGGAAAACTGAAGTTCAAAAAAATATTCAGATAGTTGGTGTTGAATATTTTGGAGATATTAGTAATTTAGAACTTGAAGATAATGAAAAAATAGTTTCACAAAAATCAACTTCTGTAGTTATTGAAATTTCATCATCCAATGAATTTTCTATTGTACAAAGAGTGTTGAGCTTTACTGATAATGCAAAAATTTTATATCCAGAAAGTTTTAAACGTAATTTTATTGAAAAACTTAAAAAGATGAAAGCGGGGTATTATATTGGCTAAATTGTCTGAAAAATATAATGACTCCTGTATAAAAATGTTTGAGTTTTTAAAATTGCTTTATAATAATGAAGCAACGTACGAAAAAGTTACAAAACTTTTGGCTGTAAACTACGATGAAAAATTAACTACAGCCGTATTATTAAACAAATATTTGAATACACTAAAGGTTTTTGGGATAAAAGTTGAAAAAAGTCAGCATAAATATTATATGCAAAATTCACCATACAAATTGGATTTTGATAAAATTGATTTACGCGCAATTATGCTCTTTAAAAATTCAATGAACTTGTTAACTGATACAAAAACTAAAAATTCATTAGAATTATTTTTGAAAAATTTATTTTTGAGATTTGATGAAAACGCTAAAGCTTATTTCGAAAGCTTGCAAAGCGATTCATATAAGGATTTGTCGTTTTTTTATAGAAATTTTGAAGAACAAATTAAGCTTTGTGAAAAATATATAAACGATAAGTTTAAATTAAAACTTACTTATAGAGATATCAATGGCGATGAAAAAACTGTTTCTTGTGTTCCGGTTGAATTAAAATATTTAAAACGCAAAATATGTTTTGTTGTTCACTCGCATCAAGATGGATTTAATATAGATATTCCTATAAATAGAATTATTAGCGTAAAACAATTACCTACTCAATCAACGTGTTGTGGGGTTTCAACAACGATTGTTTACAAAATAAAAGGTGATTTGGCCAAAAGTTATAGATTAAAGGATTTTGAAACCCTACAAAACACAGACGAAGACGGGAATTTGGTAATCGCAAGCAAAGGAGAAGATTTTAATTCATTAATTGCCAGACTAATGAGATATAACGACAATTGTGAAATTATCTCACCAAAGGCGATAAAAGAATATATGGTTGAAGTTATTGATAAAATGCTTTCTCGTTATGATGATTAATTTTATTTAACATGTGATTAAATTTAATTTTTAATGTGTTACCATAATTGTATGGAAAAAGATATGCAATATGTGCCTTTGCATGTCCACAGTGAATATTCATTGCTGGATGGTGCTATAAGAATAAATGATTTAGTAAATTATGCTAAAGAAAATAACATGCCGGCTGTGGCCTTGACTGACCATGGTGTTATGTATGGGGATATGGAGTTATACACAACTGCAAAAGAAAATGGCATAAAGCCTATTTTAGGTTGTGAGTTTTATGTTCATAGCGGAGATATTACAGAGCGTGATAAATTGAACAATCCTTGTTATCACCTGGTGTTATTAGCAAAAGACAAAAAAGGTTATGCAAATCTTTTGAAATTAGTTTCAGCCGCATGGTGTAAAGGTCGTTATGTTCATCCTCGAATTAACTGGGAAATGATTAAAGAACATTATGAAGGGTTGGTATGTCTTTCTGCGTGTTTAGGTGGCGAAGTTTTGCAATACCTATTGAAGGGTAATTACGAAACGGCCAAGTCAGTCGCAAAACAATACAAAGATTTGTTTGGTGAAGATTATTATATTGAGCTTCAAGACCACGGGATGGAAGAACAAAAACGTACTAATCCGGATTTGATAAAACTTGCACAAGAATTAGGCATTAAAATGGTCATAACTAACGACTCGCATTATCTGAGAAGAGAAGATGCAGATGCGCACGATACTCTTTTATGTATGCAAACAAATAGCGACAAAGATGACCCTAATCGTTTCCATTTCCCGAGTAATGAATTTTATGTAAAAACTCCGTCTCAATTACGTGATACTTTTAGATGGATGCAAGCGGATTTGTTCGACGAATGCATAAAAAATACGGTTGAAATTGCAGACAAATGTAATCTTACGCTTGAGTTAGGTAAAAGCCCATTGCCGGATTATCAAGTTCCACAAGGTTTTACTATAGAAAGTTATTTGGAACATCTTGTATATGAAGGCGCCAAAAAACGATACGGTGAGATTTCAAAAGAATTGAAAGAACGTATTGATTACGAATTAAGTGTAATCATACAGATGGGATTTGCTGCATATTTCTTGATTACTTGGGATTTTATCCATTATGCCAAGACTAACGGTATTCCGGTTGGGCCGGGACGTGGTTCGGCCGCTGGCTCAGTTGTTGCTTATACTCTTGAAATCACTGACCTTGACCCAATTGAGCACAAACTGTTGTTCGAAAGATTTTTGAATCCTGAACGTTTTACAATGCCCGATATTGATATCGACTTTTGTATTGAACGTCGTGGAGAAGTTATTGATTATGTAACCCAAAAATATGGTGAAGATAAGGTATGCCAAATTATTACGTTTGGAACATACGCAGCAAAAGCTGCCGTAAAAGGTGTTGCACGTATATTAAAAATTCCTTTTGCAGAAAGTAATAAAATTTCTGGTCTAATACCTTCTGAACCTAAAACGCATATAGATGATGCGTTAAAAGAAGGCATGGAACTTCGCGTTATGTACGATAACGATGAGCAGATTGTTATTGATGCTGCCGAAGGCAAAACAATTGGAGTCCGTAAATGGATTGATTTAGCTAAAGCCATTGAAGGTATCAAAAACAATACCGGCACACACGCCGCAGGCGTTATTATTTCTCGAGTTCCGTTAGATGAAATTTTGCCGGTTCAGCCATCAAAAGACGGTATTGTTCAAACGGGTTATCCGCCACATGATGTTACCGAAGTTTTAAGTCTTTTAAAAATGGACTTTTTAGGTCTTAGAAACCTTACAACTATTTACAAAACAGTTGCTATGGTTAAAGAACAACAAGGTATTGATGTTGATATAAATAATATTCCGCTTGACGACAAACCGACATACGAAATGCTTATGGAAGGTGATACGGACGGGGTTTTTCAGCTTGAATCTTCCGGCATGAAAAACTTGGTTAAACGATTAAGACCAGACGTTTTTGAAGACTTAGGCGCTTTAGTTGCATTGTTCCGTCCGGGTCCGTTAGATTCTGGCATGGTTGATGACTTTGTTGAGAGAAAACATGGGCGTCAACAAATTACTTATGCACATGATTTATTAATCCCCGTACTGAAAGATACATACGGTACTATCGTATATCAAGAACAAATCATGCAAGTATTCCAAGTGTTGGCAGATTATTCACTTGGCCAAGCAGATATGGTTCGCCGTATGATGGGTAAGAAAAAACTTGACGAAATGGCGAAGCAAAAAGGGAAATTTATCGAAGGTGCAGCACGTCATGGTATGGAAGCTAAAGATGCCGCGGCGTTATTTGAGCAAATAGAAAAATTCGCGTCATACTGCTTCAACCGTTCGCACTCTGCAGCGTATGCGTTTGTTGCTTATCAAACTGCATATTTAAAATGTCATTATCCTGTCGAATATCTTTCAGCTTTGCTCTCAAGTGTTGCAAGCGACCAAGAAAAAACACAGCTTTATATTGAAGAAGCACAGAAAAAAGGCATAAAAGTTCTGCCACCTGATATTAATCATTCCGAAGATGTTTTCACTCCGGATAATGGAAATATTCGTTTTGGTTTGGCGTCCATTAAACAAGTTGGTGAAATAGTCGTGGAAATGATTATTAAAGAACGTCGTGAAAACGGGCCATTTAAGTCTATTTATGATTTTTGTAAACGTGTTGACCCGAAATGTTCAAATAAAAGGGTACTTGAAGGGCTAATAAAATCCGGTGCTTTCGCCAATTTGGAAAAAAGCAGAAAACAATTATTAGATAATTTAGAATATATTGTTTCAACTGCAGCAAAAGAAAATAAATCAAAAGAATTAGGACAGTGCAGTTTATTTGATGGCTTGGCTGATGATGATATTAATGCCGGATTTAATGAATTTACGCTTTCTGGTTCTGATGAAGAATTTGATGCAAGACAGTTACAAATTTTTGAAAAAGAATTTTTGGGATTTTATGTATCTTCGCATCCATTGTCAACCATACGCGACAAGTTGCCATTTTTAATGACGCATAAGATATCCGAGATAAACGATTTAAAAAATGATGCAGTCGTAACAATTTGTGGTTTGATTACTGCAACTCGGCAAATTCCTACAAAGAAAGACCCTTCGAAATTTTTAAGATTTGTGACGGTCGAAGATTTAAGTGCAAAAATTGATTGTATAGCGTTCAATCAAAAAATTATTGAATATGGTTCAATGCTTGAAGGCGAACAACGTGTAATCATATCGGGTAAAGTTAGTCGCAGAGGCGATGATGAGCCACCTGTATTGTTAATTGACACAGTTAAGACCGTTGATAATTCCAATATATTTACAATCAAATTGCTTGATGAATTCAAATATGAAGAGCTATTTGCAATGAAAAATGTTTTATGTGAGTATAAAGGTTCAGATCCTGTGACTATAAAAATTGACGATAATGGCGTTGAAACAAAAATTTTAACCTCATCAATGTTTTGGGTTAATTCATCAAACGATTTGGTAAATAAGTTGAAAAACGGGTTTCAAAACCGCTTGGAGATAGATATCCGCTCAATGGATAGTACAGATACGCCAGAACCGGTTGAAGTATAATTTTCATATATTAGTCAATGTTTAACAAAAAACACTTGCAAAATAAAAATGTTTGTGTAATACTAACCATGTACCCAATGCGGGGGTAATTCAGTGGTAGAATGCCTCCTTGCCAAGGAGGATGTCGCGAGTTCGAGCCTCGTCTCCCGCTCCATAAAAAAGCCTTAGACATTTGTCTTAAGGCTTTTTTATATTGAGCAAGAGATATTGGCGAGAAGTTGCCTTTTTGCGAGTTGAGGATTTTGGCAAGAGTGAAGCGAGCGATAAATAAAACAATAAAAAGTTTGCGAAAACATCAATCGGTCCGACGGACAAGAGAGCAAACTTTTTCAAGGAGTATGAACGATAAACAGAGCGAACGGAACTCGCCCAAGTGAAACCGTTGTAATGAGTGACTATTTTGCGTAAGCAAAATTTAACGAATTTAAACGGTTGAACCGCCAATAATCCGATACACGAGCCTCGTCTCCCGCTCCATAATTAACACTCATCGTTAGATGGGTGTTTTTTATTAACTTTAGTTAAGGGCGACGAACGAGCGACAAAGCGAGTTGCGTGAGCGAGCTGAGGCTGGAGTGCTTTTGTTATAAGGGCTGTAAGCCCTGAAAACAAAACACGGAATTGCCGTTAAACGCGAGCGAACAAGACACGAGTGTATTTTAATGTCCGTTTTGGTCGGAAGTATTTTTCGTCATTGCGAGGGCGAAAGCCCGAAGCAATCTAGCTCATGCCGACTTTAAACGGTCGGAAGTTTAGAAACCCAAACTGGACGAAAGCGGACTTTTAATGGACTATAAACTCTATTAAAAATCAGCCCCTACCCTAGCCCTCCCCCATGGAGAGGGGATTTGAGCTAAGTTCGTAAAAGTCCCATTTGGGAATTTTGAGGGGTAAATAATTAAAAAAGGTGGGAACATTTCATTTTTCCCACCCTACAAAACTTTCTTAATCATTGATTTTATTTTGCCCCAAAATATATACTTGGAATATAAAGATTTTCGTTTTATGAGTTCAGTATCATTAGGATTAATTTTCAATGCCATATTTATGTATTTTATGGCTTCAGAATATTTGTCTTGATTAGAGAGAATACTTGATATCGTTGTATAAGGTTCAGTTACATTTGGTGCACATTTTATTGCATATTTGCAATCATCTATTGCTTCTTTATTTTTACTCATGGCCTGATATATACGCGCTCTGGTTAAATAGTTATAATAAACAGAACAATCATATTCTATCGCTTTATTTATGTCAGATAGAGCATTTTCTAAATTTCTCATGTGGTAATATGTTGTAGCACGCCCATTATAATGATTACAAGTTACGCCATTAGTTGTATTTTCAATGGCTTTATTATCATATTCAAGAGCCTTGTCATAATTTTCTAAATATCGGTATACATTTGCAAGACTCCAATAACAATCAGCAAATTTATCATCAATTTTTAAAGCAATTTCATATTCAAAAATAGCTTTATCATATTCTTTTATGTCGCAATAGCAGTTGCCAAGTTTCCAATAATTTATTTTATCATTTGGATCACATTCAATAGCTTTTTGGTATGTTTCTATAGAATTACTGTAATCTCCATTTTCACGCTCTATATCTGCAATAATTGAAAGGGCACCTTCATCAGTTGGGGCAATTGTTAAAATATTTCTTGCATCTACAAGTGCTTTTGTATATTCACCAATAGATAGATAAACGCTAGAACGTAAATATAAAGCTATAGTATTAGTATTATTATATTCTAAGGCTTTAGATAAAGAATTAATTGCTCCCGTATAATCTCCAAGTTTCCACAATACATTTCCCTTATGTGCTAAATTGAATGAATTTTGATTAAGTTCAATTGATTTGTTTATGGTTAATAAGGCATGAGGAAATTGCTTCAACCCATGTTGAGCCATAGATTTACGAAAATAAGGAGCCCAATTGTTTGGATTTATATCAATTTCCTTATTACAAAGCTTAATAATAGCCTCATATTCGCTACATTGTTCTAACCGATAAACCTTATCATTAAAGTCTTCCATAAATTTATTATAGCATAAATTTTGTGAAACCCAACAAAAATTATCAAACCTACTGTTCTTTCTTCTCAAACCAAGTGTCAAAGTACAAAAACCATGTTTGAGAATTACGGATACAGTATATGCAGTTTGCCTAGCTCTAACAAAAAAAAGTTGCCAAGATTCGGTTGGCAACATTAAATAAACACGAGGATATTAAGAGAGAGAGAGTATAAAAAAATCTTCTTTCCAATCTTTGTTCTTATAACTTCAAGAACTGATTATTTACTTTTAATATCCAATTATTTTTTCGTTAAAGTTAATCTTAGATTTCCCTTACTCTTATATAAAGTATTTTGTTTTAGCAAAATTGCCAGATTGTTTATTTAATGTAAAATTTTTGTTACAATTAAACATTTTAACTGCGGATTTTTTTTATAATGCCGTATAAACTTGTCATAAACTAAAAAAAATGGTACAATAGGTTGGATATTGAGGAGATTAACATGGCAGAAGAACAAGCATCTATCTTTAACATTATTACTTTTTTGAAAAAAGCTGTAACTATCGGCGCTTCAGATATTCATTTACAAGTTGATGAACATCCGGTATTAAGAATAGACGGCAAAATAGTTAAAATAGATATGCCGTTACTTTCGGAAGCTGATATTGCTTATGCTTATGATTTGCTAATTCCTCCACATTTCAAAGGCAAGGTTAATTCTGTATTCGACCTCGATTTTGCGTATGAAATTAAAGGGGTTTCTCGTTTTAGGGTTAATTTAAGTCGTCAACTCGGTAAAACCGCGTTGGTTATAAGAATTATTCCTTATACCATTCCTAAAATCGCTGCATTAAATTTGCCGGAATCAATTGAGCAGTTTGCGACCTTAAATAATGGGCTTGTTTTGATTACTGGGCCGACCGGTAGTGGAAAATCTACAACAATTGCATCGTTAATTGATTATATTAATACAAATTATTCCAAACACGTTATAACAATTGAGGATCCGGTTGAGTTTATATTTACAAATAAAAAATGTATAATTTCGCAACGTCAAATTTTGATTGATACACCATCTTTTCCGGATGGTATAAAATATTCATTGCGTCAAGACCCAGACGTTATTTTCGTTGGGGAAATCAGAGACCAAGAGACAGTAACCGCTGCACTAAAAGCATCTGAAACGGGTCACCTTGTGTTTGCTACAATTCACACAAATGATGCAGTGCAAACTGTAAATCGTATTGTAAATATGTACAATCCGTCCGACAGAGACTTTGTGCGTAACCAGTTATCTACCGTTTTAAGAGGTACTATCTCTCAAAAGCTCTTGCCACTTATTGACGGAAAAGGCAGACGTCCTGCGTGCGAAGTTTTGGTCGTTACGCCGACAGTAAAAGATTTTATTCAAAAAGATAAATTGGAAGAAATTTACGATTTGGTTAAAAAAGGTTCTTTCAACAATATGATTACAATGAATACCTCTCTTTATCAATTGTATGAACAGGATTATATTTCAGAAGAGACAGCAATGGCTTATTCAGACAATAAAAACGAATTGCAACAAATGTTTAGAGGCGTATTCCATGGGGCATTTGGCTCGTCAAAAGGTTCTTAATTAAATGAGTACGTTCGTAACCGATGCTATTAATTTAAAATCGTATAACCTAAGTGAAGCCGATAAGATTCTTGTAATGTATTCACGAGACAAAGGTCTTATCAAAGGCGTTGCTAAGGGTGCTAAAAAACCTAAAAGCAAACTTGGTGCCAGAATGGAACTTTTGGTTGCGAACAAATTGATGCTCTATAAAGGACGAAATATGGACAAAATTTGTCAAGCGGAAGCGTTGAACACATTTTCGAAAATTCGTCAAAATATGGATAAAATTTTTTATTCTATGTATATTTCAGAAGTTGTAAGCAATTTTGGAGTAGAAGATGATCCATGTTCGGCCGAAATTTATGATATTTTGTATAAAGCGTTAACTGCAATTTCAAATTCCGATGATAAAACAAAAATGATGTTAGCAGTTTTAAAATTCCAGATGAAAATTATGCATATTTCGGGGTTTGGTATTGAGCTAGAAAATTGTCTTGTTTGTGGTTGTAAAATTAATAGCGAAAACATGCTTTTTTCTTCTCAAAAAGGTGGTGTAGTTTGTAAAAACTGCTTAGACTCAGTGGGGTTGCATATTGGCATGCACCACAAAATAAGAGATTTTCTTTCTGAATTATTAAATTCGCAATTTGATGTAATTTCTGAATATGAAGAAAAAGCAACCGAAAAAGTTTGTATAGTTTGCTTCAATCTGTTAAAAGATTACATCACACAACATTCTGCAAAAAAATTCAAAACTCTAGATTTGATTGCTGAAGTTGGGTGATTATGGTAGTTTTTTAAAGTAATCTTTGTCATTGATTGCTTGTTTTGCAAAACCCATGGGGATAAGTTTATCACCTTCGTCAAGCTTAAATACAAACAAGTCATATCCTTCTTCATTCGGTTTTTGCTTACCATTAATATCTATTAGTAATTGAATATTCGTTGACTTATAAGCATCACAGTTTACAAATATATAAAAAGAATCATTTATAATCAACCAACCATCATCATAATTCTGCTTTGCATAGTGCACAGAACTGTTATATTTGCGATAAACTGGTAAGATTTCGGGCTTCCCGTCATTTTTTGCTGATATAAAATCATTTTTTATAAATTGTTGCGATATTGCTTCGATAATAGAAGGGGTTGTTATGGAAGAATAATTCCCATAAATTGTCTCACCTTGATCAAATTTTACTTTCTGCAAGACTACAGACAAATTGTTGTAACTCTTTTTAAATGAAGCTTCCAGTTTAATAGCTCGTATATTTGTTAATAGATTAGGTATTGTTAATGTTGCAATTACACTAACAATACCTAAAGTTATTAAAAGCTCAGACAATGTAAACCCTTTATTTTTTCTTTGTTTTTTGCTCATAAGTATAAATCCCTCCAGACATATATAGACTAGTTTATTTATATATAGATTATTATAACGAATTTTACAAGGGATGTCAATAGCTATTATAATTTAGACTATGATTATAAATGATATGACTGATTTTCAATTGGTAAAATTTCTTTTAAATAAAGAATATATGCTCCAAAAAGATTTGTCGGACAAACTTAATGCTTATACTGGCAAATCTACTAAACCTGCAAACTTTTCAGCTAAATTAAAAAGAGAATATCTTACTTTTAAAGAGCTAAAAAACATTTGTGATATCTTGGGTTATGATTTAATAATAAAAAAGCGAAATATTAATTAAAAATTAAAAAATCTGACTTTTTAAAATTCAACGTTAAAATGATAATGTGATGAGGATAAAAATTTATAAATACCTTATCAGTGAAATGGAGTCGTTATTATGTTGGATTTTAACAAGTTTACCAATTATTCTAAAGAAATTTTAGCAAGTGCTAATGCTCTAATGAGTGAGTACAAAAACCCCGAAATGCAACCTGAACATATCTTGCTTGCATGCTTGAAAGACAGCGGGATTTCAAGAGATTATTTATCAGAATTGAAGTTGATAAATCAAAATTTTACAACTCATTTGGTCACTGCGATTAAACAATATCCGACAATTTCATCCCCACAAAATCCTCAACAATTATTTTTGTCGGCAGATACATATAAGCTTTTAGATTTGGCGAAAATTCAATCTGAAGAATTAAAAGATGAGTATATTAGTGTTGAAAATATAATCCTTTCCATGACTAAATTAGAGGGTAGTAATATTCAAAAACTTTTGCAAGAATTTGGTGTGAATTCTAATAATGTACTAAATGTAATGAAAAAAATTCGAGGTAATAAAAAAGTGGACAACAAAAATGCGGAAGAAAATATGAATGCTTTGAAAAAATATTCAACTGATTTGACCGAATTAGCACGTAAAGGTAAATTAGATCCGGTTATTGGGCGCGATGATGAAGTTAGAAGAATTATTCAAGTTTTGAATCGTAGAACAAAAAACAATCCTGTTCTAATTGGCGAACCCGGAGTTGGTAAAACCGCGATTGTTGAGGGTTTGGCGCAAAGAATTGTACGAGGTGATGTGCCGGAAAGTTTAAAAAATTCAAAATTAATTTCGCTTGACATGGGTGCTTTGATTGCCGGAGCGAAATATAAAGGTGAATTTGAAGAACGCTTAAAAGCGGTTTTAAAAGAAGTCGAAGACTCAAACGGCGAAATAGTTATGTTTATTGATGAAATTCATACGGTTGTCGGTGCCGGTGCCGGTGAAGGCGCTATGGATGCGGGCAATCTCTTAAAACCAATGCTTGCGCGTGGAGTGTTAAGAACAATAGGCGCGACTACTATTAGCGAATATCGTAAATATATAGAAAAAGATCCGGCGTTTGAAAGAAGATTTCAACAAGTTTTGGTTGATGAACCTTCGGTTGATGACACAATAAGTATTTTGAGAGGATTGAAGGAAAAATATGAAGTGCACCATGGTGTCCGAATTCTTGATAGTGCTTTAATTCAAGCCGCGAAATTGTCTGATAGGTATATTACGGATAGGTTTTTACCAGATAAAGCGATTGATTTGATTGATGAGGCCGCATCGTCATTACGTATTGAAATTGATTCCATGCCGGAAGAAATTGATATTATGCAACGACAAAAAGTTCAACTGGAAATCGAACGTGAAGCTTTAAAAAAAGAAACAAGTGAAGAAAGTTTCAAGAAGGTTGAAAATCTTACCGTTGAGATTGATGCTCTTTCGTCTCAAATTGAGATTATGAAAAAGCAATGGAACGAAGAAAAAGCTTCAATTACTGATGAAACGGATTTAAAAGAAGAAATAGAGACGGTTAAAAATAAAATTGAGGAAGCAGAGCGTAATACAGACTTGCAAACTGCTGCAGAGTTAAAATATGGCAAATTATTAGAACTTCAAAAACAGCTTCTTTTAGTTCAAAACAAAGAACATACTGCAAATAAATTTTTAAAAGAAGAAATTGATGAAGAAGACATCGCAAATGTTGTAAGTAAATGGACGGGAATTCCGGTCAATAAACTCATTGAAAGTGAATTGCAAAAACTAATTACAATGGAAGATATTCTACATAAACGTTTGATTGGTCAAGATGAAGCAGTAGAAACGGTTTCCGATGCAATTAGACGTGCTCGTTCCGGCCTTAAAGACCCAAAACGCCCGATTGGAACATTTCTATTTTTAGGCCCAACAGGCGTTGGAAAAACCGAATTAGCCAAAGCTCTTGCGGAATTTATGTTCAACGATGAAGACGCTCTAATTCGTATTGATATGTCCGAATATATGGAAAAACATAACGTTGCAAGACTTGTCGGGGCGCCTCCGGGATATGTTGGTTATGAAGAAGGTGGACAATTAACGGAAGCTGTCCGCAGAAAGCCTTATTCCGTTGTGCTTTTTGATGAAATTGAAAAAGCACACCCAGATGTTTTCAATATTATGTTGCAGATTTTTGATGACGGAAGATTAACCGATAGTAAAGGTCGAACCGTTGATTTTAAAAACACATTGATAATTATGACATCCAACATCGGAAGCGATATTATTTTGGAAAACTCTATTAATGCGGCTTTGGGTGAAAAAGATTTCGAATCGACAAAAGATGAAGTTTTGAACGTTTTGCGTTCCAAATTCAAGCCGGAATTTTTAAACCGTATTGATGAAACGATTTTCTTCAAAGGTCTAAATCTTGCTCAACTTTCACAAATAGTGGATATTCAAGCTGATTACTTGAGAAAATTGCTTGCTGAAAAAGAAATAGATATTCATTTTTCTGATGACGCAAAAGAGTTTTTAGCAACAAGAGGCTTTAATCCTATTTATGGCGCTAGACCTCTTAAGAGAGTTATTCGCCAACTAGTAGAGAACCCGTTATCTAAAGAACTTTTAGGCCTTCATTTTACAAAAGGTGATAGCATAATGGTTGATGTTGAAGATGATGAAATTAGATTTGACAAGATTGTAAACAAGTGATAAATTAAAGCTTTTTATAAATTACGAATGCACCTTGGTTGATATCTTTTTTTTCAATCCCATCAAGTCCGTTAAATTTTATCGGAAGGTATTGATAATCTTCAAAGCCATTATACAACATAAGTTCTTTATTTATTTTGCACTTAACAAAATGAGGGTTACTTTCAAAATAATCATTTCCTGTATTGAATAAATTGCCGCCAAAATACATGCAACCAACATCATATTCAGGTGGCAAACCTTTAGCCTTTGTTGTATTAAACATAGGTGTAATACCTTCTTTGAAATTCAATATTAAATCTGCGTATTGAACATTGTTTTTTGTTATAACATAATCATATTTCGAAAAATCTATTTTTGAATATTTTTCTAAAAGTGCAGTATCGATTTTATAACCATAAAAGTCTAACATTTTAAATGATAACAGCTCTTCACTGCGATTTGGTAAATATAATATTTTACTGCCTTTTTCTATGTTATTTAAAACAACTTCCTTTAATTGACAATCATAATAAACAAATCCGGCTTTCTCATTAGGGTCCGGCATTAACTTTGAGCAAAAAGATAACTCTCGTACTTGGTTAATGGTTGAACCGGTTTTAAAATATCTGATAATCCTAAAAAATGGTCTTGACCAAAGTGAACCGGCAACAAAAATAAGATAGTATAATGCAAAGATAGTAACAATTAGTTTATATAGATTACTTTTTTTAGAATATGAAATTGCAAGTATTGGCGCGGATATAACAACAAATAACACCATAAATCTGGTACTATACGTCATATAAACTAATAACGATGATATAGCTACAATATTCAAAACAAAAGTTAATGCAAATAAGCTTAAAAATATAGTTTTTTTGTTTCTGCAAATTAGCGGTTTTATCAAATTGATTAGTACGAAAAATAAATACAATATAATACCTAAAATACCAAAACCCATTGAACTTTCTCTTAAAGAATAGTTTATTTCGGAATCTCGGTTAATAAATAAATTGTTCTCTATTGTTGGTAGATTTAAACCTTGAATAATACCGTCACGCAAGGCAATAATTTTATCTCCCAAAATTTCTCCCCAGCGAAAACCTGTAAAATCCGCAAATAAAAAGAAATGTTTAATAATATTTGCAGGTAAAAGTTTTATATCAAATTGATAGGTATGACTTTTTATCATATTTATAGGCCCCTTTACTGAACCAAAACTGATAAAATTTAATACGTAGTTATACGCAGCAAAACATACAAAATTAATAAGTCCAAATCCTATAAAAAGTATGAGTGGTTTGTAGAAATTCTTTCTAAGATAATAAACAGATAAAAATAACAGAAATACACCTACCGCAGGTATTGCGATTAACGCGGGGGTTTTGGTGCCTATGGCGAGTGCGTATGATAATGCAGCCATAAAAATCGGTATTTTATTGATATGGGGCCCTTTGATTGCATACCAGTACATTAAAATACTTGAGGTAATCAAGCCCGCAATTATAATATCCGTTTCTGAACTTGTCATCTGTACCATTATTGCCGGTAGTGATGATAAAATAAAAATAGTCCATAATCTTGGACGAATGGCTATTTTTAATAATTCCATAAACTTATTTACACAAATAATTGATATTACATATCCTGAAAATGAAATAAAACCTATTCCGATTACTTTTTTTATGAAAATCAACATCCAAGCGTATAAAATTTCAGAATTTATAGGCATTGCAACTGCGCGATAATCTGCGATATCAAAATGATTTAAATTATGATTACTTATAAAGAATAGACTTCTTAGCATGTGATAACAAGATGCATCCGGATTTACGGCCGGAATGATAATTGCATCGAATAGCGTTACAAAAATCAAAAACAAATACGCACACCCTAAAAGAAAAAGATATTTGTCTTTTAAACATGCCAGCCATACTTTTTTAAAAAATGGTTTTGGATTGATATTCCATATCGGACAATTTTGTTTTTTCCAAATAATTATTGATAGAGCCAAAGCTATGGAGTTAATGGCTAAAATCCCGGCTTGTGTGATTGCTGAAAATAAAGAGAGCAATTCAAACGTAAATACAATATTTGCAAAACTCAAAATAAAAATATAAAGTAACCCGAGTATATTTTTTTCTTTATTTAAACAACTTGCAATTAAATATGAGGCACCAAAAACCAACAAAAATGAAATTATAAACAACAACATATCCTTATATCCCCAACTCCTCTATAACTTGAGTTTATCAAAAAAACAGAAAAGTACAACCGAATTTACAACTTATTTTTTTCAAAATTATCTTTTAAAACTTTCAATATAGGAAACAAAAACGCTAACTCTCTATCATTCATGTCATAAATCAACTTTAAAACATTGTATTTGATTGATTGTTTTTCCTCTGCGATATTTATGCCAAATTCATCTAAACTTATCTCTAAAGCGTGTATAAGCTTAAAAAAAACGGTAATAGACGGTTGATGAATACCGGACTCAATTTTACTTATATGCTTTTCACTCAGACCTATCTTTTCAGCCAATTGAAATTGAGTCAAACCTTTTTGGCGTCGATAAGTCTGAATTTTTGAACCTAAAAATTTTTTATCATCAAAAAACACTTGATATAACGTTCTCCTATATAAAACAGAATAAGCTATTTTTATATTCAATTAAACCTATAATGTGATTACTTACTTAATATAGTGTTACATGCGATTACTTTTAAATCTTTTTATGATATATCTTAATTAAAAGATTTTCATTACAAATAAGAAACGAGGAATCGAAAGAATATGCAAAAAATACTGACAATACGCTATGGAACAATCGGAGATTCTATCTTTGCCAGCGCATTTTACAGAGAATTGAGGAAAAATTTACCCGCATCAACAATCGATATTCTGGTAGACGACATCGCAGCTAATGTGATGCAAAACTGTCCTTACATAAACAATATTCACTATATTAAAGGTAAATATAAAAGTTTATTTTATTACATAAAACTTTTTCGCCAATATGATACCGTATACTTTCTAAAAAATGATAACTTTTTTACAAAAGTTGCATTTTGGGCAAGAGTTAAAAACCGGATAGGATTTGATATTCGGCGAAATAAATTTTTAACCCACAAATCGCCTTACAATGAAGATCGCAATGAAATTGATTGCTATCTTGATTTATTAAAACTTACTGGCATAGGTGTCGAAAACGATACCACCGAATTATGGATAAAAGATAGTGACGAAAACAAAATTAAAGAATTGTACGGTAATACCAACAAACTAAAAATATTAATTCAAGCATATAGTCGTTTCCCTCAAAAAAATTGGATTGATGAGTATTGGGTAGAGCTAATAACCTATCTTTCAGACAAACAACACGCTCAAGTATATTTTGCCGGAGGGAAAAAAGATATTGAAGGCTATGAACTATTGCTTACCCAACTTGAAGAACTCAAAATAAAACCCATAAATACTTCTGGTCACCTAAGTGTAACCGAAACAATGGCTCTGGCAAAAAATTGTGATTTAATAATCGGCGTGGACTCCGGAATAATACATATTGCCGCTGCATTAAAAAAAACTTCAATACTGCTACATGGACCAACCTCGTTAATAAGATGGCAACCCCGAAACGATAAATGTATTATTCTATCCAAACATTTTGAATGCTCACCATGCCTATTGCAAACCAATGGAAATAACAAGTGTAAAAATAAAATAGCCCTTTGTATGCTCGAATTACAACCTTCGTTTGTTATTGAAAAGTTAGAAGAAATTATAGGAGGAACCATAAACAAAAATGAATAAACTATATATTAAAAAAAAATTTATAAATATAGTATCAAACTTTTCTATAAATAAAAATATCCGCAAAGATATCCGTAGTAAATATTTACACACTATGCCTAAATGTACTTATTTAAAAAACAAAAATGAATTAGAAAAAGCTTTCAAAATTATCGAAATAAACAAAAACGGAACTGAAAAAATATTACATCTTAGCACGTACAAAGAAAAATGCGGCATTGCAACATTTTTAGATGATTATATTAACGGAATAAACAACAACTCTGTTTACTCAAACTCCGTAATTCCGGTAAATTTTAAAGCATTAAAAGACATCAATTTATTCTTTTTTTATTTAGATAAAATAATTGCTCAAGCTGAAAATTTTGACATAATTTCAATCCAACATGAATATGCATTCTGGACTTGTGAAAATACATATTGGAAACACAGAACTTTGAAACGCAAACATTGTTACGGGTACCAATACAATTATAATCACATTACAAGTTCTCTTGTTTTTTTAGATTATTTTATTGAAAAACTAATCAAAAAAAACAAAAAAATAAAAATTGTGTGGCATTCTGATTTTAATCTTGTCATCCAACCTTTTTTGAATGATAACCCCGAAATTAAAATAACACAAGCACCATTTTTTAGGTTGTTAAAAGAAAAATCAATCCAATTGGTGACGATGAACAAAAAAATGCAAGACTGTCTGGAAAGATACGATCTTAAATATAAAAATTGTATGTATTTACCACACCCGATTCCAACACAAAATTATATAGTTGACGAACTAAAAATAAAAAAATTAAAAAATGAGTTAGGCTACAAAAAAAACGATATAATATTAGGCAGTTTTGGCTTTATTACTCCAGACAAAGGCATTTTAACAACCCTAAAAATCCTAAAACATTTTCCAAACAATTTTAAATACCTCATAGTAGGTGGAAAACATCCAAAGGATGAAAGCAAATTTATTGATAAACTTCAAAAATATATTAGACAGAATAAATTAGATAATAGGGTTATAATCACCGGATTTCTTCCTATGGAAGAAATACCTACTTACATAAAATCGGTCGATATAGCACTTTATTTATGCAGTTCCAAATTAAATTATGCATCCGGAGCAATTAATCAGTTGATATACGCAGAAATACCAATCCTTACCGGTTCAATGTCCTATTTTAAGAATCTGGAAGAAGATTGGGGTTGTATAAAAACAGTACAAAATACAAAAGAAATCCAAGAATCGGTACAAACAATTCAAAAATTATTACAAAATAAAAATGAAATTATAAGACTCAAAAACAATTGCAAAAATTTCATTGAAGAAAACACCTTTGAAAAATTTACAGCTAAAATATTTAAATAAGGACAACAAAATTATGACAATCGATTACAACACCATAAAACTCTCAAAAACAGAAAAACGAATACTTATATATGTAATCCAAGGTTATTCCAACCCAAAAATTGGCGAAAAACTTGGCTGTAGCGAAAGTTGCATTAAAATTCACATGTCAAACATTTTGGAAAAGTTTTCTGCCAAAAACAGAGCGCAAGTTGCATATATTATAGGTGCAAACAATCTAACGAAAAGTCTACGAAACTAAAAAAAAGAGGTGAAGGGTATTACCTTCACCTCTTTTTTAAAATACAATTTTTACTCTAAAATCCAACCGTTTGTCAAATCGACTTTTATTGGTTTTAGTAGTTTTAAATAAACGGTTCCTGCTTGTTGGACTTCAAGTTTTTCACCTTTGAATACAGCTCTAACAAACTTCATGAACCAGTTTCTGTTTTTGCTAACTTCAATAACACCACTGAAATGTGTAGTTTGGTCATTTGTAGTTGTAATTAACGCATTATCAAGCACAAGAACGCCGTTGCGAACAAACCATTTACCTTTGCGAACATCTAACATTTGCCCCCTTAATAGCGCACCTTGACGAACAAGAATAAATTTTTCTTTAGTAACAAAATTTTGTGCAGCTTGAGCGACATAAAGTTCACCCGGCAAAGAAGTTTGTGAACTTGCGTATTTGACCAATGATACAGGCACAACCGTACCGGCAGGAATTGTTCCGTATGAACCTTGAACGGTTGCGTTTTCTATAACAAAACCTTCACCGGTTTTCTTTCTCATTGCTTCGGCAAGTTTTGCATTCGGATTTAATTTCGCTTGTTCCATCATGTTGTATAAAATAGCGGTCACTTCTGCTCTTGTTGCCGGTCTGTCAGCTTCAATATTTTTTTGTTTATCAGAAGGAATAACAACCAACATATCTAAAATTTCAGCTTTACCGGCTGGAATAATAAACCATTCCGGAACTTGTGAAACATCTGCGTATTTTTTTGATAAAACATCCTTAGCTTTTTGAACGCTAATTTGTTCTGTAGTCAATGCATTTACTGCAACTGACATTGATTCTGCGCGCGAAACTGAATCGTCCGGTCTAAAAGGTTGGCCTTCAGCTGGGCAAGAAATCAAATCAAAATATAACGATTTTTGGATTGAATCATAAGCCCAAAAAGTTTCGTCAATATCAGTAAAATTTACCGGTTGCGCAACTTGAGCGTGTTCTTGACCTAACGCGCGAATTGCCATTGATGCAAATTCCGCTCTTGTAACATTTTCATCAGGTTGAAATGTTCCATCCGGATATCCAACAATAACACCCTTTTCGGACAATTCTTTGATTTGTGCTGCAGCCCAGTGAGTTTCTGCTACATCCGGATAGGCCAATGCCGGAGTAATAGTTAATGCAGCTATTGCTAACGTTAACAAACCTTTCTTTAAATTTTTCATACATTCTTCTCCTATATTAATAAATTTATTTAACTGATAAAAAGTGGTTTAACAATCTTTCCATTGCAAGTTTTGTGTTTTCCCGACTTCCAAACGAAGTTAACCTAAAATATCCTTCGCCATTTTTACCAAAACCGGCACCGGGAGTTCCGACGATTTGGACATTTTCAAGTAAATAATCGAAAAATTCCCAAGATTTCATATTACTAGGGCATTTTAACCAAATGTAAGGCGAGTTTTTACCGCCGGTATACCAAATTCCGAGTTTATCTAATGCATCTGTAATAATTTTGGCATTTTCTTTGTAATATGAAATATTTTCCATAATTTCTTTTTGTCCGTTTTCGCTAAATACAGCTGCAGCACCCTTTTGAACAATATAAGGTACGCCGTTAAATTTTGTTGTTTGGCGTCTTAACCACAACTTGTTGAGCGTAACTCCCTCTGAAACGATGGCTTTTGGAACAATAGTGTAACCACATCTTGTTCCGGTAAATCCTGCCGTTTTTGAGAACGAACAAAACTCGATTGCACAATCTTTTGCGCCTTCAATTTCATAAATGCTTCGAGGCAATGTTTCATCAGATATGAAAGCTTCATAAGCTGAATCAAAAAGAATAATCGCATTATTCAATTTTGCATAATCAACCCAGATTTTTAATTGTTCTTTATTATAAACCGCACCGGTAGGGTTGTTTGGTGAGCAAAGGTAAATAATATCCGCCTTTACGTTTTTATCCGGCATTGCCAAAAAGCCGTTTTCTTCATTGGAATTTAAGAAAAGAACTTTTCTGCCGGCCATAATATTTGTGTCAACATAAACCGGATAAACCGGATCTTGAACCAATACAACATTATCAGTATCAAACAAGTCAAGAATATTACCCAAATCACTCTTGGCGCCGTCACTTATAAAAATTTCATCCACATCAAGGCTAACATTATGCGACAAATAGTAATCTTTAATAGCTGATTTCAAAAAATCATATCCTTGTTCAGGCCCGTAACCTTTAAAGGTTTCTTGAACCCCCATCTCTTCAACCGCTTGCCCCATTGCCTTAACCACATCTTTACATAAAGGCAACGTCACATCTCCAATGCCTAATCTAATAATTGTTTTTTCCGGATTAGCTTCACAATAAGCTTTTACCTTGTTTGCGATAGTTGAAAAAAGATAACTTGCCTCTAAATTTAAATAATTTTTATTGATTTTCATCTATAACTCCTCTTCTCTACATATCTTCGTGTTAACCATTATAGACTATAATCCCGATAAAAACAAAAGTATTATATAAAGTTTACAAAAGATTATATATATACAAAGAGCGAAGCGCTACAAATGTAGCGCTTTGCTCCTTTATTGTGTATAGGGTTTAAATTTTTATTACAAAGAATTTTGAATCTTTGAGAGCTAAAACCTTGTGTTCATCATCTTTTTTAAACATTAAAATTTCACCTTTATTGATTTTGAATTTTTCTGCTTCAAAATGTGCTTCAATTTCACCCTCTAAAACATAAATAGCAGCATCACAAATTGAAATATGATTATCCATTATTTCGTGTTTTTTTAGTGCAATAAGGTTTAAGGATTTATCACCGCATTCCATTAAAATTCTTTTATCCATCGGTGCATCTTTGACATCAACTAAATCTTTAGCTTTTAAAACATTGTAAAACATATTAATCTCCTTTTATTCTACGAATTTAGAATAAATGCTTTTTGAGACTAATACATTACACAAAGGCATAAGATTGATTAAAACAAATTAATCAAACAGTGTATTTTTTCTTTTTAGAGAGTAATTTTTGCCAAGTTTTTAGGCTAAACAAATCGAATCCCTTCTTCATTAATAAGAATATAACTTCACAAAGACAGAGTTCTTTAGGCTTTTTGTTATAAAGACATTCTTTAAAATTTTTAAATTTATTTTTATTTTGACCTTTTATAACGAGCTGTTGACGTAATTCACGCACACCGTATCCAAATGTTTCTTGCAAATGTAAGCGCGTTTTTTCATCATCCAACAGTTTTGTAATTAAGCCATAAGGTAATGGTTGCGGGGTAAAATTAAGCATAGAGTGTGCTATAAAAAACGGAATATCCTCTTTTTGTGTAAGTTTAGTAACGAAGGGACTATCGGACCAAATAGCTTTGACCAACTCAATATCATCAATTTGTAAGAATAACTCCCAATACGCCGTCCATTCGTATTCGGCCATAGAAGCTGAGAACATATGTTTGCATACAGAACATACTTGTTCTGTATGCTGTCTGTAACTACAGACAGTTTCGTTAACAATTCCGATTTTACACTTTTTGCATAATAACGCCGTCCAAAGTGACATATCAAACATTATAACAAAAGTCGTATTAATAGTTATTTGATTTAAAACACTACGCTTTATTATAGCCCCAATGTATGGTAGTGGATTATGCCCTAACGCTAATGTTTTCAACCATTGTGCTTCAGTAAAATCTTTCTCAAACCTTTCTCTTGTTGAAAACCAATCATCTCCCAAATCGTTGCCGTATTCATCAACATATTTAAGATTGCCAAAAGCAAAGTCTTTATCCGGATTATTTTCCATATAATTGACGAGTTTTTCTAAACAATCCGGCAACATTATATCATCCGCACAAAAAGGTTTGGTATACTTGCCTTGCGCAACTTTTAAAAACTCGATTGTCAATAATCCGGAGCCACCCAATCCGAGATTATACGGCATATCTATATGTTTTATTCGTTTATCATTATACGAATGTGCTATCTCGCGCGAAGAATCTTGACTATTATGGTTCAGCAATATTAACTCAAAATTCTCATAGGTTTGATTTAATACCGACTCAATGGATTCTTTTAAAAATTTCTCATCGTTATAATATGGAATAAATACAGATATAAGGGGATTGGTATGACTCATGACAAATACTCCTTATAAAAATACTACCACAAATAAAAATAGGTCTCTATTTATAATTTATAAGGAATTATTCTCTAAAAACTTCGTGAGTCTAAAAATTTGTATTAAAATCTTTAATTAATTTAATTTTTGTAACAAAATCTGTTAAAAAAAAATTTTACGGGTTTATAATAAGTGTAATAAATACATATTATACAACGACTTAATTAATATTTAAAGGAGAAAAAATGAATACCAGAGCAATTGGCACTAGTTTTCGCGGGTCATATAGCGCTATAACTATACCAGCAAAATGCGCACAGAATAAAAGCCATCAATATTTATACAATGAAGTAATGGATATTGTAAAAAAAGAACATATACCAGCATTGTTTAACAACGAAGGAATCAAATTGAGCAATACGACAAAAAATGTTATAGAAAAACTTAAATCATTAGGAATTAAATATATTAAATCTGAACAATAAAAACCGGAAATTTCCGGTTTTTATTGTTTTATTAATCATATTCTAAACCAATAATTCCTTTAAATCTTTTGATAAAATCATCAAATGACATTTTCGCCAAACCTTTTTCCCTTGGATTTTTCAAGTATATTTGCTTATTTTTACAAACCCTTACTATGGCTAAGCAATGCCAACTTGAGATTTTTTCGGAAACTTTTGCATTATCTAATTTCTTAGGTCTAATAGGAAATGCCCCAGTCATTGCCACAAAACTATAATCCTTTTTGTTTTTCTGACTTAACCTTGTTAAAAGTTCCAAAACTTTCTCTTTATACGGAAGCAAATTAATGTTAAAGTTACTTTCACCTATTATTAGCGGAGATTTTCCGGTAAACAATTTGAATGCATTTGAAGGTTTATTGAACTCACTTGTGTCTTCAAGTACATAAAGTTTTGAGATAAACGGCTTCATAAAAGGAAATTCCTTTATCATTTTTGCCATTGCAACATTTACCCCTAAACTCAAACGTGCATAATTATTGTGATCGTTTATCCAATATCTTTCCGTTAAAGCATTAAAACTACCCCAATAATCCTTAAAAGTCGCCCTATATGCTTTTTCTTTGCCATTTATATTGAACAAAATCTTATATGCCGGACAAGTCGACGATTTAGTATTTTCAATCCAAATCCTACGCTTTAACATCGCTCGTCCTTGAACAGAATTAAGCAAAGCATAGCGTGTTGCTTCATCATAACAATTAGCAACTATTTGCGGTTGGTGCATAGATTTATCAAGTTCAGTATCAGTCAAGTGACGCCACTTTATATTCTTAGATGTTTCATCAATATGACTATAAAACCTTCTAATGTATCTTAATTTCATACTATAGTAATATTACTGAAAATATTTTTTTGCTATATTTTTACTAT
>JAZSRN010000051.1:0-14075 GCA_045538535.1 Candidatus Gastranaerophilaceae bacterium | reverse complement strand
CCAAGCGTAGAGCGGGTTTGCGCCCTATTAGGTGTCTAAAACCCAGTAATATCAACGTTTTTAAAAACCTAATTGTTATACAATTAGGTGTATTGTCATGCGGAAATTTTGGGCGTGGAAGTCCGGAAGAAGATGGTGGGGTACAGTCCTTCTGTCATCGCGCACATGTTGCGCGATCTGTATTCACCGACATCGGTGTAAAAAGATTGCGCAACATGTGCGCAATGACAAATAAAGAATAGCAGTAGTACAAATAAACAAACAAAGAAAGGTAAAAACACTATGAAGAAAAATTACAACAATTCAAATTCAGAAATCGCGTCCCGCATTATTCGGGATGGCGGCGGAGTAACGTCCGACCGCCACCTCACGGGCTGGGTTCGCTTCGCTCACACGGCGCCCTACCGAAAATGCGGTTTTACTTTAGCAGAAGTCCTTATCACTCTCGCAATCGTTGGGGTAGTAGCGGCGATTACGATGCCGGCATTGATTGCGAATATTCAAGAACGAGTAAAGACCGCTCGTATCCAGAATATTACTCAAAAATTCGGCAAAGCAACGGATAAGATGAAATCACTTTCAACCTTAGGTGGTTATGCAACAACAATGGATTTTGTAAACGAATTACAAAAACATCTCAAAATAGCAAAAGTTTGCGATAACCAACATTTAACTGAATGTTGGCCGACTGAAACTGTAATGTTAGATGATGAGAAGGAATGGGAAATCTCAAAAACCACAACCGGTAAACAACTAAAAATGACAAACGATGACACCCATGAATACGGTGATACTGTAGGCATCGTGACCGCTGACGGTACAGCAATGATTTTATCTTATAACGCAAAATGTGATATTGACGAAGTTCCAATTACTTGGTCAAACAATCAATCATCCACATCTGGTTGTGTCGCCGCGGTATTCGACTGGAACGGTAGTAAAATGCCAAACAAACTGTCAAACGACGTGGTCTTATTGAATGCTAATGGTTTGGGGAATGAGTGTGTTTTTAAGTTGAATGGAGTATGTTTTTATTCTTTGATTCCGGCTAATAAAGCTGTCTCTTTGGCTGAATGTGAGTTGATGAAAAGTACGCATGGTGTAAAATATTGTGAATATGAACAAGATTATTGGGCTGGTGCAGTTAGAGAGTGTGGTCATGTTGATAAAATAGCGAGCGGGGTTGATTTGGCTTTGATAGCAAGTGATATATATCGTAAAGATTTAGGAGAATATGATAGAATAGATGGCAGATTATATGGTTCTGATGTTGCAGCAAAATATGGGTTTTCTAGTATGGACTTTTGGGTTTGGTCTGGGCGAGAAATCAACGGTTTGACTGCCTATTATCGCGTTTTTCACCGGGATATATCTTATTATTCATATGGTCATAGTGATGTAAATGTTAGACGAGGTGGTAGTGGAGGTATGGTCTTGTGCAAAGAGTAGTTTTGTGTTTGCAATGCGAAGGTATAATTAACAACGCGGATGTTCTGTAACTACAGAACATCCGCCTAAAATTAACACTGTCTTGTTTTAAAATTTTTAGAGTTCTATAACAAGTGGTAATATTTCATGTAATCGGCAAGGATTGCCGAACTTGTTGCGTTTGCTACGTTTGCTTTTACAACTTGTTCATTATCGCTTTTGGATAGATTCGAGGCTTGTTGTTCTTTACCTTGTTCGGTTCTTGTTTTTTCTTGCGCTTGTACTTCTTCAATATAGTTTTGTACAGCAATTTCAATTTCTTGTAATCTTGCTTTATCACCCGCAAAACTGCCAGTTGATTCAACACCGGCTTCTTCAAGGCTTTTTAGTATTTCGCTCCACTCGTTATAGTTTGTAATGCTTGAGCCTTGCGCTGCGGATGCCGCTTGTGCACGTTTTAAATCGTCTTCGTCTTTTATGCCTTCAATTTTGTCAACCATCTGCACTTCTCTCTTTCTGTTAGTACCGTTAAACTAATAAAAACATTTTTTAGCGGTTGATTTCAGTAATCTGGGATTTTGTTACAAATCTTATTGTATGTTTGTTTTAATAAAAATATAAAACAATAACTCATGTTAAGAAAAATTTACAATCATGCTGAAAGTTGCTAAAATACGTCGTTTCATCATGTCGGGGTTTTCTTGAATGTGTGCCTAGTTTTAAAAAACAATTATGTAAAATTTGAAATAAATCTTCGAAAAACTTGGGTAAATCGCTTGCAATTCAATATTTTGCAAGTATGATTATTAAAGTGCAGGTGAACTGTGCCAAATTTTTGATTAAGAATAGTGCTTTTAGAGCCGAATTTTATAATTAATAAATAGTGCAGTTGCAATGATACAGCCGAAAGAAAAGGAAAACAATGGCAAAAGACGTAATAGAATTAGAAGGTACAATTGTTGAATCTATGCCAAATGCAATGTTCAGAGTAAAACTTGAAAACGACCATGAAATTTTGGCACATATTTCCGGAAAAATCAGAAAAAATTTCATAAGAATTCTTCCGGGTGACAAGGTTAAAGTCGAAATGACACCTTATGATTTGACAAGAGGCCGAATCACCTTCAGATTAAAATAAATCTCACGAATACAACTAATATAAAGGAAAACAAAATGAAAGTAAGATCATCAGTAAAACCAATTTGCGACAAATGCAAATGTATTAAAAGAAAAGGCAGAGTAGCAGTTATTTGTGAAAATCCTAAACACAAACAAAGACAAGGCTAATTGCTTTTTGTTATGCCGAACTCGCGGGCTTTGCGGCGGGTGGTGAGGAAGTATTTATCCCTCATATCCAAAAAAATCTAACAACAAGAAAAGGAGAAAATTAAAAATGGCAAGATTATCAGGGGTAGATTTACCTCGTAACAAAAGACTTATTATCGCATTAACATACATCTATGGAATCGGTCCTACAAGAAGTGCTAAAATTCTTGAAGCTACTGGTATTTCACCGGACTTAAGAACAGACGATTTGACAGATGAAGATATTAAATTGTTAAGAAACGAACTTGCAAATTACAACATTGAAGGTGATTTGAGAAGAGAAGTTTCTTTGAACATCAAACGTCTTCAAGAAATCGGTTCATATAGAGGCATGAGACACAAACGTAACCTTCCTTGCAGAGGTCAAAGAACAAAAACTAACGCAAGAACCCGTCGTGGTAAAAAAGGTTTAGCAATCACTAAGAAAAAATAGTTTGCGTCGATAATATAAGTAGTAAATATAAGTAATAAATATAAGGAAATAGAAAAATGGCAAGACCACAAAAAACTAAGAAAAAAGAAAAGAAGAACGTATTGCAGGGTGTAGTACATATTCAATCTACATTCAACAACACAATCGTTACTTCTACAGATACTCAAGGTAATGCTATTGCTTGGGCAACAGCCGGTGCAAGCGGTTTTAAAGGTGCAAGAAAAGGTACTCCGTTTGCTGCTCAGTCTGCTGCTGAAATGGTAGCTAAAAAATCTATCGATCAAGGTATGAAAAAAGTTGAAGTTCATATCAAAGGGCCTGGCTCAGGTAGAGAAACTGCAATCAGAGCTATTCAAGCTGCAGGTTTAGAAATTACATTGATTAAAGATGTAACTCCTATTCCGCACAACGGTTGCAGACCACCTAAAAAACGTAGAGTATAATTGCTCTTACAAATTATAGTACTATCGCGGGGGCTTGTGTTATAGCCAATAACCCAAACCGTAGATGCCCCGCAACAATTAAAGGAGAAAATTAAAAATGGCAAGATATACAGGACCATCAAACAAATTATTCAGAAATAAGAAAGTTAAAGATCTTTCTAACAGAAAATTAACTTCTTCTATGAGACAAACTGCTTCCGGTCAACATGGCGCAGTTAGAAAAAAACTTTCTGAATATGCTTTACATTTAGCAGAAAAACAAAAAATCAGATTTACTTATTTGGTAAGTGAAAAACAATTTGCTAAATATTATAATGAAGCTGCAAGAAGAAAAGGTGTTACAGGTACTATCCTTTTACAATTATTGGAAAGCAGACTTGATAACGTTCTTTACCGTGCAGGTTTTGGTATTACAAGAAAACAATCAAGACAAATTGTTAACCACGGTCACGTATTGGTTAACGGCAGAAAAGTTGATATTCCGTCATACTTGGTAAAAGCAGGCGATGTAGTTACTATTAAAGCTAATAGTACAAACTTCTTGAAATCAGTAAATGAAATGATAGACATGGCTTGTGCTCCGGCATGGATGACAATCGACAAAGATGCTTTGAAAATTACGTTCGACAGAATTCCGGAAAGAGAAGAACTCGATCCTGATATGAAAGAACAATTAGTAATTGAGTTCTACTCTAAATAGTAAAAATTAACCAAGTAATATTTTAACTAGGAGAATAAAACATGGAATTAAAAATTAAAAATGTTGATACAACAACAAGTTCAGACGGTTCTCAATACGGTAAATTTGTAATCGAACCTTTAGCAAAAGGTTTTGGTACTACAATTGGTAACTCTTTAAGAAGAGTATTGTTATCAAGTTTGGAAGGTACTGCGGTTACATCTACAAGAATTGAAGGTATTACTCACGAATACACAGCAATTCCGGGTGTGTTGGAAGATGTTATTGACGTTATGTTGAACATGAAAGGATTGGTTGTAAAAACTGATTCTAAAGAACCTCAACACTTAAGAATTGACGTTGATCGTCCTGGACCTGTATTAGCAAGTGATATCCAACTTCCTGCTGGGGTTAAAGTTGTAAACCCTGACTGGTTAATTTGTACAGTAGCAGATGGTGGTTCATTCCACGCTGATATTATGGTTGAATCAGGCAAAGGTTACAGAGCAAATGACGTTCCTAGAGATGCAAGAGGCGTTTCTATCGACGTATTGCCTATCGATGCAACATTTATGCCTATCAAACGCGTTAGCTACACTGTAGAAAATACACGTGTTGGTGATTCAATTGATTTTGATAAATTGACTCTTGAAATTTGGTCTAACGGTTCAGTTGATGTAACTAATGCGTTGAGCCAAGCTTCAAACTTGTTGATTGAGCACTTTATGCAAATTTCAGCAATTACTGGCCAACCGGTAATTACTTCAGTTCCGGTTATGGAAGAAGTTGTTGAAAATGATTCTTCTGCTCCTTCTATGACTATTGAAGAATTAGAATTGTCTGTTAGAGCATACAATTGCTTAAAAAGAGCAAGTATCAATTCAATGGCTGAATTGTTGAAAAAATCAGAACACGATTTGTTAAACATCAAAAACTTCGGTAAAAAAT
This sequence comes from Candidatus Gastranaerophilaceae bacterium, assembly GCA_045538535.1. Classification (GTDB taxonomy): domain Bacteria; phylum Cyanobacteriota; class Vampirovibrionia; order Gastranaerophilales; family Gastranaerophilaceae; genus RUG14219. The sequence continues at coordinate 8,818 of JAZSRN010000051.1, read as the reverse complement.
CTTCTGATGAAGTAATCGAAAGATTGCACCATTTTGGTTTAGATTTGGCGCCAAGTCCTGAACTTGATGAAGAAGAAATCGGCTAATAATTAGTAAATTACAAACAATAATAAGAAAAGGATAAAAAAATGAGACATATGTGCAAAAAACATACGCTAGGAAAGGCGAAAGACCAAAGAGATGCTCTTTTGCGTTCTTTAGCGACTGAACTTTTTGTTCACGGTGAAATCAAAACTACTATGGCTCGTGCTAAGGCTTTGAGACCATTTGCTGAAGCTTTGATTACCAAATCTAAAAAAGGCGACTTGCACTCAATTCGTCAAGTTGCAAGACATATTTACAATAAAGAAACCGGAAAATTCATGGATATGGCAACCGGTGAAGTATTTGATGCTCCACAAGATGATAAAAAATTAATCCCTCAAACTGTTTTGAGAAAGTTGTTTGTTATCATTGGTAAAAAATATTCTGATCGTAACGGTGGTTACACAAGAATTTTCAGATTGCCTCCAAGACGTGGAGACGCTTCTGAAATGGCATTAATCCAATTGGTATAATTCCGATGAGATATGCCTTTCAGGTTCATTATGTCGGGAAAAATTACGAGGGAAGCCAAATTCAATTTGAAAACGGTGAACTCAGAAAAGCTCCTACAATACAAAGTGAACTTGAAAAAGCTATTAGTACATTGATAGGGGGCAAAGCCTCCAATGAATATATCCGACAGTATAAAACGGTATTTTCCGGAAGAACGGATAAGGGTGTCAATTCAAAAGGGCAAGTCGCTCATTTCGATTGTGAACAGATGATTGTTGCTTCAAAGTTTGTTTATGGTTTGAATGAAATTTTGCCCAATGACATTTCTATCTGTGATTTTAGAGAAGTTGAAAGTGATTTTCACGCTCAAAAATCTGCCAAAATGCGTTATTACAGATATGAGTTTATCAATCGTAAATGTAAAAATGCGTTTGATGGCGATTTGATGAGAATTAAATATGATATTGATATTGACAGAATGCAAAAATCTTTGGATTATTTAGTTGGTGAGCACGATTTTACTTCTTTCAAAAGTTCCGGTACGCGTAACCCAAGCACAATATGTTTTATACAATCAGCACATTGTCAAAAATGTGGTGACAAAGTTGTTATTGATATTGCGGGGAATAGATTTCTCTACAATATGGTACGAACGATAGTCGGAACTCTGCTGGAAATTGAAGGTCACAATTTGTCGTCGGAGCATATGAAAGATGTTCTAGATGCAAAAGACAGAACAAAAGCCGGTAGATGTGTGAGTCCGTACGGGCTTACATTAATGAAGGTAGAATATTAAAAACATATATGGAGAAAAAAGCATGAAAACTTATTCAGCAAAACCTCTAGAAATCGAACGCAAATGGTATGTAATCGATGCTGAAGGCGAAATCCTTGGCAGATTGGCAACCAGAGTTGCTAACATTTTGAGAGGCAAACATAAACCTGAATACACTCCAAACGTTGATACAGGTGATTTCGTAATCGTTATCAATTCTGACAAAGTTAGAGTTTCAGGTAACAAAGAAACTGATAAAATTTATTATCATCACACTGGTTATCCGGGTGGTTTGAAATCAGCAAGCTTCAAAGAAGTTATGGAAAAAGACTCAAGACTTGTAATTGAAAAAGCAGTCAAAGGTATGTTGCCACACAACACACTTGGTGCTCAACAGTTTACAAAATTGAAAGTTTATGCAGGCGCTGAGCATCCGCACGCTGCTCAACAACCTATTGCATTAGAAAAGGAGGCTAAATAATGGCTGATAAAGAAATTATGGCAACAGGTCGTAGAAAAACTTCTATCGCAGTTGTAAAATTAGTAAAAGGCAAAGGCAGAATTTTTGTTAACGGTAAAACTTTGAGAGATTATATCGGTAACAGACCTGCTATCGAAATGCTTGTTTACAGACCTTTAGTTTTGACTGAAAATCAAGAAAGATTTGACGTTAGAGTAAAAGCTGTGGGCGGTGGTGTTGTAGCTCAATGTGGTGCTATCAGACATGGTATTTCAAGAGCGTTGGTAAAACTTTCAGAAGAAAACAGAAATGTTCTTCGTTTGGAAGGTTTGTTAACTCGTGACCCACGCGTTAAAGAACGTAAAAAATATGGTAGAAAAGGAGCTCGTAAGAGATTCCAATTCTCAAAACGTTAAGAAACCAAAAGAACCGATTTTCAAAATCGGATCTTTTTTATTTGTTTATTTCTTAACTTTCTCAAACAATTTTTTTGGCTAAATCTAAAAAAGTTGCGATATTCATAACTTTAGGTGAATTTTTTTTGCCCAGAAGACCCAATTTTAGACCGATTTCACACGCTGGGCAAAGGGTTAGAACAATATCAGCTTTAGTTTTTAAAATATTTTTTGCTTTGTTTTGCATAAGTTTGTTTGAAAGTTTTGGATTTTTTAGCGCGAATTCTCCCGCAAATCCGCAGCAGTCGTCAAAATCTTTCATTTCAATATAGGTAATATTTTCGCAGTTTTCCAAAAGTGGGGTCAAAAAATCAATGTTTTCCAAATGACAAGGTTTGTGGAATGTGACGCGCAAAGGTTTATTGAATATAAAAGTTTTGGGGTTCTGAGCGATAAAATTAACGATATTATTAATGTTATATTGCGGAAATTGAGTTTTTAGGGAATCTTCGCAACTTGCACAGTTTGTGATAATGTAATCGAATTGAGTATTTTTTAAAATTTCCGCATTCGTATTTTGGGCTTGTTCAAATCGTTCTAGGTTTCCACTCGACAAAAACGGTACTCCGCAACAATCAAACTCTTTTTCGATAATATTTAGGTTATACTTTTCAAGTATTTTTTTTGTTGCGAATTCGTTATTTGGTGAAATTTTGTCGGCACAACCTTTGAAGTATAGAATATTTTTTGTATTTTTAAATGTTTTGGTTTGTTTTTTATTCAAATGCGTTATTTTATCAAAAAATTGCAAAATATTATTAAATATTTTTCTTGATTCGAGAGTAAAAATAATTTTGCTGAAAAAATCATTTTTAGCGTATTGATATTTGGTTGTTTCAAAAATTTTGCAAATGTCAATATTGCTAGGGCAAAAGTCTTTGCACTTGCCACATTTTGAGCACATATCAAGATATTTTATAATGTTTTTATTGAGTTTTAAATCGCCGTTGAGAACTCCTTGTAACATAACAAATTTCCCGCGAGAAACGGCGCAATCGTTACCCGTTATTTTGTATATGGGGCAAACCGCTTGACACATGGCGCATTTTGAACATTTATTAATATCATTTTTAAAATCTTTTAGGGTTAGCATACTCTATATTTTGGCACAAAATTTTTTTTTTACAATTTAAACAAGGATGTCTTTTACAAGTTTGTAAACCAGTTTGATTTTTTCTTCGTTAGCGTTATATAGTAGATTATTTATTTCAATTATGAGGTTTTCTTTAGATTTGTTGTGTTCAATTGTGAATAAATCTTGTATGGAGACATTCAATATTTGGGCAAGTTTTTCGATATTTGTCATTGTTGTAAATGTAGTTCCGGTTTCGATGTTCCCGATTTGTTTTGGAAAAACTCCGAGCAATTCGGCAAGTTGCTCTTGAGTTAGATTATTTTTTTTCCTAAGTTCTTTAATTCTTTTTCCGAAAAGTTTTTGTGTTTCCATAAGTTTTCCTCATTCTGATTATATAATTTGATGGAAACATAAAGCACCCTTTTAAAATATCAATTACTATTGAAATAGATATTTTAATATGGTATAATGATATTGTAACAAGGTATTTGAGTATGAAAGGATATTTTAAAGGTGATTTTATGGAATTTAAATTAAAATGTAAAAAATATGGTTTCACCAAGCCGAGCAGAGCGGATTTGCGGGCGGTCGGATTAAAGGGTGGTTTCACTCTTGCCGAGGTCTTAATCACTCTAGCAATCGTCGGGGTAGTAGCGGCGATTACGATGCCGGCATTGATTGCGAATATTCAAGAACGAGTAAAAACCGCTCGTATCCAAAACATTAAACAAAAATTCAGCAAAGCGACCGATAAAATGTTATCTGTAACTACTCTAAATGGTTACGCCGGTACAATGGAATTTGTAAACGAGTTGCAAAACCATTTAAAAATAGCAAAGATTTGTACAAACGACAAACTAAGTGAGTGTTGGCCGACAGAAGAGGTTACTTTAGATAATGAAGGCACAACTTGGGCAATAAAAGATACTAAAACGGCCCAAAACTTAAAAATGCCAAAAAACGATAGTGTTGATTATGATGATACAGTTGGGATAATTACTGCTGACGGAACATCTATGATATTGACATATAACAAACTTTGCGATATTGATGAAAATAAAACAATCATTTGGAGTAACGACCAATCATCTACGACAGGTTGTATTGGTGCGATATTCGACTGGAATGGCTCCAAAATGCCGAATAAATTACGAGAAGATGTTGTTACTTTTAATGCACGTGGACTTGGTGAAGGATGTGCGTTTGAAATAGGGAGCAAATGTTTTGGAGCAAGCTTTATCCCGACCTTTGTAACCAAAGCGGAATGTGAATCAATGATGAGTTCTCATGGCATTAAGTCTTGTGAATTTGAAGAGGATTATTGGGCAGGTGCTGTAAAACAATGTGGTCATGTCAACAAGTTGCCAACAACTGCAGATTTAGCAAAATTAGCTTCGTTGTTATATGTTGGTAATCCAACAATAAGTAGTGGAACGGGTGAAAATTCGGGACTTATTTACAATGGTAAAGCATCATCTTTTGGGCTTCCAGAACCTCCTTTCCATTTGTGGGCTAATAATGGGGGAATAACAAGCAATGGGTTGTATCAAACGAGAGGCAGAACTTTTACAACAACATCTACCAGATCGTTTAGTGATTACCATACTCGCGGTGATTTAAGAGCTGTGTGTTTGGGCGATGAATTATAGTTAATAAGTTACAATAGTATCTATATACTTATCTAGTCTTTCTATTATATTTTACATTTAATGGCCTAATATCTTTTAGATACAAAAACATATTGTTACAAAATAAAAAGCCTCTAATTTCTTAGGGGCTTGAAATCTTTTATGATTCCTCGTTTAATGTAAAAGGTTAGTGTAGTAGGTAGTAGTAGTAGTTTATGAAGTCTGTGTTTGTATCCTCTGTATATATTAATAAAGTATTTTTTATATACAAAATTGCGTAAAGTTAAAGATTTGTTACAAAACTTAATGCTTTTTGTTAGTAAATCATGAGGCTTGTGTTAATTTGGCGTATAATGGTTATATAAATAACGAGGTTTTTATGAAAATAGCGATATATCCGGGTAGTTTTGATCCGATTACCTACGGCCATTTAGATGTTTTGAAAAACGGAACTGAAATTTTTGATAAAGTGATTATTGCCGTTGCAAAAAATGGCGATAAAAAAGGGTTTCTTCCGGTTGATGAAAGATTGCAACTTATTAAACAAGCTGTAGTTGAAATGAATATTAGTAATGTTGAGGTTGATAGTTTTGAAGGTTTAACTATTGATTATGCAAAACAAAAAGGAGCCGAAGTTTTGCTAAGAGGTTTGAGGGCGGTTTCTGATTTTGAGTATGAAATGCAGCTTTCGCAAACAAACTCGGCTTTAGATGAAAAAATCAAGACGGTTTTTGTTATTACAAAACCTGAATACAACTTTATTTCATCAAGTACAATAAAAGAAATTTATAATAATAATGGTAATGTTTCAAAATTTGTGCCGGATTGTGTTAATGAATTTTTACAACAAAAAATAAGAGGTTAATATGAGTGCCGGCGGAATTTATAATATACTTACTAAAATGGAAGATATGTTAGAAACGGGGGTATTATTTTTTGGTGTAACACCTCTTCCAAAATCTCAGTTTACGGATTTGTTAAGAATTTTGTACAGTGAATTTCCACACGAAATTAAACATAAGGGTGACTCTTATTTTTCTGCAATGAAAATCGAATTAGCTATTACAAAAGGGCTTAGTGTTTGCGGTTGTGTGTTTGTTGTAAAGTCGAAAATTCAAAGTTATATCGATGAAATTTATTCACAATTGCCTCAAGATATTAAAAATTACTGCTAAATATTAATATATGTAATGATTGCAGTTTGTTATAATTTGACAAGCATGCCGTACTTAATGTAATATGTCTTGTATAAGAAAGGTATGTGTATCATGACAATGCAACAAAATGGAGTATATGATTTATTAAAAATGGTGGAAGTTACTCTGGAAGAAGGTTTTCCGATTATTCCGGGTAAGTACGCGGTTGTTAAAAAAGACGAATTAGAAGATTTGATTAACAGAATTTTTGAAAATTTGCCGATAGAAGTTCAAGAGGCAAGGGCGTTTTTGAGACGCAGAGAAGAATTGCAAATAGAGGCGCAACAAAGAGCGGATAGAATTGTTGCTGATGCTCAAGCAGAGGCAGACAGAAAATTGTCAGAAGCTGATTTTATCAAAGCTTTGGAGAGAGAAGGCGATAGAATTCGTACTCAAGTGAGAGAAGAGTGTGAAGAAATGAAACGCAAAGCTAACGAAGAAGCTGAGGCTATTCGTGCACAAGCTGCCGAAGAATCTTTAAAAACTAAAGAAGGTGCCGAAATTTATGCAGAACAAGTTTTGACCACTTTGGAAAAAAATCTTGCAGAGATGCAACAAGTGGTTAAAAATGGCCAAGTTTATATGGAGAGAATGAGAGGTTCGGAAACTTCGGCCAGATATTCATCACAGTATTCATCAAATTTTGTGATGAAATAACAAATATATGATACACAACTTTAAACAGCCTCGTATCAAGGCTGTTTTTTGCTTATAGATTGTTTACAAAATGTTTGCATTTTAATTTTTTTGATTTATTATATTTTTGTAAGCCGATTTTTATAGAATGTGTTCCCCCACATTCTATTTTAAAAAGGTTAAAAAATAGTCAAATAATGCAAAATCATAAAGGATAAAACAATGGGTATCAAAGGAAAATTAGACAAAATGGTAGTTCTTGCTTGTGAAGAATGCAAAGAAAGAAACTACACAACTACAAAAAACAAAAAGAACCATAAAGAAAGAATGGAACTTAATAAATATTGTCCAACTTGCAAAAAGCATACTGCACACAAAGAAACTAAGTAGGGCGATATAGCCGTTATGGTTTAAAAGTGAGGATTTATATCTTCACTAATATGCGTCCTTAGTTCAGTTGGTAGAACGTCGGTCTCCAAAACCGGATGTCGAGGGTTCAAGTCCTTCAGGGCGTGATTTTAACAACAAAGGAAATCAAGTAAGATGATAGGTAACGAAAATCAATCTCAACCAAAATTTATTGAAGCAATCACCACTTATTTTAAAGGGGTGCGTAGTGAATGGGGCAAAATAACTTGGCCTCAAAGAAGTCAAGTTGTTTCTGAAACCATTTTTGTTGTTGTAATTGTATTTATTTTTACGGTTGCGGTTTACTTGATGGATATTATATATAAAGGCTTATTTGGCTTGATAAAATAATCAAGCGTTGAAGTTAGAAGATAAGGTGGCTTATGGGAAAACGTGAAAAATCAATGGAAGAAGAATTGAACGAAGACAAATTGCAAGAAGCAGCGGAAGCAGCAGCTCAAGAAGAGACTAAAAAAGCTAAAGCGGCTCAAAAGCGTTGGTATATCGTTCATACTTATTCAGGATATGAAAACAAGGTAAAAGTAAACCTTGAAAAACGTATCGAATATATGAATATGGGTGACAAGATTTTCAGAATTGAAGTTCCACAAAAAACGGTTACACAAATGAAAGCCGGTAAAAAACAAGAAAAAGAAGAAAAAATCTTCCCTGGATATGTTCTTGTTGAAATGATTATGGATGAGGACAGCTGGTATGTTGTAAGACATACATCCGGTGTTACAAAATTCGTTGGTTCGGCTAAGAAACCTATTCCTGCAAGAGAAAGTGAAATCAAAAAGATTATTAACCGTTCAACTTCAACAACTCAAAAAATTGAACTTGATGTCAAAGCAGGTGACAAAGTTAGAATTACGTCAGGGCCGTTCGCAGACTTTATCGCTGATATTATCGAAGTTTACCCTGATAAATCAAAATTACGCGCAAATGTTTCAATCTTCGGTCGTGAAACTCCGGTTGAATTGGAATATAAGCAAATTAATAAACTTTAATAAAAAATGTAATAATGCAAAACGTGGAAGGATTTTGGAAACAAAAACCGCTTGAACCACAAAAGGAGAAAAAAATGGCAAAAAAAGTAGTAGGAAAAATCAAGCTTCAAATCGAAGCAGGAAAAGCAAATCCTTCCCCACCAGTTGGTCCTGCTTTAGGTCAACACGGTGTAAACATTATGGATTTCTGTAAGCAATTCAATGCTAGAACAGAATCTCAAGCTGGATATATAATTCCAGTTGTGATTGATGTATATGAAGACAGAAGTTTCACTTTTGTAACTAAGTCTCCTCCAGCACCTGTTCTTATTAAAAAGGCATTAAATCTTTCTAAAGGTTCAGCAGTGCCTAATAAAAATAAAGTTGCAGAGATAACTCGTGAGCAATTAGAAGAAATCGCAAAAATTAAGATGAACGATTTAAATGCCACAACTATTGAAGCAGCTGTAGAAATGATCAAAGGCTCTTGTAGAGCTATGGGTGTTACAGTTAAGGCTGATTAATGCTCGCTTTGTCATTGTGATAAATTTGCGATGTGACAATACTGAAAGCGTAGCAAAGTTTTCACGGTGATGGTGATATAAAATGATGGAAGGACTTGAGAGTCCGCTAATACCATGAAAGGAAAGAAAAAATGT
>JAZSRN010000025.1:0-21962 GCA_045538535.1 Candidatus Gastranaerophilaceae bacterium | reverse complement strand
CGCACATGTTGCGCGATCTGTATTCACCGACATCGTTGAAAAGAGATCGCGGAATAAATCCGCGATGACAAGTAAAGAATAGCAGTAGTACAAGTTAATAAAAGTAGAAAAAATGAAAGGAGTCAAAAAATGACTAAAAATTACAACAATTCAAATTCAGAAATCGCGTCCCGCATTATTCGGGATGGCGGCGGAGTAACGTCCGACCCTATACCTCCATTTTATCGATACTCAATCGATAAAACGGAGTCCTTGGGCTGGGTTCGCTTCGCTCACACGGCGCCCTACCGAAAATGCGGTTTTACATTGGCCGAGGTTCTAATCACCCTTGCAATCGTTGGAGTAGTAGCGGCGTTGACTTTGCCGAATTTAATTGCCAATTATAGGGATAGAGAAACAGTTGTAAAAGTTAAAAAAGTTTATTCTTCTTTATCAAATGCATATCTTTTGGCCAAAAGTAAATATGGTTCACTTAGTGAGTGGGAGGGTCTTAGTGGAGGTACCGGCAATATTGATGATGCTTCACTTTTTTTAAAGAGACTTGGAGAAAATATGAATCTTTTGAAAAATTGTGATAAAGATGCTAGTTGTTTTAAGCAGGGTAGTGGTGTTCAAAATTATAAAAATTTGGGCGGTACTGAAGAAAGGTTTGGTAGTGGTGTAACAAATTTTGCATCAATGATACTTGCTGATGGGACATTAGTTAGTGCTTATGTTTCTGAGGTGGCATCTATTTCTGTTGCATTAATAGTTGATATAAATGGTACAAAATCGCCTAATGTTGTAGGCAAAGATGCTTTTTGGTTTCATTTAAGACCTTTCACTCGAGATATGATTGTACCTTTTGGGACTTTTGGAGATACAAACACTCAAATAACCCGCTGTTTACATCCTGATAGTGAATTTGATACATCAAGAGCTTGTAGTCTTTGGGTTATAGCTAAAGGGAATCTTGATTATTTGCATTGTACGGGCTTAAGTTGGAACGGAAAAAGCAAATGTGACTAATTAATAATTGCAAAAATCTCCTCGAAATAGAGGAGATTTTGAATTAATAGTTTAAAATCAAAATTTACATATCCAATGCCAAGTCTAATGTTGGGGCTTTGGCTACGATTGCGCTTGATGAAATAATATCCACTCCGCATTCCGCTATTGTTTTTACGGTTTCAAGTGTTACGTTTCCGCTTGCTTCAACAATCGCTTTATTGTCGATAATTTGGCATGCTTCTTTCATCATGTCTGTTGTCATGTTATCAAGCATTATGATATCTGCACCCACTTGTACGGCTTCTTTTACTTGTTCAAGAGTGTCGCATTCAACTTCGATTTTGTGTGCGTGCGAAATATTTTTTCTTAATTTTTCAACCGCTTTTGTTAATGAACCGGCAAAACGTATATGATTATCTTTAATCATTGCACAATCTGCTAAATTAAATCTGTGTAATGCACCACCGCCGGTTTTTACGGAATATTTTTCAAATGCTCTAAAATTTGGTGTTGTTTTGCGGGTGTCAACTATTTTTGCTTTGTTATTGCCGATTGCGGTTTGATATTTTGCGGTTTCGGTTGCAATTCCGCTCATACGCTGGATGTAATTTAGTGAAACTCTTTCGCCCATCAACAAAGCTTTTGCAGGCCCTTCGATGTCTGCAATTTTGTCACCTTTTTGAATTTTGTCACCATCTTTGAAGTAAAATTTTATATTTACATCGTCTGAAAGAATTTTGTAAACGGTTTTGAAAACTTCGCAACCACAAAGAATACCGTCACATCTTGTATTCAATTCGGCCTTTAGTGTGTCGTTATCTTCCGCCAAGTTCTCTGTTGTAATATCGCCAAAGCCGATGTCTTCTTGTAATGCCGCTTTGACGTGGTCTTCTATATAAAATCTACTTAACAAAGCTTATTTCTCCTTCTTTTTTGGTAATTATACTGTGAATAATTTTTTCATTTTGGTTTAAGTAATCGAGTCTGTAGTGTGCCCCTCTTGATTCTTTGCGTTCAAGTGCGGATTTTGCGATTAGCATTGAAACGATTAGCATGTTTGAAAATTCGTATTCTTCATTATTTAAGCATTTTTTGCTCCGTGGAAATCTTGATTTTAATTCAATAATTTTTTCGATTGCGGTTGTTAAAGATTTTTCGTCTCGTAAAATTCCAACATAATTCCACATAATTTCTTGGAGTTCTTTTTTGTATGTTTCAATATCGAGTTCTTCAAGAATTAAAAAATCGTTTTCGTAATCATCAATAATTGCTTTAATTTCTTCATCAATTTGTTTTGGAGTTTTTAGTTCTACGGATTTTAAATAATTAGCAACGGAATATGCGCAAACTACGCATTCTAAAAGCGAATTGCTCGCCAATCTATTTCCGCCATGCAAACCTGTAGATGCAGTCTCTCCAATGGCATAAAGTCCTTTTATTGAAGTTTCTCCCTTTAGATTGGTTTTAATTCCGCCCATAAAATAATGTGCTGCCGGTGCGACCGGAATAAAATCTTTTGAGATATCAATATTATTTTCAAGACATTTTTTAGAAATATTAGGAAATCTGCGTGCAAGTTTATTTTTTTCAATGCAAGTTGCATTCAAATATACACAATCAGTGTTGTTTTCTTTCATTTCGTTGAAATTTGCGCGGGTTACAACATCACGTGGTGCAAGTTCTTTTTTCTCGTGATATTTTTGCATAAATTCAACACCGTCTGCATCTACAAGTTTTGCACCTTCACCTCGTACGGCTTCGGAGATTAAAAATCGGTTTTCGTCACCGTCTATAGCTAATGCAGTCGGATGGAATTGTACAAATTCCATATCTTGCATAACGGCGCCGGCTCTATATGCAAGTGCAATGCCGTCACCGGTTGCACCTTTTGGGTTAGTGGTGTATTTGTAAAGTTGACCGATACCACCTGTTGCAAGGATTACGGCAGGGGAATAAATTGTTTCGTATGATTGTGAATTTTCATCAAAAACAACAATACCTTTGCACTCTTGATTTGAATTTACTAATATATCAACAACTGTGGTTTTTTCGTACAATTCAATATTTTTGTTTTTGCGGACACATTGATTTAGAGCTTTTTCAATCATTTTGCCTGTTGCATCTCCGCCGGAGTGTAAAATTCTTTTTGCGGAGTGTGCGGCTTCTAATGTGAAAGCCAAATTGTTGTTTTCATCTCTGTCAAATTCAACTCCGAATTTGAGTAAATCTTTTACAACTGAATCAGAATTTTCTGAAATAAATTTTACGGTATTTAGTTCGCTAAGTCCTGCGCCGGCTTTTATTGTATCTGTTATATGTGAAAGTGTTGAGTCTGATTTGTTTTCTTTCAAAACGGCAACCATTCCGCCTTGGGCGTAGCGAGAATTACTTTCTCCAAGGATGGATTTTGTAATCAATAAAATTCCGTCCGGCAAATTGACTTGTTGATTAATTTTTAATGCGGCATATAATCCCGCAATACCGCTACCTATTATTACTGTTGAATATTTTGAATATTTCATTTTTAGTGCCTTTTTCTCCCTAAATCGGAATGGGGTTTTATCTCTGATATTTTAAAACAAAATAAAAAAAAATTCCATAGCCTTTACAAAGATTTTATAAGTTTTAGTAAAAATAAAAATTATAAAATAAAAAGGTTTAATATTGCCGTACAAAAATTTCTGTTTTAACGATTAAATTTATATCAGAAAAATTTATAAATAAAACATAAAATCGCAAAAAGAGGTTAATTATGAACGAATCAATAAAAGTAATGTTAGTTGAAGACCAAAAACTTATGCGTGTTGGTTTGAAATCCTTGTTTGAAGGTCAAAATGAATTGGAAGTTTCTCTAGAAGCACAAAGCGGTAAAGAAGCGCTTGAAAAATTTAGGCTAAATAAACCGGATGTTGTGTTGATGGATATAGGTTTGCCTGATATGAACGGGATTGACGTTACTAAAAAAATTCTTGAAATTAACAATAGAGCAAAAGTTATTATTTTGACTTCTCATTTGAGTGAACAAGAAGTTCTTTCGGCATTGCAAGCCGGTGCGTGTGCTTATGTGATGAAAGATATAAATACCGATACTTTGAAGGTGATAATTAAAACAATTAAAGAAGGGGCGATGTGGCTTGATCCTCAAGTTGTACCTATTTTGAGAGATAAAAATTGCGGAATTGTTCCTCCTCGTCAAATGTCAAGGGCAATGTTTAAAGAGCAACATTCAAATCTTACACAAAGAGAATACGAGGTTTTGAAGTTGGTTGTTGACGGAAAATCAAATATGGAAATTGCCGAAGAACTTATGATTTCTGAACATACCGCAAAAGCGCATGTGTGTAATATTATCCAAAAATTGGTAGTTGATGATAGAACTCAAGCTGCGGTTAAAGCTTTGAAAGAAGGTCTTGTTTAATTTATTTAAAATATTGGACAATACAAAAAGTAGCTGTTATAATTGAAAAATAGGTTAATGGAGGAAAATTATATGAAAAAGATAGGGTTAATATTGTTCGCATCTTTGTTAGTTTTAGGGTATGCAAATCCTACATTTGCAGATGCTGAAACCGATAGACAACAGTCTTATATCGCAAAAATTCAAGCACAAAATATTTCGTATAGTGCTTCGGGACTATTTGATGCTATTTCTCAAGATAAACCTGAGTTAGTCGAAATGTTTATGCAAGCCGGCATGAGTCCAAATACAACATTTTTGAAGTTACCTGCACTTTATTATGCGATTAGTATGGGTAGTACCAAATCTATGCAAGTGTTGATTAATCATGGTGCAGAAGTTAATAGTGTAAATTCAAAATTTACACCGTTGATGTTTGCGATTACGCGAAAACAAATTTCTGCGGCTGAATTATTGTTAGTAAACGGTGCAGATGTTAACAAAGGTGTTGGAGATTTGACGCCAATAAATTATGCGATTAAAAAGAAAGAATATAGTTTGGCGACAAAACTTGTTAATGCCGGAGCAAAGGTCGATGACGATACTGTGATAAGTGCAATAAAATCAAAAGACCAAAATTTAAAAAGTGCAGTGTTTAGAAGATATCAAAATTAATTAAACAAATAAAAGGACAAAGATTTATCTTTGTCCTTTTAAATAACTATTAATACATTCCCACAAGTTTGCGGACTTCTCGCAAGACTTCTTGCGCTTTGATTTGCGCTTTTTTAGAGCCCTCAACAATAATTCTATCCACTTCTTCCGGATGTTCTTCGTAATATCTGCGACGTTCTCGAATTTCTTTGAATTTTTCGTTGATACAAGCCCCAAGTTGACGTTTGCAGTCTGCACATCCACGTTTGCCTTGTTCGCATTCTTGTTTTATTGTTTCTACAGTTTTTTCATCGCCAAATATTTGCCAATATTTGAACGCAACTTCGCAATCTTGCGGATGACCGGGGTCGTCTTTTCGCATTCTTGATTTGTCTGTAATTGCGGACATAACTTTTTTGGCAGTGATTTCTTCTGTGTCTGAAATTTTTATATCGTTTTGGAAGGATTTACCCATCTTTTGGCCGTCTAAGCCGCAAATTAGTGAGCAATGATTTAAAATAGGTTTTGCTTCATTGAAAAAATCAGTTTTGTATAAATGGTTAAATCTTTTTGCAATATCTCTGGTAATTTCAATATGTGCGACTTGGTCAACGCCAACCGGTACGGCGTGTGCGTTAAATGTCATGATATCTGCAGACATTAAAACCGGATAACCTAAAAGACCGTAATTGATTTGTTGAGCGTTAGATTCTTTGTTACGTAAAATTTTTGCCATATCCTTTAGCGTCGGGTCTTTTTCTACCCAAGCTTGCGGAGTAATCATTCCCAAATAGATGTTGAGTTCTGCTGTTTCAGGAACCAAAGATTGTACGTATATGGTTGAACGTTTAGGGTCAATACCTGAGGCTAACCAATCAATAACGACTTCTCTAACGTCTTGTTTTAAATTTTCGGTTTTGTCATATTTTGTTGTAAGTGCGTGCCAATCTGCAACCGCAAAATAACATTCATATTTATCTTGTAATTGAACCCAATTTTGTATAACGCCGAGATAATGGCCTAAATGTAATTTGCCGGTCGGTCTCATACCGGACATAATAATTTCTTTCATCGCTCGCACTTCCTTTCGCTTTGCAGAAGAATTATAACATAAATATAATCCACTTTAAAAGTGTAAATTAACTTTATTATTAAATATGTTATCCTTCGATAATTTTTATTCGGCCATCATCTTTAATTTCAACCGGTTGTTCTTGTTTTTTGAGGTGTTGACCCGCAAGAACATCTTTGTCTATTTTATAATGTTTTTCGATAAATGTAGGATTTTCATTTTTCGGCAGATAGTCATCTCCACCTTTTGCTACAAAATCATCCATTGCAGTTTTATAGAATTTGTTAGGGTTTGGATTTTCTATATCAATTAAAGTTTCTGTTCCGTTTTTGTCAATATATCTGAGATTTTTAATTTCGCCTGATTTGGTAATGTCGTATTTCATGCCGGAAGTTATTATAATTCCCGGTTTATTTCCGACATTGACCATTGATTTGGCACCTTGCTTAAGTATGCGAACTAAGTCCGGTTCAGAAAGATTTCCTACGACCATATCATCTTTAAATGGCGTAATATCTGAAATTAATCTTGAATCTACAACACCTTCTGTGAAGTGGCCTCTGATGTTTCCTATATTTAAAATTGAAATATCTGTTCCAAGTTCGTATCTCATTGAATCTGCAATAAAGTTCGCATGTGCATTTGGTTCAATAAGTCGATTTTTAGGTGCCGGTGCGGCTTTTGAAATTTTGCCTAAAATTTCAGGTTTTCCGATAATAGATTCTACGGCGGCTTTTATCGGTAAAACTCTTGTATAATTGGCACGTGTTTTTGTCATAGAATTTTGGACTTTTGTAATGACTCCTTTTAGATTGTCCCATTCAACGTCTAATTGTCCAACGTAATCGCCGTCTTTGCCGTATTGAGTTATTACTACGGGTTCGCCTGATTTTGATTTGAAAAGATTTTTACCTTCGGTAATTCCGGTTATTAGGTCGTGTGAGTGTCCGCCTAAAATAATATCAACGCCGGTTGTTTGTTGAGCAATAATTTTGTCATTAGTTAAGCCACTATGTGACAACAAAATAATTTTGTTAACTCCTTGTGCTTGAAGTTTATCAACTTCGGCTTGAACATCTTTGATAGTTGTTTCAAGGTCGTTGACATGAATTTCGCGCATTGTTTGGTTAGGTTTTACTCTTTCCAAAACATCTGATGGTGCAATACCTATGATTCCGTATTTTGTTCCGTTTTCTTCGTGAATAATAGATTTTTGAATTGTGCCGTTCATTTTGCTATTTGGTTCAATTTTTATATTAGCGGCAAGAGTTTTGCATTTTGAATTTTTGAAAAGTTTAGATAAGTTTTCCGGCAAAACGTCCATTTCGTGGTTACCTAACGCGTTTGCGATAAATCCGGACCAGTCAAGAAAACGATTTGCTACGGTGTTGGATTTTAAATCAAGTCCCAAAATAATATCGCCGGAGGCAAGTTTTAATTTGTCTGTAGGTTGAGACGGAGTGAATCTGTCAAATGCTTTTGTTGCGGTGTAAATTCGCTCCATATTGGTCATTTTGCCATGTAAATCTCCAATAGTGAGAATGCTTGTTCTTGATGTTTGTTGAGAGTTATTAGGAGGAACAGAATTTATCATAAGATACCTTTTGTTTTATGTGTCGATAATTTAAACGTTGCTAATAAATTTAATTGCTGAATTTTTTAAAATCCTTAACAATTCTTAAATAAATTATGCAGCCATCTTCATCTCTTTATATGATTTTAAACTTTCAACCCAATTTTCTGTAATTTTTACATCATTTTGAACAACATTTTCAGGTAATCCGGCATGATGAATTTTTGGAATTAAATAGTCTTCAGAATACTCAACCGGTTTGGAAACTCCATCGTCTGTATCGTTACATACAAAAATCATTTTACCGTTTTTGTCGGTTTTGATATCTGTGATAGTAATTTCGTGACCATTGATTATGGTGTTGTTGTTATCGGTTTGAGTATAACCTACAATAACGTTTTCACCTTGATTTATTGCTTTTGAAATTTGGTTTTTAATTGTGTTGAAATCTGTTTCATATCCGATTAAACGAGCATTTTCGTCTACGGTTTGATAAGTAACGGACATTTTGCTTTTATCTTCGACAATAGATTCGGTAAATGTTTTTTCAAACTCGATTAAACCTTTATCATTTTGGTTGAATTTACCGGCTCTTTTGTCGGAAAGAGAATTGTATGTTTGTTGAGAACCTACGTTCATAAATGCAGATTGCATCAAAACATCAAGTGATGAACGTTCGCCGGCATCTCTGTTTGTGGTTTGAATTTGTGCACGAATGATTGCATTTTTATCCGGCGCAATGGTGATTACAGATTTGTCAAAATCTTTGGTTTGATGCGGAATTTCAAACGCGTTTAAAAGCCAAACTGCATCGAGTGCTTTTTCAGTTAGGTTTGTCAAACTGATTTCTTTTTTAACTGCCATTTCAGGAGAAGATAATCCGTTAGCAAATCTTGCAAATTCAGCAGGGTGTTTTTTAGCTAAATTAAATTCAATGCTTGCGGCAACGCAAGTTCCGGAGTGTGGAACGTTGATTTCTTCTTTGGCTTGAGTTCTTTTTGCCGCATCGGTTTTTTCTGCGCCCAAATATGAATCAATTGCAGAGGCTGAGTATTTGTTAGGAATATCGCCGAATTGTTGATTTATGACATAAGGATTGTAAAGAGCGTTTACAGTATCTTGTACAATTGTTTTTGCATTTAGACCATTGGCTCTTGGGCTTGTGCAAATTTTGTGCAAATTATCAAGAACGGATGTTTTGTCGTTTGAGTTGTTATTTAAAAGAATTCCGCCTTTTAATAATGCATCTAATTGTTTTTTTGTGTTTCGGTCACAGTGTTTCAAAACTTCGTTATATTTTGCAATTTCATCTTTGCCGGTAAGTCTTGTTCTCAATGAAGATGCGTTTTGTGCCTTGTCATAAGGTATTTCATTGATTATTGGATTTGTTGCGCAAAAGGATGTTTTTTGAACAACCGGAGTTTCACTGACTGCTTTTTTAACTTTTGCAGTTTTTGCTTTTCCGTTTGTGTTATAATTCACTTGTTGATAATTTTGAAAATAATTATTATAGTAAACCATTACCTACTCCACTACATTATTATAAAAAAAACAAAAATAAAAAAATTGCTATAATGTAATGGAATGTAAACAAATATTACGTGGAGAAATGTTGCAAAATATAAAAACAAAATTTTTGACAAAAGAACAATTAATGATTTGTATTGACAGACTTACTCGTTTCAAAATTCCGGAAGAGAAATATTTGAGAGTATTCAAAGATGTTATTTCTATGGCTTTAATTTTTCCGTCAATTAAAAAAAATGATATAGAAAAATTGGATTATGTTTGGGTAAAAAATGTTGCTGAGCAAATAATAAATTCATCTTTGCAAAATTTAGGCTATGATTTGGAAGATGATTACGTTATTAATCAGCGCATTTATGATTATGAAAATTCAATTTTTAAAATTTCGGATAGTGTAAATATATTTTTGAAAAACAAAATAAATTATAAAAGTTTTTTGGAATTAGCGAAAGATGAAAATTTGCCCTTCAATTTAAAATGGTTAAAAGCTTTGGCTTCAAATTCAGATATTAAAAAAACTCGTCAAAATGAAGGTTTTAAGTTTCCTTTAGAAAAGATAATTTTGGCAGAAGGGATTACGGAAGAAGTTTTATTACCGGTGTTTGCAAAAGTTTGTGGGTATGATTTTGGTAAAAACGGCATTTATATAATTTCTGCCGGTGGTAAAAATCAGGTTGTAAAATATTTTTATAAGTTTTCGCAGAATTTGAGAATTCCGATTTTCGTTCTGTTGGATAGTGATGCACAAGATAATTATCGACAAATTGCGCCAAAATTGCGTACGGGAGATAGAGTTCATGTTATAAATTGCGGTGAATTTGAAGATTTGTTGCCTTTACATTTGATTGAAAAGGCTTTAGCGGTTGCGTTGGCCAACATTTCGATTAGAGATGCTGATGATATTGATACAAATTTACCAATGGCCAAAAATTTGGAAGAAATGTTTAAAAAACGAGGATTACACGAATTTAAAAAGGCGGAATTTGCGCAAATCGTTAAAACTCAGATTGCGGGTGCTGAAGATGTATCTCCCGAAATTAAAGACATATTTTCAGAGCTTAGACAGTTTATTGATGTGAAATAATTTCACATTCCTTAATTTTTTGTAAATCTTGGGCAATTTTTAAAAATACAAATCCTTTATATAAACATAAAGTAGTGTAGTAGAAATTTTAGTGTGTAAATTTAATGGGATTTGAATTTATAAGACCGCTTGGTGTGGGCGGAATTAGCTCAAATATTCGAATAAATCAAACTCCTCGGACGGTAAGTTTTAGGGGTGATTTGCAGACGGATAGAATTGAAATAAATTCTGTCGGAAAGTATACTTCTGAAAATTTTATTCGTAATCAAGTTGAAACAAATCCGAATATTAAAAATATTTTGAAAGAAATGAATGCGCCTACGGTTTTGAATATGGAAGAGTTAAGAGTTTTGCAAGCAGGGCATGCCACAGAAACCAAAAATGTTGCAATGAATATTGCCGAAAATTTGCCTGCGGCGTTGAAACCTTATGTTAATAAAAAAGCAATTCAAGATGCTGCGTATTTGCATGATTTAGGTAAAGTTCTTATCCCGAAAGAAATTTTAAATAAACCGGCAAAGCTTAATGCTGCAGAACAAGAAATTATGCATCGACATCCTGAGTTGAGTTATGAACTTTTGAAAGATACAAATATTGACCCGACAACCTTAAATTTGATAAGATACCATCACCAAAACCCTAATCATAGCGGTTATCCGGCAGTAAAAAACGATTTTATGGCAGATATAAATTTACAGATTTTGGCGTTAGCGGATAAATATTCTGCGCTTAGAGAGGCGCGAGCTTATAAACAACCGCTAAATGCAAAAGAAGCTTTGACGATTATTTATAAGGATGTAAAATCCGGAAATATTCATCCGTTTGTCTTTAATGCCCTTGTAAATGCTGAAAACAAGGTTGCGACAAAAGTTGCTGTTTAATAATTATTTGTTTGAATAAATAGACTTATGATGTCATTTAGCACAGCGTATTGTTTTTGGTATGTTTGAGTTTGTTTCTCAAGCAGTGCAATTTGACGTTTATATTCTATAATATTTGCTTGACATTCACGAGAGGAATTATTCAAACTTTCTTGAACTTGTTGTGCTTCTTGCAACACACTTTTCATAGATATACCAAGTGCTTCCATTGTTTGTTTAATAATTTGTGCACCGGTTTGTTTTGTAACTCCTGTAGGCAATTGTGTGATTAATTGTTTTAATACTGCAACATTAGTCGGCATATCAAAATCCGCATCAGCACTATTTATTGTTGCTGCTGTAAATCCTGTAGGTTGTACATTAGGAATTTGTTGTGTAAAGGTTTGACTTTGCATTGTGTTAAAAGACGCAGCTTGAGGAATAAATGTTTCTTGTTGCTGCGGCATTTCGTACATATTTGTTGTAGGAGTTTCCACAAATGTTTCTTCTGGTGTAATTTGTGGTTCTACAAATTCAATTTGAGGTTCTGTGTCCCCCATATTCATTGTGATTGCTGAAGTTGTTTCCTCTGTTGTTGAAACTTCGGTTTGCTTTTTCAAAGCTTCTACAATCTTTTTACCCATTCCTTCTGTAATTCCGATGTTGCTCATATTACCCTCTACTTTATAAATTATTATTCTTATAATAATATAAGAGTAAAAATATTTCAACATGCTTAATATTTCATATAAGTTGTAAAATTTTGCTATGAAAAATTTTGAGTATATGATACAATTACAACAAAGGATTAAAGGGAAGTTTTTTAAGGGAAAGATATGTACGAAATTTCTGAAAACGATAATTTAAAAATACTTAGATTAAATAAAATAGCTGATTTGAAATGCGGGGAAAATTCTCATCAATATGCAAAGTTGTATAATGCAGATTTAACGGTGGCGTATACGGTTTTGAATGATAAAAAATTAGGTTACAATAATATTTTAAATTTGACTGAAGTTTTAAATTTAGCTTCTGAATTTTATGATGTAAACGCAGTTGCGATAGTTCGACATACAAAACCTTGTGGGGTGGCTTTGGGTCGAACTATTTACGAAGCTTATACCAAGGCTTTTGATTGTGACCCGATGAGTTCATATAACGGAACGGTTGGTTTTTCGCAGACGGTTGATTATGATAGTGCAAAACATCTAAACTCAATGGCTGTTGAAGCGGTAATAGCTCCTGATTATGAACCTAAAGCACTTGAATTATTGAAGGAAAATGCACATTTGAAAATTGTGCAGCTAAATTCTTCATTAAAAAGTTATAAAAAAATGTTGTTTGAAGAAATTAAAGTTACTCCTTTTGGCGTTTTGCTCCAAAATAGAGATGATGCGGATTTGGATGTAAACAAATTTAAAGTGGTTACAAGAGTTAAACCGACAGTGGAACAAGTTGAGGACGCAGTTTTTGGGTGGAAGGTTGTAAAGCATGCGAAAACAAATTCGGCTGTAGTTGTCAAAGATTTGCAAACATTAGCTATCGGACAAGGTTATACAAACGCTCTCGCTGCAATTGAAGGAACTTTGAATGTTGTTGCTGATTCTGCTAAAGATGCAATTTTGGTTTCAGATGAAATGATTTCTTCTGAAGATTGTATTTATGCCGCAGTTCAAAATCGTATCGGATTGATTATTCAGCCGGGTGGTTCGATGAAAGATGACAAAATTATTGAAATGTGTGACAAATACGATATCTCAATGATTATGACAGGAATTTCAAGTTACAAACATTAATGAAGGATGATTATGGAAATAAAAAGTTGGGAAGAATATTTTTTGGATTTAGCCAAAACTTGTGCAAGTCGTTCAAATTGTTTGAGGGCACAAGTTGGTGCAGTTATTGTTGGTGATGATAAAAAAATTAAGGCAACAGGTTATAATGGTACTCCGTCAAAAGTGGAGTCTTGTTATGAACGTGGGAAATGTTATAGAATTGAAAATAATATCCCGTCCGGAACTTGTTATGAAACTTGTCGTTCTATACATGCCGAGCAAAATGCTATTATTCAAGCCGGTCAAGATAGGTGTAAAGGTTCTACTATGTATATTTACGGGCATAATTTTATTTGTATTTTATGCAAAAGATTTATTGTGCAAGCCGGTATAAAAGAAGTTTTTCTCAAAAAAGATGATAATTCTCCGGTATTGAAAGTTACAGTTGAAGATATAAGAAGAGAATTAGACGCACAGTAATAAAAATATTTTAAAAAGACTAGCAAAAATATTTTTTCTTGTGTATTATATCAATATATTTTATCAGATTGATAAAGAAGAATTTAATGGACGATTTCATGCAATTATTAATTGACAAAGAAATAAATTCTACGGACAAGATTATGAAGCCCGACTTCAATTCAAAAACCGGTAGAGAACTTCTTGCGTTTTACCTCCAAACAAAGTTCAAACAGATTTTGGCGTTTGATAAACGTTGCGAAAATCCTGTGTTTGTGGACGTTAACCCGAATTTTATTGCAAAATTTACAAAACGATTGATAAACAATCCGTCACGTCGGATGTTAATCGGAATTACGGGCGAGTCTGCATCAGGCAAGTCAACTATATGCCACAAAATTAAAGAGGTTATTGAAGAATTGTCCATGCCGGTTTCGGTTTTGAGTACGGACAATTATTTTAAAGATATTTCTGCGTTGATTGAAAAATATGGTTCTTTCGACAATGTTCGCGATAATGGTTATGACATTGATGCGCCGTCAAGTTTTCAATTGTCAATTTTGAAGGAAGATTTATCCGATTTGGCTGAGGGTTTGGATATTAAAGCTCCTATGTATTTGCCAAATGGTACCGGAGTTTCTTTGCCAAAAGCTTTTGACGTTCATTCTGAAAAAATTATCGTTGTTGAAGGTATTGCAACAATGTATGAAGATGT
Organism: Candidatus Gastranaerophilaceae bacterium; assembly: GCA_045538535.1. Classification (GTDB taxonomy): domain Bacteria; phylum Cyanobacteriota; class Vampirovibrionia; order Gastranaerophilales; family Gastranaerophilaceae; genus RUG14219. The sequence goes on along the minus strand of JAZSRN010000025.1, from coordinate 7,856 downwards.
GAAAGATGTTTTTGACATAAAAATTTATATTGAGGCTCCTAACGATACACGTAAAGAAAGATTTATTAAGCGCGCAATCGAAGAACGTAATCAAAGTGAAGAAAATGCCCTCAAACATTGGAATTATTTGGCAGAAGCTGGGGAAAAATACGTAAAACCGTTCAGGGGTGAAGCTGATTTTGTTTTAAACGGAAATGCAAATTTAAAATATTGCGCACAGATTTTGGAATATATATATACTGTTACTAACAATTTTCAATAGAAATTTTAACTTATGTTAACAGTTTTGTATTTTTTGCCCTATTCTTTAACATGTGTTAAACTGGCTGTTGGTATATTGTGTATATACTCGGATGAGAAAAATGAATAAAATACATCATTTGGTAGATACACAATTATATATAACTTGATAGAATGTTGCCATAGAATAGAAGGATTGTAGGCAGTGAATACAACATTTAGTGAAAGATTTATAGAAGAGAGTAAACAAGGTAAGTCCAGAATATTCAATAAGAATATAGGGATTGTTTTTGTTGCATTGTTCTTGGGTGTGGTTTTGTTAAATACAACCGGTTGTACCCAGCTAGGTTTGCCAAATCAGCAGACTTCTGAGGAAGTTGCGGTCGATACGACACAATCACAAGAAACCATGACAGAAATTGGTGAAGAACAATTGGCAGATGTACAAGATGCAGATATAGCCGATAAAAAATCGGATATAGAAGAAAATACTGTAGAAATTAATGATGAAGAATTAAATGAATCAATGGTTTCGTTGTATTTTGAAAATACCGGTAGGCCGGATCCGTTTTTGCCGGATGGTGAGGCTGCTGCATTGAGAGCAAAATCAAAAGGTGATTTACCGTTTGATTTGGTTCAACCGACAACTTCATTGGGTGAAGGTGAAACTGTAGAAAAGATTTTGACAGCCAAAGTTTCGGGTATTATGTATGACAATTATAGTCCGTCTGCTATATTAAAAATAGGAGATACAGAATACCTTGTTCGTTCAGGGGATGAGATTACGGGTGAAGATAAAGAATTTACCGGAAAAGTAATTGCGATAAGCAAAAAAGCGGTTACGGTACAATCCGGAGTAAATACATATAAAGCCGGAGTCGGACAGTTGTTGGAAAAACAAACTTTTGACCAAGGTAATGTTGTTAATTTACAAGATAGGTTTGGTAGTTCTAAAAACAGAACTTCAACTGAACCAAAATTAGAAGTGATAGATGAATTATTATAATCGGGAGCAGATATGAAAAATAGAATTAGAAGAAAATTTATTTCAAGTTTGATGCTTACTGTATTTACATTATCAAATACGGGGTTGGTATCGCTTGCCTCGAATGATTTTATCGAATATGGTTACAGCAGAAACTCAAGACAGCGTACTGAGGCACCTGTAATTAGAGGAACTCAAGAAAATACGGACGACTCTATAAGATTAGTAGGTGACGTTACTTTTACAGAAAAAGATATTCCTATAACATTGAGTTTAAGAAAAGCTCAAGTCGATCAAGTTTTGAGAATGTTTGCGGATAAAGCCGGTTATAATATTGTATTCTTTGATGAAGCAAGTACCGAGGTTACAATGGATTTGGTAGATATTCCATTGAACCAAGCGTTCAAAATGGTTATGGATGTTGCAAAATTGACTTATGTAATAAAAGACAATACGTTGATTATTGCAAATGCTGGAAATGCTGATTTTAAAATGGCAAGAGAAGAAGTTACTCTTATTCCTGTGAAATACATTGATTCTGGTGCTATGGCAGCATTTTTGAATAAAAATATATATTCGATGAATAATTTAGGTTCTTCAGGCGCAGATATTGCGGTTCCTAACCCAGCAACTAACGAAATTATGATTTTTGGTTCTAAACAAGATGTTTCTCTTGCAAAAAAAGTCATAGACAAATTTGATAAAAAACCGATAAATACAACATTTAAAGTTAATCATACAACTCCTGAACAAATGGCAACAATGATTTGTGACATGTTGATGCCGGCTTTAGGTGCTGGTGGTGCAACCGGTGGAGCTGCCGGAATTGTTACCGGCGGAGCTTCTGGTGTTGTGACAGGTTTTGCTTCTGATATGCAAATCGGTGGTGGTGAAATCGCTTGTACTATGGATTCAAGTTCATCGGTTGGAAATTATTCATCATTAGGTGTGCAAAATCTTTCGGTTTCTTATTTCCCACAATTGGGTACAATTAGTATTTTGGGTGGTTCTGTAAGTCAAATCGAAACGATAAAAGAATTTGTTTCAGAAATGGATAAAAAACAACCTCAAGCATATTTGGAAGTTTCAATTATTGAATTAAGTGAATCCGGTTCAAGAACATTAAGTAATGCTTGGAATTTCTATTCTAATTTCATATCGTTGTCTTTCTCTGGTGGTACAACACAAACGGATAGAAACTTCCCACTATTCTTAAAAAATAATAATTTGCCTATATACGACCAAGAAGGTAGCCCTGAAGGTCCGGTACAACAAGGTTTGTTACAACAATTTGCCGGTGCTCCAACTATCACTTGGGCTATTCAATATGTATTAGAAAGTAAAAAAGGTAGAGTAGTTGCAAATCCAAGAATTTTGGTTACTAACGGTGAAGAATCGACCATCGATTTAACTTCAGACTATGTTGAAAGTGTTGATTCTGAAATGACAGCATCAGGTACCGGTAACTATGCAACAAAAACATATAATATTGGTAGTGATGATGGTATAAAAGTTTCTGTTACACCGTTTATCAGTCCGGACGGATATGTAACTTTGAATTTGAAACCTGAATATTCTACAATAAAAGAAAAGGTAATGACTGCAGACGCAGGTGGTGAATATTTGGCTGCTACATTACTATCAAGACGTAATCTTGACTTGAAAAACGTAAGAATAAAAGATGGTGAAACTCTTATCATAGGTGGTATGATTAGAGAAGACGAAACAAAAACCGTAAGTAAAATCCCTGGTTTAGGTGATCTTCCGGTAATTGGTGCAGCATTTAGATCTACAGCTTCTACAAAAAGTAAAGAAGAGATGATTATAATGATTACACCTAAGATTATCACCGATACCGAAGACGCTACAAGCGTGAAGAATAACCTATAAGGTTGAATAATAGCAATTAAAATGAGCGAAATAGTTAACAGACTTAAAAATAGTGTCGATTTTGACATACTGAATAGAGTTGATGACACGCAGATGGGACAATATAAATTTGTCCCTATCAGCGTGAAAGATAGCTATTTGTTCGTTGCAATAAATTCAAAAGCAGATAAATCAGTTATTAACGTAAAATTAAAAGAAGTTTTTGCTGAACAAGTAAAATTTATTCAGATACCGGATAAAGATTTTGATGATTTGCTTAATGAGTTGAAAAAATTACGTAACAACTCGAACAGTAATGAAGTTTCCAGTTCAAATCAAGTTCGACTTGGTGAACTTCTTATTCAAAAAGGTATTATAACTGATGTTCAACTACTTCAAGCACTTGCGGAAAGTAAGCGTCAAAAAGCGCCAATAGGTTCGACTTTATTTAAGTTAGGGTTCATTACTCTTGACCAATTGAAGAGTATTTTGCATCTTCAAACCGGTTATGACCTTGTTACGCCGGAGCAATTGAGCCAACAAGAAAAGTTTGTAAACCTTTTGCCTGAAGATTTTATCAAGACTAATAGGATTATACCTATATCTTCTGATGGCAAAACTATTATGTTGGGGGTTGTAAGTCCTGTAAAACCAGATGTTCTTAAAGAAATTATTTACATGACTGGGCAAAACCCTAAACAATTGTTGATGACTCATTATGAGTTCGAAACTGCATTAAATACGTTCTTTAGTGAACAAAAGAAAGAAACTCAACAGATTATCAAACAGATTGAAATTGAATCTGCTGAGTTTGAACAAGAAGAATCACTTTGGGAACAAGTTGATGCAGAACTTAAAGATTCTACCGGTTCGGTTGCAAAGTTTGTAAACCAAATTATTACAAATGCTATTGATAATAAAGTTTCCGATATTCACATTGAGCCTCGTTTGTCGGGTTATATTGTTCGTTACAGAAAAGACGGTATGTTGCAAAAAGTTTTGGATATTCCGCCAAAGGTTGAATCTTCTGTAATTGCGCGTTTCAAAGTTCTTTCCAGAATGAATATTGCAGAACATAGACGTCCGCAAGACGGTACGTTTTCAATCAAGTATAACAATGGTTCATACGATTTCCGTATAAATACTTTGCCGGTTGCCGGTAAAGAGAAGGTTTGTATTCGTGTACTTGCGCCAGCGGTAAGTTTGAACGCGGATGATAAAAATATTAAACTTGTCGGTGGTACACCGGAAGATATCGAAAAAATTAAAAATATGGTATCTTGTCCAAATGGTATCATTTTGACATCGGGGCCGACCGGTTCCGGTAAAACAACAACTCTTTATTCGGTTTTGAAAAGTTTGAACGATGAAGATGTAAACATTACAACGATTGAAGACCCGATAGAAATCAAATTAGACGGTATTAACCAATCTCAAATTAATACAAAAGCGGGTATCACTTTTGCTTCGTGTATGCGTGCTATTTTGAGACAAGACCCTGATATTATCCTAGTCGGTGAAATTCGTGACTATGAAACCCTTGAGATTGCAGTTTCTGCAGCTTTGACGGGTCACCTTGTATTGAGTACGGTTCACACGAACTCAGCTGCCGCAACCGTTACCCGTATGATTGAAATGGGTGCGAAAGATTATTTGGTATCTTCAACATTATCAGGGGTTATTGCGCAACGTCTTGTAAGACGTTTGTGTGATGATTGTAAAGAAGAATACTTCCCGACTTATGAGGAAGCTAGAAAAGTTCTTGTTAATGAAGAAGATATCCAAAAATTTATGAAAACTCCAATATATAGACATAAAGGCTGCAACAAATGCGACTTTACGGGCTATAAAGGTCGTCTTGGAGTTTATGAGATTATGACGATGAACAAAGAAATCAAAAAACTGATTGCTGTAGGTGCACACGATTTGGAAATCGAAGAAGCTGCAGTTAAAGCAGGTATGAGAACGTTGCATCAATCATGTTTCAACCATATCGTTAACGGATGGACAACAGTCGATGAATTCATCAGAGTTTTGGGTATGGTTAATGAATAGGAGTTCTTATGACAATTTATAATTATATAGCACTTAAAAATAATAAAGATATTGTTAAAGGAAAAGTTGAAGCTTCAAGTTTGCGTGAAGCTCGTGAGAGTATACGTAATTTAGGGTTTTTGCCTACCAAAGTTTACGAAGAGCAAGCAAAAGGTGTAAATGTTACTGTAACTAAAGATGGTAAAAAAGATGCAAAACCGGGCAAAATGAAGACTCTGAATCTTCAAGATAAAATTGATTTTACATCGACAATGCAAATTCTTGCGCAATCAGGTATCCCGATTATCGAATCGTTAATGTTTATTGAAAACGATGCCGCTAAATTGAGAGTTCGACTTGTTGCAAAAGAATTAAGACGTCAAATTATGGGCGGTGCTACTTTTGCTGATACGATAGGTAAATATCCGGAACAATTCGGTCAAATTTATATCGGTCTTTGTAAAGCTGGGGAAGATTCCGGTGAATTGGAAAAAACTCTCGGTCGTTTGCTCGAACTTTTGACGAAACAGGCAAATATCAGAAGTAAAGTTATTGGAACATTGATGTATCCGATGTTCGTCATTGTACTTGCAATTTTGATTGTATTGGTAATGTTAATGTTTGTATTCCCTGTGTTTAAGGAAATGTTTGACGGCATGGGTAAACCTCTTCCTTGGATTACTCAAGTGTTGATGGATGCCGGTATTTTCTTGAAAACATATTGGTTCTTAGTACCGTTAATTTTGGGAAGTATTTATGGTTCTATTTACTTTTTGTTTAAATGGCAGCCATCTAAAAGAAAAATTGATGAGTGGGAATTAAAAATACCTATTATCACCGATTTGGTACAATTCTCAAATTTTGCCAACTTTGTTGCCGTTTTACAAGTTGCTTATGATGCGGGTGTTCCGATTATCGAGTGTTTGTATCTTGCCAATATGACGTTGACAAACTACACTTTGAAAACCAAAATCGAAGTTGCAACATCTAAAGTTCAACAAGGGCAACACTTGTCAATTGCGTTGCGTTCAACTCGTGTAATGCCGAAAATGATATTATTTATGATTGCAACCGGTGAACAGTCCGGTCGTTTGGGTGACATGTTATTGCAAGCCACTTCATTTATCGATAAAAAATTGGATAAAATTATTGATACAATGACGAAAATGATTGAACCGATAATGTTGATTGTAATTGGTTCCATTGTATTGGTATTGGCACTTGCTTTGTACTTGCCTCTATTCAGTTCATATATGTCCGACTAAGGTTTATGAAATAAAAAATAAAACATAAATCTTTACATATAAAAAATCATGTTCATGATATATTCTTTTTAAAGAGAGTTTAGTATGTATTTTGTAACTAAAAAGGAGAAAAGAAAATCATGACAGAAAAAAGAGTATGGCTTTTCCGTGAAGGTAATGCCGATATGAGAAACCTCCTTGGTGGTAAAGGTGCTAACCTTGCTGAAATGACAAACTTAGGTTTGCCGGTACCTCCGGGATTAACTATTACAACTGAAACTTGTATGGATTACATCAACAATGGTAATAAAATGCCAGAAGGTTTGATGGATGAAGTTAAAACAGCTTTAAAAGAAGTTGAAGCTCAAAAAGGTCAAAAATTTGGTGACCCTGTAAATCCATTGTTAGTTTCCGTTCGTTCAGGCGCCAGAGTTTCAATGCCTGGTATGATGGAAACTATTCTTAACCTTGGTTTGAACGATCAAACGGTTGAGGCAATGATTAAATTGACTAACAATCCGCGTTTCTGCTATGACTCATATAGAAGATTTTTAACTATGTTTGGTTCTGTTGCTTGGGAAATGGACAGACAAAAATATTTTGAATCTGAATTAGAAAAAGTTAAAGAAAGAGAAGGCGTTAAACAAGATACAGAAATTTCTGCAGAAGGTTTAAAATCTCTTATTCCGGTTTACAAAGCCGTTATCAAAGAAGTTACCGGTAAAGAATTCCCACAAGATCCGTATGTTCAACTTCAAGAAGCTATTGAAGCAGTATTTAGATCTTGGAATATTCCACGTGCCGTTGCTTATAGAAATATGAACAAAATTGATCACAACTTCGGTACTGCCGTAAACGTTCAATCTATGGTATTCGGTAACATGGGTGATGACTGTGCTACAGGTGTTTCATTCACTCGTAACCCAGCTACTGGTGAAAACAAATTCTACGGTGAATACTTGACAAATGCTCAAGGTGAAGACGTTGTTGCCGGTATCAGAACACCAAAACCTATTGCTGAATTGGAAACAGAAATGCCTGACTTATACAGACAATATGTAGATATCGCTAAAAAACTTGAACTTGGTTACAAAGACGTTCAAGATATGGAATTTACTATTGAAAAAGGTAAATTATACATTCTTCAAACTCGTAACGGTAAAAGAACTGCGGCTGCTGCTGTAAGAATTGCCGTTGAAATGTGCGAAGAAGGTATCATTTCTAAAGAAAGAGCAATCCAATTGGTTGACCCATATTCAGTAAACCAAATCTTGCTTCCTTGCTTCGATACAAAAGCAATGGCAGAAGCTAAGAAAATTTCTTCAGGTGTAAACGCATCTCCAGGTGCTGCAGTTGGTAAAATCGTATTCGATACTGAAGAAGCAGCAGCAAGAGGCGAAGCAGGTGAAAAAGTTATCTTAGTACGTATCGAAACTTGTCCTGATGACATTCACGGTATGGCAGTTGCTCAAGGTGTTCTTACT
>JAZSRN010000057.1:0-5434 GCA_045538535.1 Candidatus Gastranaerophilaceae bacterium | reverse complement strand
GATAAGATGAAATCACTTTCAACCTTAGGCGGTTATGCAACAACAATGGATTTTGTAAATGAATTACAAAAACACCTCAAGATTGCCAAAGTCTGCGATAACCAACATCTAACCGAATGTTGGCCTACAGATAAAGTAATCCTTGATGACGAAGGCAAAGAATGGGAAATATCTAAAACCACAACCGGTAAACAACTAAAAATGACAAACGATAACACCCATGAATACGGTGATACTGTAGGCATCGTAACCGCCGACGGCACTGCAATGATATTAACCTACAACGCAAAATGTGATATTGATGAAAAACCGGTGACTTGGTCAAACAATCAATCAAGTACATCCGGTTGCGTAGCAGCGGTATTCGACTGGAACGGCTCCAAAATGCCGAATAAACTAAGTAAAGTAAGTGATAACGGCGTAGAAAGCGGAGATGTAATATTGTTCAACGCTAATGGATTGGGTAATAAATGTGCATTTGAGGCAAATGGTAATTGTTACGGTCTTGCATTTCAGCCCGAGACCGGGTCGTATGATGATGCTTTCCCATTGTTGGGGTATGGATATAGTGGGTATGGTTACCATCCGAATTATTTTTTAGGGGCTGTAGTTCATTGTGGAGGTCTTGATAAATTGCCATCAGAAGAAGATTTAAAAGCATTAAAACCTTTGTTGTATCAAGATAAAATTCCTCCTGCTCAATTAGGATTACCAGAGCTTCCATTTAGTATAATTACAAATGGTGAAACGTATAATAATTTAATAACTGTTTTTGAGTTTGCAACTTATTCTGGAGGGGCGAGTTCATACTCAAAAGATACTCGCACTAGCGGATATTATTCGTTTTGTTTATTAGAATAGTTTAGAGATTCGATTATTGAATTTGCTAACAATTTAAATTGTTCGTTTTGTAGTTTAGCAAGGGTGCGGTTATATGTATCCTTGTATTATTTTTCGAAACAAAAAATAAATTTTCCGTAAAGTTTTTTAACAATCTTGGCATGGTTTTGTAAAATTCTTGCAAAAAAAATATGTAGTTAGTATAATGAAATGGAAGTTATATTGTAATACAATAATTTAATGAGGAAAAAAGAAGATGAGTACATTTGAAAAAGTTAAAAAAGTAGTAGTTGATCAATTGAGTGTTGATGAAGCATTAGTTACTCCAGAAGCTAGTTTTACAGCTGATTTGGGTGCTGATTCTTTAGATACAGTTGAATTGGTAATGGCTTTTGAAGAAGAATTCGGTTGCGAAATTCCTGATGATGAAGCTGCTAAAATTCAAACTGTTCAAGACGCTGTTTCTTACATCGATTCACACTCATAGTTGTGAAAACACTATTTAGGTGTATAAAATTTAGTGAGGGTGAAAATTGAATATGAATTTTCTCCCTCATTATTTATTCAATTAGTATTATTTATAAGGTATAGACATGACTAAAAGAAGAGTTGTTATTACAGGACTTGGAGCTGTGACCCCTTTCGGTGTGGGTGTTGATAATTTGTGGAATAGTCTTGTAGAAGGGAAAAGTGGTATCACTACTTCAGAACTTGTCGATAATGAAAGACACGTTGTGAAAATTTCAGGTGAAGTTAAAAATTTTAATCCTGAAGAATATATTGACCCAAAAGATGCAAAAAAAATGGATAGATTCATTCAATTTGCTATGGTTGCGGCTGATGAGGCTGTAAAAGATGCAAAATTGGAAGATATTACCGGAATTGATCCGTACAAAGTTGGTGTTATCGTTAGCTCTGCCGCAGGTGGTTACAGAACTTTCGAAGAAAACCACATTCGTATCATTGAAAAAGGGCCGAACAAATGTTCTCCGTTTACTATCCCTATGATGATTGTAAACATGCCTTCTGGTAGAATTTCAATGAAGTATGGATTTAAAGGTATTAACAAAGTTGTTGTTTCGGCTTGTGCAACCGGTACACATTCAGTTGGCGATGCTTTCCGCGCTATTCAGTATGGTGATGCTGATATTATGATTGCCGGTGGTTGTGAAGCAACAATTTGTGATGTTGGTTTAGGTGCATTCTCAAGCGCAAGAACATTGTCAAAACGTAATGATGAGCCTTCAAAAGCGTCTCGTCCTTATGACAAAGACAGAGATGGTTTTGTAATGAGTGAAGGTGCCGGAGTCCTTGTGTTAGAAGAATACGAGCATGCCAAAAAACGTGGTGCTAAAATATATGCCGAAGTTGTTGGATATGGTCAATCTGCCGACGCTTATGATGTTGTTGCGCCAGCTCCGGACGGTGCAGGTGCGATTAAGTCAATGGAATTTGCACTTAAAGATGCCGGTTTGAAACCGGAAGAAGTTGATTATATCAATACACACGGAACAAGTACCGGTTTGGGTGATGTTGCTGAATCTTTGGCCGTAGCGTCTGTATTTGGCGATAAAGATAAAAATTCACACTTGCTTGTAAGTTCAACAAAATCAATGCATGGTCACTGTTTGGGTGCAACTGGTGCAGTGGAATGTATCGCTTGTGTAAAATCAATAAACGATAAAATTGTTCCTCCGACTATCAATCTTGATAATCAAGATGAACATGTTGCTAACTTGGATTATGTTCCACACAAAGCAAGAAAAGCTGATGTAAAAGTTGCGCTTTCAAATTCTTTCGGATTTGGCGGACAAAATGCAACCATTATCGTAAAAGAAATATAATCAAATATTCAAATTATAACAAAAGAGGTTGACGCAAATATGTCAGCCTCTTTTGCTATGTTAAATAGCTTTTATGGTTAATCATTTAATGCTTGCCATTGTTTTGCAATGTCATTGAGAGCTTTTTCGGTTGAAGTTTTGTTTAATAAAATTTCTTGTACGGCGGTGTTAATTAATAGATTTATTTCTTTTTGGTTTTTATCCGGAATTATAATCGGATTGATTTTGTTGAGTTGTTGTGCACTCAAGACTCTTGCTTTTGCCATCAAATCTTTGTCATCGTATTTTGTGTAAAATTCGTTTTGAAGAGTTTTTTGGTTTGTGGCGATTATATTAGTCAATTTTGCTAATGCAAGTTGGTTTTCATCATTGGTCAAAAAAAGTGCAAATTTTAAGGCCTCTTCTTTGTGTTTTGCTTTTTTCGGGATGATAAAATTCATTAATGAAAAATCGTTTTGGCCTAATTTTCCGACCAGTTGAGGTGCGACATCTGTGTGTTTGTATGTTAGAGGTGCATTTTCTTTTATCATATTTAAAAAGTTTGCGCCGGCAGAGAAAAATACTACTTGTTCAGACATGTATTTTTCTAAAGCTTCGTTAAGTGTTAAAGTTACAGATTCTTTCGGGATAAAATTTTTGTCATATAAATCTTTGAAAAAATTAAAAATTTCGATAGACTGTGCCGAATTGATTTTTTCTGCCGAATTGGAGTCATATTTGTGCAAGATTTTGGCCATTGTGTCGTTTTCGGTAATAGTTGGGATGTAAACAAATGCGTTTGTTTTGTTTTTGATTTGTGGTGCAATTTTGCCTAAATCTTGGTATGTTTTCGGAAGTTCGATATTGGATTTTTGCACTAATTCTTTGTTGTAAATTGTAATTGCAGAAGTAGCGTACCATGGTAGGGAATACAATTTTTGATTAACTTTAAGCGCTTCAAGTAGTTCTGGGTTAAATTGAGTGGCTTTTTGTGTTTCGATTTCTTGTAATGCGCCTCTTTGCGCTAGTAAATTTGTAAAATCCGGATTTAAATTTATCAAATCTGGTGGGTTGTCTGATAAAATGCTTGCCAATGTCCGTTTTTCGCCTTCTGAAAATGGGACGTCAATCCATTTGATTTTGATTTCTGGGTTTTCTTTTTCAAATTCGGTTATAACATTGTTCATGTACTCAGAAAAATTGCTCATTTGTAGTGTCCAAAAAACGACTTCATTTGAGTTTTTGGGTTTTTGAGCAATAGTATAAATTCCGCAAAGTATCATTATTGCGCTAAATATAATCAAAATTTTTTTGACCATTAGACGTTACCTTTCCGATTTTGAAAACACCAATGTCTTTATGGTATAATTATACTATGAACAACTTATTTACGGAACTTGAAAATCAGAATAAGCAAATTCCACTTGCCGAAATATTGAGACCCAAAACTCTTGAGGATTTTGTTGGGCAGAGTAACGTTATTTCGGATAGAAGTCCTTTGTTGAATTTATTGAAAACAAATCGTTTGTTTTCGCTTATATTATGGGGGACGCCGGGGTGTGGCAAAACTACATTAGCGCGCCTTATTGCAACAAAAACTAATGCAAATTTCATAGAGATTTCAGCGGTAACCTCGGGTGTTAAAGATATTAAAGAGGCTGTGGAAAATGCAAAAATGGCTCTTCGTAGCGGAGTTAAGACAATATTATTTATTGACGAAATTCATAGATATTCTAAAACTCAACAAGATGCACTTCTGCCACATTTGGAAAATGGAACATTGTTTTTGATTGGTTCAACAACCGAAAATCCTTCGTTCCAAGTCGTTCCGGCATTATTATCAAGAGTTCAGGTGATAAGGTTAAATTCAATTGATGATAGGAGCATGGATAGTATCATCAAGCGTGGATTTGCGTATCTGGCAAAAAATTACCTTCCGATGGATTGTGAAACCGGTGCGATTGATTTTATTATAAATCTTGCGCGTGGTGATGCGCGTTATGCTTTAAATGTTGTTGAAAATGCTTATTTTGCCTCTGATTTAAAAGATGGCAGAAGAAATTTGACTGTAAAAATTATTGAAGAAATTTGTCAACAGAGAAATACCAGATATTCGGAACAAGAACATTATGATTGCGCATCAGCATTTCAAAAAAGTTTACGTGGTAGCGACCCTGATGCCGCAATTTATTATTTAGCTAAAATGATTGCTGCGGGTGAAGATCCCCGTTTTATTGCGAGAAGATTGATTGTTTGTGCTGCTGAAGATGTAGGTAATGCCGACATAAATGCTCTAAAAATAGCGGTTGAAGCGTATAAGGCAGTTGAACTTTTAGGGTTACCGGAAGGCCGGATTCCGTTGGCTCAAGCGGTGATATATGTTGCGCGTGCCAAAAAATCTAATGAGGCAATTTGTGCGATTGATGAGGCTTTAGCAGACATTAAAAGCGGGAAAGATTTTCCGCCTCCTATGCATTTAAGAGATGCGCATTACAAAGATGCCAAAAAATATGGTTTTGGTGAAGGGTATATCTATTCTCATTTGGCTCCAGATGTAAAACAACAGTTTTTGCCGGATGAGTTAATTGACCGTAAATATACTTTCGGATAGATTTATAGTGCGTGTACGTGCCTTGTTTGTGAATGTGTGCTTTGTTGTTTTTTAATAAAATACTTGCGCTTGTTAAAAAATTTGATATAATGGGTATATGGTAAATATGCTTATGGATAGTATGTACATAGATTTCATTGAAAAAGTCTGGGGTTCAAAA
>JAZSRN010000061.1:0-5028 GCA_045538535.1 Candidatus Gastranaerophilaceae bacterium | reverse complement strand
GCAGTCATAGCAAGGGTTTCGGGCAATTTTGAACCCCCGACTTTTTCCATAAAATCTATGTTCATACTACTCAGACGCATATTTTTCATATTCCCAATATATCAAATTTTTTAACATTTGGCAAGCACTATATTCTCTCTACAAAATACCGACCACTTTGTAATAAATATTAATACAACAAAATCATTATTTGATTTTGTTTTTTTTTGATTGTATCATTTTGCTTAATGTATGCCGGGTTGGAATTAAAAACCTTACCGGCAAGTAGAAAAATAAATTAAGGAGAAAACTGGAAATGACACCAAGAAACTTTTTATTCACTTCCGAATCAGTTACGGAAGGACACCCCGACAAAGTTTGCGATCAGATTTCTGATGCAATTTTGGACGAATTTTTGACAAAATACCCACAATCACGCGTTGCCGCAGAAACTACTGTTACCACAGGTATGGCACTTGTTTGTGGTGAAATCACTTCTGACTGCTACGTTGATATTCCTACCGTAGTTAGAAATACTATTAAAAACATCGGATATGTCGGACGCGAAGGCGGTGGCTTTGATTACAAAACTTGTGCAGTATTAACAAGCATTGACGAACAATCTTCTGATATTGCTGGCGGTGTAAACAAAGCTTATGAAACAAGAAACGACAACGCTGACACTTCATCATCAGAAACCGAAAATATAGGTGCCGGAGACCAAGGTATTATGTTCGGATACGCTTGCAACGAAACTCCTGAACTTATGCCTCTTCCAATCAGTTTGGCACACAAATTATCATACAGATTAGCACAAGTGCGCAAACAAGGTCTGTTAAACTACTTAAGACCGGACGGAAAATCTCAAGTTACAGTTGAATATGTTGACGGAAAACCGTCTAAAATCCATACAGTATTGCTTTCAACTCAACACGATCCTGAAATCAACGGAATTTCAGACAATTCAAAAGTTCAAGCAATCATTAAAGAAGATTTGAAAAAACACGTTATCGACTACGTATTTGCTTCTGAAGAAATTAAAATTGATTCTGATACAAAAATTCTTATCAACCCATCAGGACGTTTTGTAATCGGAGGCCCACAAGGCGATGCAGGTTTGACCGGCCGTAAAATTATCGTTGATACATACGGTGGTTATTCACGTCACGGCGGCGGCGCTTTCTCCGGAAAAGATCCAACAAAAGTTGACCGCTCAGCAGCTTACGCAGCCCGTTATGTTGCAAAAAACATCGTAGCTGCAGGATTGGCTGAAAAATGCGAAATCGAATTGGCTTATGCAATCGGCGTTGCTGAACCGGTTTCAATTATGGTTGACACTTTCGGCACCGGCAAAATTTCAGATGATGAAATCTCAAATTTAGTATTCAAAAACTTCGATTTGAGACCGGCTGCAATTTTGTCAACATTTGATTTGAGAAATCTTCCGGCTAAAAACGGCGGCAAATTTTATCAAAAATTAGCAGCATACGGACACATGGGAAGAACTGATTTTGATGTACCTTGGGAACGCACAGACAAAGCAGACTCATTAAAATCACAAGTTTGTTCTTCTTGTAGCTGCTCTTGCTAGTTGCTAATATAAGTTACAAACTTTTAAACCCTCATTAATTAATGGGGGTTTATTTTTGCGCTATAATAGCTATATGCAAATATTTGAAGAATTAAACCACAACCCTAATTTATGCATTGCACTCGGTTATTTTGACGGAGTACATTTAGGACATTGTGCAGTCATAAAATCAGCAGTAAATTATGCAAAAGAAAACAATCTAAAATCAGCAGTAATAACATTTAGAGACCATCCTTGTTGTTTTTTTTACGGGGTTTGTCCTAAATATATTCTATCACGCGAAGATAGAATTAAATACATTGAAGAATTGGGGGTTGATTATTTATACATGCTCGACTTTGAGCAAATATCTCAACTACACGCACAAAACTATCTGGAAAACATTTTAATAAAATATTTTTCACCAAAATTCATCGCAACCGGTTTTAATCACTTTTTTGGGTGCAAAAAATCGGGTGACACAAATTTCTTAGAAAATATGGGTGCGAAATATGGCTATAAATATTGCAAAATAACCCCGCAAAAATTTCATGACGAAATAATTTCCAGCACAAATATCAGAAATTTATTAGCAAAAGGCGATATAAACACCGCAAACACGATGTTAATCCATAATTTTTCTGTCTCCGGAACAGTAATCGAAGGTAACAAAATAGGACGCACGATTGGATTTAGAACCGCAAACATAAATTATCCGCCCGAGTTAATAGATGTTCCATTTGGCGCGTATTCAGTAGGTGTTGTATACAACGGACATTTATACAAAGGAGTTGCAAATTTTGGGATTAAACCTACAATCGCCGGGAATTCAAAACCGATTTTAGAAGTACATATCCTAAATTTTGACAAAGATATATATGGCGAAAATATCCGAATAATTTTCAACAAAATGATACGCAAAGAGATGAAATTTTCATCACTTGACGAATTAAAAACTCAAATCACAAAAGACATCAATGCCTAATCAAAAATAATTATTGCAAAGGGATTATATTTATCAGATAATCACTTTGTCGAGTGTTTAGAAAAAGAAGGAGAAATTTATGTGGGAAAACAACATAAACATCAATGAAATCAAAGAAATTAGAACCCGTACAACCGTTTATTTTGGTGTAGGAGCTATCCAAAAAATCAACGACATATCAAAAGATTTGAAATCCAAAGGTATCGACAAGGTAATTGTTATGTCCGGCCGTAACGCATACAAAGCAACCGGCGCTTGGGATGTTGTTGAAAAAGCCCTCCAAGAAAATGGTATCGGTTACGTAAACTATGACCAAGTTACACCAAACCCTACGACTTATCACGTAAACGACGCAACAAAATTGGCAAAAGATTTTGGTGCAAAAGCCGTAATAGCAATTGGAGGCGGTTCACCTACAGATGCCGGAAAATCAGTGGCAATTTTGCTTGAATATCCGGACAAAACAGCAGAAGATTTATACGAATTCAAATTCACTCCTGACAAAGCCGTACCAATTGTATCAATCAATTTGACCCATGGTACGGGAACGGAAACCAATAGATTTGCAGTTGTTACAATTCCGGAAAAGAATTTCAAACCTGCAATCGCTTACGATTGCATATATCCTACTTATGCAATTGACGACCCTCAATTAATGACAAAATTGTCACCAAAACAAACAAAATACGTTTCAATTGATGCAGTAAACCACGTTGTAGAAGCTGCAACATCAGCAGTTGCATCACCATACGCCGTAACTTTAGCAAGAGAAGTCATTGCACTTGTTGCCAAATACCTTCCTAAAGCCAACGCAAATCCGGAAGATTTAGAGGCAAGATACTATTTAACATACGCAGCAATGATGGGCGGTGTATGCTTTGATAACGGACTGTTACATTATACTCACGCACTTGAACACCCACTAAGCGGAATAAAACCGGAACTTTCACACGGTTTAGGTTTAGCAATCCTTTTACCGGCAGTTGTAAAATGTATCTACCCTAAACAATCTTATATTTTGGCCGACATTTTAGCCCCGATAGTTGAAGGTTTGACGGGTGATCATTCAGAAGCAGAAAAAGCAGCAAAAGGTGTTGAACAATGGCTTGCATCCGTAGGTGTAGCAGAAAAATTAACGGATGAAGGCTTTACGGAAGCTGATATCGCAAAATTAGTTAAATTAACCTACGAAACCCCATCCTTGAGCGGATTGCTTGCAATCGGGCCTTGTGGCAACGGCGAAGATGTTGTCGAAAGTATTTACAGAAATTCTTTGACAAAAATGTCATAAGTTAAGATTTTGTAACCGAAATGCGGAGGGCTTAACCTTCCGCATTTTTGCTTAATACGTAATTTCTTGTTTAACTATCGCTTACATGTACCATTAGTCTCTAACAATACAGTTTTATCACAGCGTCTGTAATTTAAATTTTTATGTTGTAACACCCAAGTACTACAATAATACCCATTTGTATAGCAATCATCAAGATAATCAGTATTTTCTAGCTTAGCAAGTTCATTATATGGGACAATACCATACTTATTAAAATTAAATTGAAATATATCAACTCCAAATTGATTAGGCGCGCCATCACCATTAACATCATAATAAGCTCCTCCAAACCCACGAAACTCAGCGGCAACTTGATCATATCCCGGAGACATAGCGTAAGCATAACCAACAAAAGCAATTGCTGAACCGTCATTTAGACGCACCATATAACGAGGTATTCGATTTGTTATAAAGTTCAAAGCATCCGAACCATTAAATTTTTTATAAGTAACATTTGGAAAACAACCATCTTCAAAACCACAATCTTTGGCAATCTTTAAATGAGCTTTAAAACGATTAAAAACAGCATTACTTGAATCTTCCCAGCTATTACCCGTAGTTTCCGGCAATATATCTTCATGTAAATTCGCCATTGTGTTAGCTTGTGATAATATTGAGTACATTCTTTCTAATTTATTTACAGTTACTTTCTCTTGATAATTAGCAATTAAATTCGGCAAAGTCAACGCCGCTACAACCCCGACGATTGCTAGGGTGATAAGTACCTCTGCAAGGGTAAAGGCTGCCTTTGTACCCGAACTGGCTACTGCGCCTCGCGATAAACGGAACCGCTCACACTTGCTGTCAAAAGCGCGGTTTCGACAGACGCGTGTTCGACTTTCGCACTTCGTGCTCATTCCTCTGCTCGGCTTGGTGAAACCTTTTGCAAATTTTTTGTTCATTTTACACTTCCTTTCTTATTATTAGTACACCTATATCTCTTGTTTGTTTTATTAATTTTTGGACTTCCACGAGGGAATTTCCCGCATGACAATACACCTAATTGCATAACAATTAGGTTTTTAAAAACGTTGATATTACTGGGTTTTAGGCACCCAATAGGGCGCAAACCCGCTCTACGCTTGGATTGCCCCCCCCCCCGTAGGCGCAAATGCAGTCATAGTAAGGGTTTCGGGTAATTTTAAACCCCCGACTTTTTCA
>JAZSRN010000085.1:0-16520 GCA_045538535.1 Candidatus Gastranaerophilaceae bacterium | reverse complement strand
AGCCGAACAAACATACCACTGGAATAGGTCTTCACAGGCTGGTGAATATAGTCGCCAATATCCGCAAAAGCAAGAATTTCAGGGATTTTCTTAACCCAATCCATTGCTTCTTGAGTCGGTTTTGTCCAGTTTACTGATACTAAACCTCTTTGAACCCAAATTAATTCTTTGAAGAATTCATATTGAGAGTTCATTGCATCAACTTTTGATGAAAAATACAAGTGTTGAGCATCGGCAAGCTGTGTGATTGGAGCTTTGCCTTGTAGGTATCGTGCTTTTACTAATTGATAGTTTTCAGCTTCAGCAAACATTGCTTTGTATGATTTTTCGATAATAAAGTATTTTGCGATTGCGCGGTTAACAACTTCACGTATTTGACGCTCGATTTCAGTGTTAACTTCTTCTAAATATGCATTAAGTTCATTTAATTCAGCTTTACATCTTGCGATTTCAGCAATTTTTGTACCGCCTTCAATAGGTTTCCATTGTGCCGCAATCATTACTCTTGTTGAGTGTTTATCTAAGTTTAACCAAGGTGTACCATACAAACCGTGTGTAGCAACATAAGTTGCAGCCATTTGTTGATTGCCTTCTGTTTGGTATGGCAAATGTCTGTCAAACATTGAGCCATATTCCAAGCTTAATTTTGCATTTGGCATAATGAATTTTTGTGCATAATTTGAAATTTCAGCTTTTTTCATTGCAATTGCAGCTTTTAGTTTTGTTGTTTCAGGTGCAAGATAAATTGCTTCTTCAACTAACATATCTGTGAATTTACGCAATTTTTCCGGTGTTCTAACGTGATCAATTACGTGTAAATCTTTTGTATAGAATGCCGGGTCTGTAGCTGTCAACGGTGCAAACGTGTATTTTTCTGTTTGGTCTTTGTATAAAAGTTTGTTAATGGAAATTCTTACGTTGTTATAATCAGCCTTCATTGATAAAAGTTTCTTTTCAGCTTCGCTAACTTCTCCGGCCCAACGTAGAACTTCTTCATAACCGCAGTGACCTGTTTTTTCTCTAACTCTTGCAATTGCAAGGTTTTCGCGAGTTTCTTTAACAAATTCTTCTTGAACTTTGATAATGTTTTCAAGCATTAATGTATCAATATACAAATGTCCGACTTGGAGTCCCATATTCTGTTCAGTTAAAACTTTTTCTGCTTTGTCAAATTTTAACTTTTTATGTTTAACAATAATGTTAGTAACCAAATCAGGTGCGTAAATCATTTGATCCATGCCGATAGTGAATTGGCCCACTCTTGTCGGAACGTTAGAATAACTATTTGCATAAGCATCGTTATATGACTGATGACCTAAATCAATTCTTAATGTCGGAAGATACTTCAAGTATGCTCCGGTTGTAGCTCTTCTTGCTGCATCAACAAGATATTTTTTTCTGGCAATATCTAAGTTGCTTTCTTCTAACTTGTTGAATACGTATGACAAATCATATTTTGGTACCGGCTTGTTAGTTACAACTTCTGCGTTGTTTAGCAATCTCAACGGTGCAGAATAACCCAACATTTCGCCGGTATCGCTGTTATAGAAAATAACCTTGTCATCATAGAACGGGATTTTTTCGTTTTTAACTACGTTGCCATGTAAAACGCCATGGATGTTAAACGAAGTTGCCTCTGCAATTTTTCTGTCAACATCCGGGGTCGAAGTTCCTAACAATGCGCCTAATTCAACGTCTTCTTTACCCACAGAAGAGAAAGAAGGGAGTTTTTTCTCGTTAATAAAAGCGTAAAGTTCTTTTCTTTGCTCAGTAGAAAGATTGAACATCGGAGTTACAAAAACCGAATCAGCATCAGAAGGAATTTTTGCCAAAGATGCTTTTATGTTTTTAGCGCTTACAGGTATAACTGCAAAATCTAAATCACAATCTTTTTCTTTAAATTTTTTCTTGATGATAGTATTCCAATCGTTGTGTGTTTTGTAGAAATTTTCGTTCATCAAGATAGCTGTTTTGTGTTGAGTTGGAACTAATTTCTTAAACAAAATAAAGTCATTTACTGATTGTTTAAGAGGGTTAAAGAATGCCGCACTTCCAAAATCTCTCAATCCGTATTCGTCAATAGTGATAACAAATTTTTGTTTGTTTTTCTTTTCTGATAAATAAGTGCTTGACATATAACCTAAAGAAATAACTGTCATGGCTCTTGATTGCAAAGCTTTTTCAGAAGCTGTGATAGCACTTTGTTCTGTCCAATCACCGGTAAATACCAAATCGTTCGGGAATGATGCTTTAAAATCCGGCAACAACGAACGAGTGATTGTTTTTTGGAATGTTTTTAGAACCTCAGTGTTTTTATCTGAAGGTCCGTCGAATACAAACGCCAATTCAACCGTTTTAGCGTTTGGGGCCGCCTGTAAAGTTTGTTGGGGCGTTGTTTGGATTGCGTATGTAACGCCCGAATAACTGCTAACGAGCAATAGCGTTAATAACGCACAGATAATCTTTTTCATTTTTTTACTCCACTAATAACCTATCTATAACTATCCACTAAATTGTCTTAATATTATCTCAAACATGATTCTTATTCTAATTTTCTTAATACAATTTTACATTTGTATTTAGTTTTCCTTTAGTCGAAACTTTTTATCTTGTAAAAATAATATTTTTATTATATTGTTTATAAGTGTTATGAAGAATATATTCTTGAAAATTGAAGAACTTGAACAAGCAGAAACAAAAATGTTAGCTTTGAATTTTAAGGAGGAAATGCCTGAAATAAATTCGATTGGTGAAATTTCTGCTAGTCTTGTTGCAAAATCTCTCGGAGACATGATTGAAATCTCCGGAAAAATTACCGGACAAGTTCGTTTACAATGCGATCTTTGTTTGAAAGATTTTGATTATAACCTTGATTTTGATATCGATGAGTATTTTGCAAAAAACTCGTTACAAGAGGAATACGGGCAAGAAATCGAGATTAAGGATGGTGAATTCGTAACGGATTTGGATGGTGCAGATGAAATTGATATTTATGACTTAATGTATCAATCTGTAATATTAAATTTACCAAATAAAAAAGTTTGTGGTATAAATTGTAATGAGGGAAAATTTTTACAAGAAGAAAATATCCCCGATCCACGAATGGAAGTATTTAAAAATATTAAATTTGACTAAATCATGAGAGCGGCTCTAAAGGTTCTCAAGGGCCAAGTGGAACTCGTGATTGGGTAGCGAAAGTAAATAGTAGAAGAAAATATAAAGGAAAATCAAAATGGCAGTACCAAAGAAAAGAACAGGACATTCAGCACAAGGTCACAGAAGATCAAATTGGAAAGCTTCTAAACCGGAAATTACAACTTGCTCAAATTGTGGGGAAACAGTTTTAACTCACACAGTTTGCACAGCTTGTGGTTATTACAAAGGAAAACCGGTTAGCTTAAAAGATGCAGGCAATGCTGTAGCTGTAGAAGAAAAACCGGCTAAATCAGCAAAAAAAGTTGAAGAAGTAGTTGTTGAAGAAGCTCCTAAGGCAGAAGTTGCTGAAGAAGTTAAAGAAGAAGTTGTTGAAACAACAGAAACTGAAGCTGAAGATAAAGAATAATTATTAATATTATGGAAGAAGGGTTAATCCCTTCTTCCGTCAAATAACAAAGAGACTTTTGAGAGGGCAATATGACAAGAATAGCGGTTGATGCAATGGGAGGAGACCACGCTCCACATGAAATCGTGGCAGGTGCAGTATGGGCAGCACACGATTATGGTGTAGCTATCGAATTGGTTGGGAAACAAGATAAGATTGAGCAAGAACTAGATAAAATTGCTCAAGAAGGTTTTTATTCAGATTGTGGTTCTGGCAGTAAAAAATTAACCAGAATAAAAATAGATACTAGCAAATTAGATATTAAAATAACACATGCCGCAGAAGTTATTGAAATGGGCGAGGCACCTGCACAAGCTATTCGTAAAAAGAAGAAATCTTCAATTATATTGGCAGTAGATGCGGTTGCACAAGGTAGTTCTGATGCGGTTGTTGCTGCGGGTTCTACGGGTGCTGCTATGGCGTCTAGTTTGTTCGGATTGGGTAGAATTCAAGGGATTGATAGACCTGCTATTGCGGTAACTCTTCCTACGATGAAAAAACCGATAGTATTAATTGATGCCGGTGCAAATAGCAATTGTACACCGGAGATGTTACAACAATTTGCTATAATGGGTTCAACATTCTCTAAAAACGTTCTTGGTATTGAAAATCCTAGAGTAGGCGTTTTAAACATTGGTGAAGAAGCCGGAAAAGGTAATGAACTTGCACAAGCGGCATATAAACTTTTAGATGCGCAAGATAAGGTAAATTTTGTTGGTAATATTGAAGGAAAAGAAATCTTCTTGAATGTTTGTGATGTCATTGTATGTGATGGTTTTGTCGGTAACGTAGCATTAAAAATTACCGAAGGAACATCAAGAATGTTGTTTGAGTTGATTAAACGCGAATTCAAATCAGATATTATCGGTAAAATTATTGGTATGATTGCAAAACCGTTCTTGAAAAGAATTAATAAAAGAATTAACTATGAGGAATTCGGCGGAGCGTTGCTTTTAGGCGTTAAAGGTATTACCGTAATTTCGCATGGTAGAAGTAAAGCTTATGCAATCAAAAACGCGGTTAGAGTCGCAAAAGATGCGGTTGAAACCGGCGTAAATGATAAAATAGCACAATTTTATGAGGAATAATTTATGACAAATATTAAACCGTTAAGAATTGCGGGTGTTGGGTATTGTTTACCTGAAACAGTTGTTACAAATGATGATTTGACAAAAATTTTTGATACATCTGACGAATGGATTTATACACGTACAGGCATCAAAGAGCGTCGTTTGGTTTCTGGCGATGAGAATGCGATTGATTTGGGTGAAAAAGCCGCTAAAAATGCGATTGAAAAATCCGGTATTCCGGTTGATAAAATAGATTGTATCATCGCAGCTTCATCAGCTCCGCCTCAATTATATCCGGCAATCGCATGTCACATGCAAGCAAGATTGGGAATTCCTAATTTTGTTCCGGCTTTTGATATTACAGCAGCATGCTCGGGAACTATTTATGCACTTCAAATAGCAAGAAGTTTTATTGGTTCTGGTATGTACAAAAATATTTTGATTGTTGCAACAGATAACAATTCAAGATTGATGGATTGGACCGATAGAAGTTCTTCGATATTGTTTGGTGATGGTGCTGGTGCGCTTGTTGTAACTGAGGCAGAAGACGGTGTTGACGATATTCTTGCTTTAGATATAAGAGCTGATGGTTCAATAGGAGAGTATATTTATATGAACATGCCTGGTAAAACTTGTCCGTTAGTTGAACCTAATACGCAGCACGATTGTCACGTAAGAATGAATGGTAAAGAAGTTTACAAATTTGTTGTAAAAGTTCTTCCACAATATATTGATAAATGCCTTGAAGATGCGGGTATGAAACCAGAGGACGTTGATTATTTGATTCCGCATCAAGCTAACCAAAGAATTATTGAGGCAATGCAACAACGTTTGGGTTATGCAGATGAAAAAGTAATATCTAACATCAAATATTATGGTAATACGTCTGCCGCTTCAGTACCGATTGCATTGGCAGAAGGCGTAGAAAAGGGTACAGTAAAACTTGGTACAACTGCAATTCTTTGCGGTTTTGGTGCCGGTATGACTTGGGGTGCTGCAATTGTACGACTTCGTGAAGGTATTTGTTAATTTTATAAGTTTAAAATATATAAAAAACGACGAATTTATATTCGTCGTTTTTTTCTTTAACATAGTGCTTGCGTTTGTTAAAAAATTTGTTATAATGGGTATATGAAAAATATGCGTCTGAGTAGTATGAATATAGATTTTATGGAAAAAGTCGGGGGTTCAAAATTGCCCGAAACCCTTGCTATGACTGCATTTGCGCCTACGGGGGGGGGGGCAATCCAAGCGTAGAGCGGGTTTGCACCCTATTGGGTGCCTAAAACCCAGTGATATCAACGTTTTTAAAAACCTAATTGTTATTCAATTAGGTACTTTGTCATGCAGAAAAATAATCATTCCTCCAAAATATTCCCCTCTCCAATGGGAGAGGAAAGAACACTTGACGAGGATACGAGTCAAAAGTGTTCTAGGTGAGGGTCAAACATTTTCAAAAAGAAAAAAGAGATTCTGAAACAAGTTCAGAATGACAGTTGAGACAAGTAAGGTGGACTTTAGTCTAAAAACTACAAACCCCTCACCAAGAAATTCAAGTTTTCGCAAGCTCAAACAGAATTTCTATCCTCTCCCCCGAGGGGCGAGTGGAAGGGTAAAAAGTTAAAAAGTAACAGAAAATAACAGTAATATACAACAACAAGAAAGGAGTCAAAAAATGACAAAAAATTACAACAATTCAAATTCAAAAGCGGCGTCCCGCATTTTCGGTAGGGCTGGTTTTACCCTCGCAGAGGTCCTTATCACCCTCGCAATCGTCGGGGTTGTAGCGGCGATTACAATGCCGAATTTAATTGCAAATCACAAGAAAAAAACATACGTTAATAAACTTCAAAAAGCATATATTACGCTTAATCAAGCATTTAAACTCTCAGAAGTAGAGAATGGTTCTTCCGACTTTTGGGATGATGCTTTTGAGTTAGGTAACCAAGCGTACTTTGAGAAATACTGGGAACCATATTTCAACAACGCAACATTGTGCGAAACATACGAAGAATGCGGTTATGATAAGATTAAACCATATAAATTTCTTAATGGAGAAATTGCTAATATTTATCTACAACCATCAAAAAATGTTGTAAAATTTTATTTGCCAGACGGAACTTTATATACAATTATAGTTAGCATTTTGAATGCTGAAACAGGTGAAATAGTTCCAAATACTGGTGTTAGAGTAGATGTAAATGGTCCAAAAGGTCCAAACCAACTAGGTAGAGATGTTTTTTATCTTGCAAGGAGGCACGGTGTTGGTATTTTGCCTTACGGGCATAGTCTGACTAAAGAACAAACGGAAAATAATTGTTTAGACATGAGTATAAAACAGCCTGGAATGACTTGTGCCAAAAAAATTATGATGGATGGTTGGGAAATGAATTATTAACAAAGTTGGTCTGTTAAATGAAACCTAATAATAAATTGTTCACCAATCTAATCTAAGGTATTATCGACAGTACGGGCGTTCAGTATTACTGAACGCCCGCGATGATTGCATTTATTTTGCCTACTTTTCGCAATACTATATGCCTTTATTTAGCCTACCCATAACCACTCTGTCGATGTTGGCCAAGTCTTGGATGATTTCAATGTTTTCAAAGTTATTTGAGCGCATTATATCGGCAATATCATCAGCTTGGTTTATTCCAACTTCAAAAAGGAGATATCCGTTCGGGTTTAAAACTTTTTTAGCTCCTAATGTGATTTTTTCATAAAATTCCAAGCCTTTTTCATCAGAGGTGTAAAGTGCCAAATCTGGATCAAAGGTAACTTCTTTTTGGATTTTTGGTTTTTCAGATAATGGAATGTATGGCGGATTTGAAACAATTAAATCAAATTTTTCATAATCACGAATTTTTGAGAAAATGTCGCTTTTTCTAAAAATGGCTTTATTAAAAAGATTTAGGCGAGTGGCATTATTGATTGCGGTATGTAATGCTTCGTTTGAAATGTCCAATCCAATAATTCTACAATCAGTATGTTTCGCTATCATGCAAGCAATACAGCCAGTGCCGGTGCCGACATCAAGTGCGGAGTTAAATTTGTTCTTGTTAATAATGTCGATGGCTTGGCGCACAAGGATTTCGGTTTCATCTCTCGGGATAAGTACCGAAGGGTTTACAATAAAATCTTCTCCCATAAATTTTGCAAAACCGATAATATGTTGGATAGGCATGCGAGTTTCGGCTCGAAGGTTTACTTTTTCCTCTACGATAGCCAATTTTTCAGACGAAATCGGGGTTCCGAGTACGAAATCTTTTGTGCTATAGTTTGCAAAATGTTCAAAAAGCATTTCAAGCTCTATTTTTGCTTCATTATGTTCAATTCCGGCATCTGTAAGTTTTTTAATCATTTTCTGTAGCATCGTATACTAATCCTATTGTATTGTGTTCATTAATTATTTTAGATATTTCTTCTTTTATGTCAAATTTTGATAATTCTTCAATGTTTTTTTTATCAATTTCGTATTTATCACATAGTTTTTCGTAATAATAAATTTGTTTTTTTGTTGGTTTTTCGTGTTTCATCTTTATTTCGCGCAAAAATTCTCGTTTCTTTTTTTCGAACGATTTTTGAGCTTGAATTAACGGTTCTTGTGATTTTTTGTAATCGTAATATTTTTTGCATTCTTTTAAATATTTTGTTGTATCTTCACGAAACCAATTTTCATCCATAATTTCGCTTAAAAATTCGAATTTTGAAGCGTTGATTTTTTGATAATATTTTTCATTTTCTATGAAAATTTCAAAAATTTCTTCCGTTGATAGTTCCGGCGATTTTTTAACCAAGGCACGTAAAAAATTGCACAGTGCCGATTTTTGATTTTTTGTGAAATCTAAATAAATTTGTTGTTTAATTTTGTACATGTTAATCAAATCTTACGGTGTTATATTTGGGAAGAAATATTTAACTCCGTCATTAGAACGCCATCTGATAAATCCCGTTTTTGGTGTTCTGTCCAAATCATAGACGCTGACAAGTGCAAAATATCCCCTAATTACGTTTAGGTTAATTTTTTCGGGATGATTAAGGGTAGAAATATTTTGCGCGGTGTCTTCGGGGGCGCTTTTGATATTTTCAATATTTTTTGGTGCGCCTTGAAGTTTATACAACCCATATTTCCGACCGTATATATTCATAAAATTTACCCAAGTCATAAATTTGTAGGGATCGTCTTTTTTAATCCACCCCTTAGAACCTTCACTATGATTGTAAACAACTTCGACCCAGTCCTCTGTTTCATCAGTTACAGCCATAAGAGCAAGCCCTTTATCTTCAATGTATACGGTGAATAAATCTTCGAATTTGGTGTTTTCAGGGAATATATAATTTTTATCCCAAGTAAAACAATGTATAATTTGAGATTTTTCATCGGGTTGCTCAAATAGGGTTATTTTTTCGGAGACTTGGTATAAACCAAGTGTTTTGGCCAAATTTTGGTTGACATACTTAGGCATTACGTCTGCCGCATTGACTGTATTTGAACAAATTAAAATATTTAATATGATTAATACGTAACAAAAAAGTTTTTTCATTTGAACCTCGTAATGCCTTTGTTTGTCCTATTCTCGGAACGATATGTCCGCGTATGTTTTTTGAAGTTTTGCTCTTATAGAATTCATTTGTGATTCGATGATTTCATCGGTTAATGTAGCGTTGTCATCTTGTAATTTAATTCTAAAAGCCAAACTTTTGTAACCTTTTTCGATGTTTTCGCCTTGATATACGTCAAAAATCTCGGTTCCTTTGAATATGTTTTGTTGTACTGAACCCTTGATAACCTTTTGGATATCTTCATAAGAAACATCTTCAGAGATTACAAAAGCTAAATCGCGTTTTACTTCTGGGAATTGTGCAAGTTTTTTGAATCTTGGTGTTGTTTCTTTGATGATAGCAATTAGTTCATCAATATCTACTTTTATAACGAAAGCATCTTGATTAAGTTTCATTTTGCTTTTTAATGTCGGATGAATTTGGCCGATATAACCGATAGTAATAGGTTTTTTGCCTAATACTGTAATTGCGGCACTTCGGTATGGATGAAGTGCATTGTGTGACTCTTTCAAGTCTGATTTATCAAAAGGCACAAGTTTTATCCTTTTTTCAACACCGAGTTCGTTGAATAATTTTTCAACGATACCTTTGGCGGTGTAAAAATCGGTTTCAGTTTTTACTTGCCATTTTGAATTTTCTATTTCGCCGGTGATGATAGCTCCGAGTACACTGGTTTCTTTAACTCCGGAAGATTTTTCATCTGCCGGTGCAACGATTTTGTATGTTTTGCCTATTTCATAAGCCCAAAAAGTTTTTTGGCCGTTATCACTATTATATTTAAGACAATTCAAAAGGCTCGGAGTTAAGGATTGGCGCAACATTGTACATTCTTCACTTGCGGAGTTTAGAACGCATGCTGCGTGTTCTTCATCATAGGTGATTTTAAATCTGTCAAGCATAGGTTTTCCTATTAGTGAACTTGTTACAATTTCGTTAAGTCCGGATGATAACATCAAATGGTGAATTTTTTTAGTAACTTTTTCTTCTAAAGAAATAGTTGCTGTTGCGTTTTTTTGCGGAAGAGTCGGTGCAATTTTGTCATAACCGTTAATTCTTGCAATTTCTTCGATTAAATCAATTTCTCTGTAAACATCCATTGCTCGGTATGACGGAACTAAATATTTTGCGGCCGCATCGTTTCCGCCGAGCTTTGTAAATCCAAGGTTTGTCAAAATTTCTTCGCATCGTTCAGCAGAGATTTCGCAACCCAAAATTCTTTTTATTTGAGAATATCTGAGGGTAATTTCAATATTAGGAAGTTTGTTGTTGCCATCTTCTACAACGCCTTCAATTTTTGCATCTGCCAACTCAACTAATAGCTGCATTGCACGCATAAGTGCCGGTTTGATTGCTTCAATATCGACCCCTCTTTCATATCTGGCGGAAGCTTCACTACGATAACCAACGCTTCTGGAAGATTTTCTTATTGCTGCCGGAACGAAATATGCCGCCTCAAGTGCGATTGCGGTTGAGTTGTCGTCTATTTCTGAATTTGCGCCGCCGAACACTCCACCCAAACATACCGGTTGTTCTTTTGTTGCGATAACGATAGAATCATTAGTTAGGGTTCTTTCGATTTCGTCAAGGGTTGTGATTTTTTCACCTTCTTGAGCGCGTCGCACGCAAAGGTAATTGTTTAACTTGTTATAGTCAAACGCGTGTAGAGGTGTTCCGTATTCAAGTAAAACATAGTTAGTAATGTCAACAACATTGTTGATTGAACGAATTCCGGAGGCTAAAAGTCTTTTCTTCATCCATTCCGGAGATTGCTTAATTTTGATGTCTTTTAATACCCCTAACGAATAATATTTGCAAACGCTATCATCAAGGATTTCAACTTTGAAATCGTTAGTTGATAAATCGCGAGTTGATGTTAGTGGTGAAAAATTTAGCGGTTTATTAAAGATGGCGCTTAATTCTCTGGCTACACCAATAACAGACATTTGGTCTCCGCGGTTTGCTGTCGGGGCAACGTTTAATACAATATCTTTTTCAAATCCTAAAACTTGTTCAACATCTTGGCCGATTTGAACTTCCGGGAAGATTCTATTTAAAATTAAGATGCCGTCTTCGTCTTGATAATTTCTGTCCGAAACTCCAAGTTCATCTGCGGAGCAAAGCATGCCTTCAGAGGCAACACCTCTGATAACGGCAGGAGTTAAAGTAAACATTTCGCCGGTTTTGCGGTCAAGAACATTACTTCCGACGCTTGCGTATGGGATAATTTGACCTACTTGAATGTTTTGTGCGCCACAAACTACTGTTTTTAAACCTTTTCCGTTATTAATCGTTACAAGGTGTAAGCGATCTGAATTTGGATGATTGTCAATTTTCTCTATTTTTGCGGTGACAATATTTGTAAATTGGGCTTTAACCTCCAAAATTTCTTCTACCTCAAGTCCGCTCATTGTAAGTTCGTGTGCTATTTGTTTTTCGTCGATATCTGATAAATCTACGAATTCGTTTAACCAGTTTAATGATACTAACATATTTTATACTTCCTCTTCATTAATAAATCTATGTGAATATTATATCTCAAAATATGTAAGTTTTTAAGTTATATTAAAAAAACTTCAAATATTTGCAAAAAAAACTTGTGGTCGTATGATTATATTATAGGTATAAATACAATTTAAGGGATTAGATATGAGTCAGCAAAGAATTGCCGTTATAGGCTGTGGATTATGGGGACGCAACATCGTCCGTAACTTTTATAACTTGAATGTGTTGGATATTGTTTGTGACATGGATGAAGAAAACTTGAAAAAAGTTACGGAACAGTATCCGGGAGTTAAGATAACAAAAGATTTTAGGGAAATTTTGAACAACCCGAATATTACTTCTGTAGCAGTAGTAACTCCAAGTCATACCCACTTCAAAATAGTTAAAGCTGTGTTAGAAGCCGGCAAGAATGTATATGTTGAAAAACCTATTTCAACAGTTGCGCAAGAAGCCAAAGATTTGATGGAATTAGCGCAATCAAAAAATCTTGTTTTAATGGTTGGACATTTATTGCTTTATCATCCGGCGGTAAACAGATTAAAAATGCTTATTGAAGAAGGGGCGTTAGGTGAGATTGTTTACGCGCAAAGTGATAGATTAAATGTTAATTATTTTAAAAATGACCGTAGCGTAATGTGGGATTTGGCGCCGCATGATGTTTCTATGATGAGTTATGTGATTGGTAAAGAACCAAAACGTGTAATTTCAGCGGTCGGCGCTTCTTCTGATAGAAATGATATTATGGATATTACGCATTTGACCATTGAGTTTGAAGGAGGCGCGATAGGTCAAATTTCTGATAGTTGGATTACTCCGAGAAAACACGTTCAGTTGCTTGTTCGAGGTACAAAAGCAACGGCGATTTTAGATGATACGGTTATGGAAAATAAGCTGGTTATTTTTGATAATTTTGTAAAAGATGCAACTCAAAATATTAAGTTGGATTATCTTGAAATTGAGCCTTTAAAACTAGAGTGTCAACACTTTATCAGTTGCTGTGAAACCGGTAAAAATGCTCGTTCAGGCGGAGATAACGGTTTGATGGTAACATCAATATTAGAAGAGGCAGAGCAAGTAATGCTTGGTGATAAGGCTAAGAATTTGGATAAAGTTGATTTTGCGCTTTCAAGATTAAAACAGTAAAAAGGAGATAATATATTATGGCTAATTTTATATCAATATTTAGAATATTCGTAATGTTTTGTGCGATATTTTTAATTGTGACTTGTCCGGGGGCAGCATCAGCTTATATTGCGGCGTTAATATTTACAATAATTGCTTTTGCATTAGATGGTGTTGATGGTTATGTCGCACGCAAATACAATGAAGAATCAAAACTTGGCGCTTTGTTAGATATTATGGGCGATAGAATTGTTGAGAATTCTTATTGGATTTTATTTGCGGTTGCCGGCTGGTTGCCTATATGGTTCCCATTGGTTGCAATAACAAGAGGATTTATTACTGATACAATCAGAAGTGCTGCAATGGAGCAAGGTTATACTGCTTTTGGTTCAAATACTATGCAAAAATCTGCTTGGGCTAAATTTATTTGTGGTTCGAAATTTATGAGAATAAGTTATGCAGTGGCAAAAGTTTTGGCATTTGTCTTGATTATTGCCGCAAGAATCCCAAGATTACCTCATGCTGAAACTGTTGCTATGGTAGGCTTCTGGTCTGCAGTATTTGCAATTATCTTTTGTGTGGTGCGTGGTATTCCGGTTGTTATGGAAGCTAAATACCTTTTTGAAGATAATAAAACAGAGGCATAGTTTATGGCAAAATTAAATATAATTTTATATGAACCGGAAATTCCTCAAAACACCGGTAACATAGCCAGATTGTGCGCTTGTTGTGATGCAAAGCTGTATCTTGTCGGGAAGTTAGGTTTTTCGCTTTCTGACAAATACATGAAACGCGCGGGATTAGACTATTGGGATAGTGTTGATATTGAAAAAGTTGACACTATGGATGAATTGTTAAATGCGAACAATGATGCTAATTTCTATTATCTGACAACTAAAACAAAACGATTGTATACTGATGTGCAATTTAAAGATGGTGACTTTATCGTTTTTGGGCCTGAAAGTAGGGGGCTTCCTACGCAATATGTGACGGACGCAAATGCTTTAACTATCCCGATGAAGGAAGGTCAAAGAAGTTTAAATCTTTCAAATTCGGTTGCAATTGTTGCTTATGAGGTAATAAGGCAAAATGGATTTTAATTTCCCAAAACGGTTCAGACAATCTAATAAAGGTTCATATGGTAGAGTTTTAAATGTTGCGGGTAGTAAATATATGCGTGGAGCAGCTTATTTGTCCAGTGTTTCAGCGCTAAAGGTAGGGTGTGGGTATCTTGTTATTTGTTCTTGTGAAGAAGTTTTATCCGCACTAACCGTTCAATTGCCCGAGGCTGTGTTGGCACCTATCGAACAATTAGAAGAGCAGATTGGATTGGCGGATGTAGTAGAAATTGGTTGTGGATTGTCAATTTCAAATGAGGCAAAAGATTTGTTAATCAAAGTGTTGAGTATCGCGCAACACAAGGCGGTTGTAATTGATGCGGACGGGTTAAATCTACTTTCAACGTTACAAAATGTAGTGTTGCCGAAAAATCTTGTTCTTACTCCACATCCGAAAGAGGCTGCACGTTTGTTGGGTATTTCGCTTGAAGATGTTTTAAAAGATATGGAATATTGTGCAAAAGAAATTTCAAAAAGATATAATTGTGTTACTGTGTTAAAGTCTCATGAAACGCTTGTATGCTCAAAAGATTTTGAGATTTATCGCAACACAACCGGTAACAGTGCACTTGCTAAAAGTGGTAGCGGTGATGTGTTGTGTGGTATGATTGCCGGATTTTTAGCACAAAAAGTGGATTCTTTTGAGGCGGCAAAATTAGCGGTTTATTTGCACGGGTTATCTGCAGACATAGCAAAAAATGACCTGACCGAATACGGGGTTTTAGCTTCCGATTTAGTCAGGTACATTCCTTATTCTATAAAAAGATTCGTTGATTAACCAAAGTATTGAATTGTTGCGGTTTCTGGAAGTTCAACTGGGCTACCAATAGGTTGTCTGCTTGCTACATAAGATTCAACTCTTGATGCCATAGTGTCACAATCTTTGGCCATTGTATGTCTTGCGTTACGAGCGTATATTCTTGACAATCTTTCATTGGCTGTGTCTGCCAAGTCCATACTTGCAGAAACAAATCTGCGAGTGTAACCTTCTACCGGTTTTTGTAGAGTTCCAATAATTGTATTAGGTTTCATATTTTTCTCCTTAAGTTTTGGGGCAACATTTATTTTATATGTATTTTATAACTCGTAAAATAAAATATTGCTACAGTAATTATACTTTTTTAACAAATGTTAATATGTATAAAATACAACTACAAGTTATATAATCAATTACCCAGTTTACCTAGTACAGTTCGACGGGAGGCTCCGGTACATTCCGGCAAGTTGTTAGGGATATTGTAATACGTGCAGTATCCTAAAAGTGCAAAAGCCATAACTTCTTTGTAATTGTTCGAAATCCCAAAATCTTCGTGTGTTTTAAGTTCAATATGTTTTGGTAAATATTTTCTGATAAAATTCATCAGTGTCGGATTGTATGCTCCGCCCCCTCCAATTACAACTTCATCAATGTTTATATCGGGGAAAATAAAGTTTTCGTACGCTTTTACTATTGTTTTTGCGGTCAATGCCGTAACAGTTGCGATGATATCTGCCGGATTTTCCGGAGCTAAGCGTAGTGCGTTTTCTATATATTGTGATGAGAAATATTCTCTTCCCGTCGTTTTTGGAGGAGTTTTGAGATAGTATTCGTCTTGCATCAGAAGTTCCAACCAACTATCAGAAACAATACCTTTTTTAGCTATTTTACCATCCTCATCATAAGCTTTGTTATAGAACTTTTGCATGCAATAATCAATCATGATGTTGCCGAGTCCTGTGTCAAAGCCAAATGTTGAATGTTCTTGTGTTACAACAGTGACATTTGAAATCCCGCCGATATTTTGGATTAAAAAATTTTTCTTTAAAGGTTTGAACCATTTTTCATCTGCAAAACATACAAGAGGTGCGCCTTCACCACCTACTGCAATATCCGCTTCTCTAAAATTTGAGGCCGTAAGACAACCGGTCTCTTTTGCAATAACCGAACTTTCACCAATTTGCCAAGTGCTTTTTAGCGAAATCCCGTCTAGTTTTTCTTCTTTTTGGGCGTGATAAATTGTTTGCCCATGGCTTGCGATTAAATCAGGCTTACCAAATTCTTGTATAAGTACATTGGCGGCATCAGCAAAACATTTTCCGATTGCGAAATTCATTTGGCAAAGATCTTTGAGTGTCGTTTCGCCTCTAAAAATCTGGAAAATTTTGGCTTTTATATGAGGGGGGTACGGATAATTAATCCCTTTTATTAACTTGCAAGATAAGTCCGGATAAACCTCGCACAATCCGACATCAATACTATCGCAAGATGTCCCCGACATTAAACCTATAATTCGTTTTGTCTCAAGTTCTTCCATAAATTTATTTTATCATAGCTAATAAATGTTGGCAATATAAATCTATAATATCGGATTTGTTACGAGCTTATGAAGGATATATGATAATGAAATTGTTTTAATATAGGGCTTGCGCTTGTTAAAAAATTTGATATAATGGGTATATGGTAAATATGCGTCTGAATAGTATGAACATAGATTTCATTGAAAAAGTCGGGGGTTCAAAAATGCCCGAAACCCTTGCTATGACTGCATTTGCGCCTACGGG
>JAZSRN010000055.1:0-2389 GCA_045538535.1 Candidatus Gastranaerophilaceae bacterium | reverse complement strand
AAATTCAGAAATCGTGTCCCGCATTTTCGGTAGGGCTGGGTTCACCAAGCCGAGCAGAGCGGATTTGCGGACGGACGGAGTGAAACGAGTCCGGATAGCGAACAGATTGAGCGTTGTGAGCGGAGCCCAAAAGCGAAACTCTGTGAGCGAGGAGCAAATCCAAGAGGGAATGAGCACGAAGTGCGAAAGTCGAACACGCGTCTGTCGAAACCGCGCTTTCGACAGCAAGTGGGAGCGGTTCCGGTTATCGCGAGGCGCAGTAGCTAGTTCGGGTACAAAGGCAGCCTTTACCCTCGCAGAAGTTCTAATCACCCTTGCAATCGTTGGAGTCGTGGCGGCGTTGACTTTGCCAACGCTTATGGCAAATTATAGAAAACAAGTTGTTGAGACTCGTCTTTCAAAATTTTATTCAATTATGAATCAAGCTATCAAGCAATCTGAGTTAGTAAATGGTCCAAAAGAGTATTGGGACGTTATGGATAATGGACTTTTGCCTTATGTCGAAAATGGTAATAAAATTCTGCCAGAAATTTGGTTTGAAAAATATTTGAAAGATTATCTTAGTCTAACTGAATATAAAGTTAATGAATTTAATAAAGGGGTAATGGTATATTTTTCTGATGGAAGCATGGCATTAATAGGTGCTGCCAGTGTTAAATTTTATCCGTGGGCTAGAGATTTTGCCCAATTAAATTCTGAGGAAGATGGCACTCCTATAAATCGTGTTGAACTCTCAGGGATAAAGTATTTTACATTCTTTCTAAATCCTTCTGCGGATGTAACAACATCAGCAGTATATTCAAAACATACTAATTTAGGATTAGAACCCTATATGTGTTATTGGAATGGTGAAAAAGATTTATTATGGACAAATACAACAAATGGATGTAGTGTTGATGCAACAAATGAGAGGGCTTACTGTACAAAGATTATTCAAATGAATGGTTGGAAAATACCAAAAGATTATCCATTTGCTATATAATTTAAGAATAGGAATGTTTAAGTAAACACTCAAAAACGTAGGTCCACATCCTACGTTTTTGAGTATAGTTGTATTTTTATAATTCTCAGCGCAATGTAACAATATATTAAATTACATGCGAAACTATCTGTTGACAAGGGTTTTTGTTTGTTTTAGTATTGCTATGCTTGGATAAAACTAGTTTGAAATATTATGTATTTTTGAATAGCAAATTCGAGTAAAAAGCTGGAATAACAATAGTTTCCGCTTTTTTGTGTACAGTGAAAAGAAAAAGGAATAACAATGGCAACTAAACAAAGAATCAGAGTTTGTTTGAAGGCTTACGATCACAAATTGATCGATGTATCTGCAGACAAAATCGTAGAAACAGCAAAAAGAACAGACGCTAAAGTAGCTGGCCCAATTCCTTTACCTACAAAAAGACGTATTTATTGTGTATTACGTTCTCCACACGTTGACAAAAAGTCTCGTGAACACTTTGAGTTAAGAACTCATAAACGTATTATCGATATTTACGAAGCAACTCAACAAACTACTGAAGAGTTGACAAGATTGGATCTACCTGCTGGGGTAGATATTGAAGTTAAATTGTAATTTAACTTTTTGAAAATCTAATAGCATTATGCATAATAATGTGAACTACGAACGTCAAGGGGTAACCCAAGGGCGTGGCCAAGGTAAATCCAATTTA
The DNA here is from genome assembly GCA_045538535.1 of Candidatus Gastranaerophilaceae bacterium. GTDB lineage: Bacteria > Cyanobacteriota > Vampirovibrionia > Gastranaerophilales > Gastranaerophilaceae > RUG14219. The sequence goes on along the minus strand of JAZSRN010000055.1, from coordinate 716 downwards.
TTTTTGGCGGGGTGTAATTCCCCATAGGTAAAGTACAAGCAGCTAACGTAGCGCTCGCAAGAGAAAATGCAAACCCGAAAAGGGGCGGAATGTGTCCGCACCAAGTAGGGCGAGCAGGAAAGGTAAAATATGACACTAGGTGTAATAGGAAAAAAACTTGGAATGACTCAAGTGTTTGATGAACAAGGCTTAGCAATTCCTGTAACCGTTGTAAAAGTTGATGAAATGGTTGTTACTCAAGTTAAAACTGTTGAATCAGACGGATACAATGCAATTCAAGTAGGTACAATTGCGGCTAAAGAAAAACACTTAACTAAAGCTGAAATCGGTCACTTCAAGAAAAACGGTTTGAGCAACTATAGACACTTACAAGAATTCAGAGTTGAAAATCCTTCTGATTATAAAGTTGGTGATAAAATTGAACTTTCAGTTCTTGATAACGTTGAAAAAGTTGATGTAACCGGAAAATCAATCGGTAAAGGTTTCCAAGGTACAGTAAAAAGATGGAACTTCGGACGTGGGCCAATGGGTCACGGTTCTAAAAACCACAGAGAACCTGGTTCAATTGGTGCAGGTACAACTCCAGGCCGTGTAATTAAAGGTAAAAAAATGGCAGGTAACATGGGTAACGAAAAAGTTACTGTTACAAAATTAAGAGTTGTAGAAGTAAATACAGACAAAAATTTATTATTAATCAAAGGGGCTCTACCTGGTCC
>JAZSRN010000101.1:0-3728 GCA_045538535.1 Candidatus Gastranaerophilaceae bacterium | reverse complement strand
GGTACAATTCTTCTGTCATCGCGCACTTGTTGCGCGATCTGTATTCACCGACTTCGTTGAGAAAAGATCGCGGAATAAATCCGCGGTGACAAATAAAGAATAGTAGTAGTACAAGCAAACAAAGAAAGGTAAAAACACTATGAAGAAAAAATTGAAAGCATTTACTTTAGCAGAAGTATTGATTACCCTAGCAATCGTCGGGGTTGTGGCGGCGTTGACTTTGCCTAATTTGATTGTCAATTATCAAAAAAAACAAACAGTGAATCGTTTAAAATCAACTTATTCTATTTTTTCTCAAGCATTCGAACATGCAAAAGTTGATTATGGAGATATGTCTGAGTGGGAACTAGGACCTTTTGATACATCGGTTAAAAAACCTGATTTATCAAAAATATTTTATGATAAATATTTTTTACCATATATAAATGTCGCAAAAAATTATGGAGTAATTAAGGCTAAAGAAATAGGTTATAAAAGTATTTATTACCCCGATGGTAGTAGTTATACCTATTTGAGTTCTTATATGGATTTTTATACTATTTTGTTGTCTAATGGAACGCTAGTGTTGTTTTCTTTTGATAATTCTTCAGATGGAAATACTTATTTTCATCCAATGATGTATGTGGATACTAACGGTCTTTCAAAACCAAATACTTTAGGTAAAGATATTTTTGTATTTTTGATTCGTGATAATAAGTTTGGCTTTTACGATTACTCAATGGAAAACTATAGTAGAAGTGTGGCACTTAGATTTTGCAGTGGTTTATCCTCGAACGGTATTGATGAAGCTCGTCATTGTGGTAAGTTAATTCAAATGGATGGTTGGCAAATGAAAGATGATTATCCGTGGTAGGGATGAATGTGCGTTTATGCGTACTTTAGAATTGTATCATTTCCTTATTCTTTTTAAAAGAATAAGGAAATGATACTCTAGTGTTCAAAGAAAACTTCATTATCCTTGTTGCGTTTGATTAGCATTGCTGCGAGGATTGCGGTTATCGGTACGCAAATGAGCAATGCGCAGCTACCGGCGATTGCTGCAAGAATCTCGGTTGCAACTTGGTTTAGGTTAAAAAATTTTCCTAAATCTATATTGCTCGACAATAGTACAAGTGGTAATGCGTTACCTAAATAAACTAAAATAAGAGTATTTGACATTGTGCCTATGATATCTTTACCAACGTTCATGCCGGATTTAAAAAGTTCTTTTACGGTTAAGGAAGTGTCTGTTTCGTGAACTTCGTTAATTGTGCTTGCAATTGAAACGCCTACATCCATTACTGCGCCTAAGGCTGCGAGGATTACTGATGCGGACAAAATTCCTTTGAAGCTTAAATCCGGACGGTTTGCGTATAAGAAAAGGTTTTCTTCGCCCGCAAATCCCGTCAAATTCGCAAATACAATTGCCAAAATTGATAGAATTGCCGCAACAATTAAGCTAAGGCATATTCCTATTACGGCTGATGTGCTTTTTGCGTTGAAACCTCCAATCAAATATACCGCTATGACGGTTGATATTATACTTACCAAAATAGCGGCCGCAATAGGACAAAACCCACTCAAAATCATCGGCACAAGAACTGTGAAAATTAATCCAACGGTTACGATTATTGAAACTAGGCTAAGTGCACCCTTTTTGCGGCCAATTATTATTAAAAGTGCGGTGAAAAGTAATGCAAAACCTATTGTAGAATTGCTACGCTCAATATCCGATATGAAAAAATCAACTTCGTCAACTGTGTATGTGGATATTGGAGAGTCGTCGGCTTCCAGATGAAGAACAACTTTGCTGCCTTTTTTAATCGGGATATCATACACCGGATTGCCGGTTATAATGTTTTCGGTTTGGATACTTGAACCTTTAAATTCACCATTAAGAATTCTAACGGTAACAAGTTGTTGTATGCTTTCTTGTTCGTTATAAATATTTTCAATTTCAGTTACAACGCCTTTCGCGGACGGTAGGTTAACTTTTTCGTTTGCTTGTGCAAAATTGGTGATTGTCAAAAGTGCAAATAATAAAATTAGTAGTCGTTTCATAATATCCCTCTTTTGAATAAATGTAACATAAACAAATATGAATATACATTTGTGATTATAATTTTTCGCAACTTGTTGACTTTTTATGTTTGTGATACAATTTTCGTGTGTACATAAAATAGAACGTATTTGTAACACTTAATATAAAATGTACTTAAAAAGGAGAAAAAAGTATGTCAACAAAAGAATTTTTTACAAGTTCAGAAGATTTGAAACAGTTGATGTCGGCTGCTCGTGCAACTATTATGGCGCCATTCTTCGGCAACAATGTTGAAGAAGTAAAATCTGTTTCAGAAGCTTACAAATTGGCTAAATCAAGTTCAGGTACTATTGAATTGACAGGCATGCCTGTTTATCAACCTGAAAAATTAGGTTTGCCTCAAGGTGCTAACCAATTGTTGTTCAACGATGGTACTGTAGTTGGCCGTTGTGCTGCTGCAAGAAAAATCGTTGGCGAACCTGGTTGCGATATGTCTTATCTATTGCCTATCCTTCGTGAAGCAATTTATCAATCAAGAGATAAAATGATGTATAAGACTGAAGCTGTAGTAGGTTTGGACAATGACTTTATGATTAAAGCTCATTTGATGATTCCTGAAGGTTTCGAAAATGTTATGTATTCTTGGATGTTGAACTTCCAATACATTAACGAAGCTTATTCAAATATGTATTCTGAATCAAAAGAATATCCGGAAGGCGATATCTTCGTATTCTCTGATCCTGATTGGACACACCCTGATTTCCCTTACGGTTTGACATTCTTTGACCCTGAACACAACTGTGCTTGTATCTTGGGTATGAGATATTTCGGTGAACACAAAAAAGGAACATTGACTCTTGCTTGGGGTTGTGCTGCTCGTAACGGTTATGCTTCTTGCCATGGTGGTATGAAACGTTACAACCTAGAAGGCGGAAAATCTTTCCAAGTTGCAGTATTCGGTCTTTCTGGTTCTGGTAAATCAACTATTACTCACGCAAAACACAACAACAAATACAACATCACAGTTCTTCACGATGATGCGTTCATTATTAACGTTCAAGATAAATATACAATCGCGTTGGAACCTGCATACTTTGATAAAACAGCAGATTATCCTATCGGTTGTGATGATAACAAATATATCTTGACTCAACAAAACAACGGTGCTATTGCACTTGCTGACGGTAAAGTTGTTTCAGTTACAGAAGATATCAGAAACGGTAACGGACGTGCTGTAAAATCTAAATTATGGTCACCAAACAGAGTTGACAGAATCAATGAACCTATCAATGCAATTTTCTGGTTGATGAAAGACCCTACAATTCCTCCTGTAATGAAATTGTCCGGTGGTTCTTTAGGTTCTGCTATGGGTGCAACTTTGGCTACAAAACGTTCTTCAGCAGAAAGACTTGCTGCTGGTGTTGACCCTAATGCATTGGTTGTTGAACCTTATGCTAACCCGTTCAGAGTTTACCCTCTAGCTACTGACTATACAAGATTTAAACAATTAATCGAAGATGGTGTTGATTGTTACATCTTGAATACCGGTGAATTTATGGGTACAAAAGTTCAACCAAAACATACTCTTGGAATTATTGAAGCAATCGTTTCTGGCGAAGCAAACTTCCATCAATGGGAAAACTTCTCAGATATTCAAATCATGGATATTAAGTCGGATCGTAGCCATGTCGTTCTGTGAGCCAAGGAG
>JAZSRN010000063.1:0-19221 GCA_045538535.1 Candidatus Gastranaerophilaceae bacterium | reverse complement strand
AAGGAATGGGAAATCTCAAAAACCACAACCGGTAAACAACTAAAAATGACAAACGATGACACCCATGAATACGGTGACACAGTAGGTATCGTAACGGCAGACGGCACTGCAATGATATTATCTTATAATGCAAAATGTGATATTGATGAAGTTCCTGTAACTTGGGCAAACGACAAATCAAGCACATCCGGTTGTGTAGCGGCAGTATTCGACTGGAACGGTTCTAAAATGCCAAACAAACTGTCAAACGATATTGTCTTGTTCAACTCAAACGGTTTAGGTAGCGCTTGCGCCTTTGAAATCAATGGCGGATGTTTTAAGGCGCCACAGTTGGCAAATAAACCATTAACCTATGCAGAGTGTACAGCACAAAAAGACGATTTAGGCCTTGACTACTGTTACAATGGAAACGATTACTATGCAGGCGCAGCAGCAATGTGTGGCGGCAAAGCAAATATGGCATCAATGGCGGATTTAGCGGCGATAGCAAGTGACATATATGGAGTAGAAATAGGTGAATATGTAGACAAATCAAGCATAACAATGAATACAGCCAAAGCCGCCGAATACGGTTTCACCTCTGCGTTGGTTTGGGTTTGGTCTGGGCGTGAGTACTCTAGCAACGCCGCATACGCCCGAAACTTCTACTCTACGAGCTCGTACTGGGGCAGCCACTACGGCCGAGACAACAGCAGCGGCTTAGTGTTGTGTAAAGGTGATTAGCTCGGTTATTTGATATGAATAAATAAATAAATAAATAACAAGCGTGGATGTTTAGTAGTTACTAAACATCCACATTTATTGCACCCCACCCTTCCCTCCCCGTTTGGGGAGGAATGCATACCGATATTGGTTCTCCCCCAGACGGGGGGTACAATCCTTTGTCATCGCGGCCTTTGTGCCGCGATCTGTACTCACCGACATCGTCGAGAAAAGATTGCGCAACAAGTGCGCAATGACAAATTAATTTTGACCGTACCCCACCTACCCTCCCCATTTGGGGAGGAATAATCATCTGCTCGTTTGTTCCGTAATGACAAGGTTATTTAATTGTCTGCAAATCCGCTTGGTAGTGTTCGTTTAGGATGAATATTTTAAAGCTCAAGTTTATTTACGACAAAAATCTGTAATTCGTATGGAAGAAGTTTTGTTTTAATTTTCCCTTTTTCGGCTTCCGGTATTGAGCGTAATTGTACCGGAATTCCTAGGTTTTCTTCTGAATATTTAGGTACATTTACGTGGCCTTCTCCCAACATTTGACCGGTTATATTACCGATTACGATTACTGTGTTATCACCGTTTGAAATTGCAAAAGAATACATTTCGGGTTTTGAACATTTTAGTTCTGTAAATTTGAAATTCGGTGATTCGTAGAATTTGTACATATAGTATTTAAATCGAACTGCTTTAAGAAAACTTTTGTGCAATTCTACGTTTTTTGCTCCAGGTTTTCTCGAAAAATTAAAGATATCAATTTTGCCGCGATGAGCAAAGTAATAATCATCATCTGTCCAAGTTTTGTCAGCTCTTTTGTTTGCCCAAAAATAAATGTAATTATCTCCGCTTTGAAGTCCGTCAACTGTGTAAAAGTTTACCGGTAATACTGCGTTCAACCAAAACATTGTTTCGGCTAAAGGTGCTCCGCCAGCTAATATCGGGCTGAGTTCATCGTGAGTTGCAAAGCTTCCGATTACAGCTTTTGGTGAAGAATATTTGCTTTTTAGTTTTAAAATGTTTTCAATATATTTTACAAATTCTTTACCGGTTTTTAGGTTTTTGTAATCCATGAAACTTCCGTAATATCCGTCAAATCCGGCTTCCAAAAGTTTGTCATACGGTGTAAACACTGCTTGTTTTGAAACCGGTTCGGTCCATAATTCAGAAGCTTCAGCGAGCCATAAAAATTGAGGGTCTTGTCGACGTGAATATTCAATTAATTCTTTCCAAAAGCTTGCCGGTTTGTTTGTTGCTACATCGGCGCGGATTCCGTCAACGCCCAGTCTTATCACGTAATCAACGTAATTTTTGTATAAGTTGTAGACATCACGATTGATATTGTTTTCACTGCCTACATTAAACAATCGTACATCTGTCCAATCAGCCGGGATTACCGGTTGGCCCGAGTTGTCTTTGACAAAAAGATTAGGATTTTTGAGATATAAATCGTATGAGCCGCAACTAGGTAAATCAAAGATTACGCGCATTCTTCTTTTGTGTGCTTCGTCTATAAATTTTAGGGCTTGTTCTTCAAGCGAAAGTGCAGTTTTTTTGCTTCCAAGTTGTGGGTTAAGCTTTGTAAAACTTGAGGCAGCATAAAGTGAACCGGCACTGCCAAGAGCTTTTGTTTTGCCTACTTCCATGACGGGCATTACGTGAAGTGTGTTTATTCCCGATTCTGCCAATTCATCAAGTCTATCAATTGCATTGAGAAAATTGCCGCTTTCTTCATTTTCGCTAAAGTCAATTAGTCCGTTGCCGTTGATGTCTTGAGCGTTGAAAGTTCTTAAGTTGATTTCATATATCGTTGCTGCGTTTCTTAAAAATACATTTCTTGCGTCATTAACCCAAACTTCGCGTGCTTGTGCTGTATTAAATATTGTGGTTGATAATGCTAAAGAAAATAGTAATGTTGCTAATTTTTTCATACACAAGTTCTCCCTATCTTTTAATAAGATATCAAATATATGCGACTTTGGCAAGAAAATATATAAAATTTATTTTGTAGTTGTAATATCTTTAATTATGTATTATAATGTTATGGTCGTAAGTATAAGATAGGTTTACAATGGGTTTTTTGAGTAAATTCAGAGAATTAAGAGCGATGATTCGTGAAGTTGAGGATACCGTTTATGGTAATAAACAGGATTATTCTGAAATTTATGAACGTAATCTTCAACTGGAAAAAGATATTGAAGAGAGAACTCGTGAACTTAATCTTGCAAATAAAAGAATGTTGTCATTGCAGCATATTTGGGACATGATGAATTCTTCAAAACCGTTGCAAACTGTCTTGGAAACTGTGGTAAATAGTTTGCAAGGGGAATTGGGATATCTTCATAGTAACATTATTACAAAATCTAAAGATGATGACGGGGAGTATATTTATATTCTCGCGCAATCTAAAGATATTACTGTGCAGCAAGTTAATAATATCGTTAAAACTCCTATGCAATTAAGACGTTTGGCGTATGTTCAAGATGGTATTTTTCAAGAGTCTTTAGAATCGAGAAAAATTATACAAACAAAAGATTTTCGTAGCGTTTTTAAAACATTGATTCCGGAATGGAATGAAGAAATGCATAAGAAAATCATGAGTACGGTAAGCAGTCGTTCTTTGATTGTAATTCCTCTCTATACTATGAATAAACCTTTCGGTTGGTTTTGTGTGTTTTCTTCAAGAGAAGAACTTTCATCTGTAGAAACCGATTTCTTATCGATTTATGCGCAACAAATTGAAATGGCCATTACTATTGCGGATTTGTTTGAAGCATTGAAACAACAAGCCGTAACAGATTCTTTGACGGGGTTGTATAACCGAAGATATTTTGAAGAACTTTTGCAAAAAGAAGTTGTTCGTGCTCAGCGTCAAAATCAGCCGTTTAGTGTTATTGGTATTGATTTGGATTTTTTGAAGCAAATTAATGATAAATTTGGTCATTCTTATGGTGATTTGGCAATAAAAACCGTTGCAGATGTTTTGAAAAAAAATGCCAGAAGTATTGATACTGCGGCAAGAATGGGTGGAGAAGAGTTTAATGTAATTTTGCCGGGCATTGATTCTAAAGGGGCGATGGCTGCGGCTGAACGTATAAGAAAAACTCTTGAAGAACAAAAGCTTGATACAATAGGTAGAATTACAGCAAGTGTCGGGGTTGCAACATATTTTGAACATACCGAAAATGTTGAGGAGTTGTTAGAACTTACTGACCAAGCAATGTATATGTCAAAAAGAAACGGAAGAAATCAAGTTACTCTTGCCACACCGATTTCTGAAACTTCTTGGCAAAAAATTGCGGTTAATACTTTCGTTGATATTTTATCTAAACATAATATTCCTATTGATGAAGATTTGTCAAAAGAATTGCAAGCTAAGCTTTTGCAAGCCAAAGATGCCTCAAAAGAAACACTTTTCTCGGTTGCAGATATGTTGACTGCAACTTATAATCCTTTGCACTCTCAAGGAGTTGTAAAATCGAAAGTTCAAATTGCAGTCACGTTGGCAAAACGGTTTGATTTGACTACGCAAGAAATAGATAATTTGCGAATTGCGATGCTTCTTTATGATATCGGAAATTTGATGTTGCCTCCGGAAGTTCTACAAAAAACTACTCCGTTGACTAAAGAAGAAAGAATACAAATCAAAGAACATCCAATTATTGCAGCAAGAGATATTTTAAGACCGATTTCGTATATTCAAGATGTTATTCCGATTATTGAACATCACCATGAAAATTGGGATGGTTCCGGTTATCCGAACAAAGTTAAAAAAGAAGATATTCCTATGACTTCGCAAATAATATTGATTGTGGATTCTTATTTCGCATTGATTCAACCAAGGCCGTATAGAGAAAAATTGTCGTCGGAAGAAGCTATCGAAATTATTCACGAAGATGCCGGCAGAAAATGGAATCAAACTCTTGTTGATGAATTTGTTAATCTTATAAAACACGATTTAGCTTAGTTATGAAAGAAAAAGATTTTATAAATATAATAAAAAATACACTGGATACGGATTATATAGGTGATGATTGTGCATTTTTGAAGGATTTGGGAATTGTTGTTTCTCAAGATAGTTTGGTTGAGAATGTACATTTTTCACTTGATTATATAAGTGCGTATGAACTCGGGTATAAATCTGCAATGGTAAACATTAGTGATATTGCCGCAAGTGGCGCTGAACCGGTTTATATGACGGTTGCACTTTCTTTGCCCAAAAATATTGATGAAATTTTTGTGAAAAATTTTTATGAAGGAATGAAAAAGGCTTGTGGTAGTGTTAAAATTGTCGGTGGAGATATAACAGGTTCTGAAAAAATTTTTATATCGGTTTCGGTGATTGGAAAAGTAGTGGGCCGTAAAATTTCATCCCGCAAATACGCTAAAGTAGGGCAAAAAATTGTTGTTTCAGGCAATCATGGTACAAGTGCAGCCGGTTTGCAAAAATTGCAATCTTCTAATAATATTGTGCGAGATAAGTTTGTAAATGCTCATCTTATGCCCGAAGCGCAAGTTATATTTTCACAAAATATTGCCACTAAAATTGATTATGATTACGCAATGATGGATACATCGGATGGTTTGGCAGAGGCACTTTCTACCATAGCCGTTGAAAGTGGCGTTTTGATGGCGGTTGATTTTGAAAAAATTCCGCGCGATAAAGATATTGAAAGCTTTGAAAATTGGGAAGATTTGGTTTTATATGGTGGGGAGGACTATCAACTTGTCGCAACATTGGATGAAAAAGATTGTAGTGACAAGATTGTAATTGGTGAAGTTAAAAAAGGACTTGGGGTTGAGATAAAATACGAAGATGAAATTCAAGTTTTACAACGACAAGATATTGAAAAAAAGTTATATAATCATTTTAAGAATTAAAAGAGGAATTTATGAAGATTAATGCGATAATACCGGCTGGAGGGAATTCATCAAGGTTTGGAAATTCAAATAAGCTTTTAGAAAAAATTTCAGACAAAACCGTTATTGAATATACGATTGAGGCTTTTTTGAAATCTAATGTTGATGAAATAATAATCTGTGCAAACGTATCAATTATGGATGAGTTAAATTTATTATTTGCGAACAAACCCAAAATTAAGATAATAGAAGGGGGCAAAACTCGCCAACAATCAGTTTTTAACGGATTAAAGTTTTCGGAATGTGATTATGTGTTGATTCATGATGCAGCAAGGCCTATGATTACAACAGAATTAATTAATCAAACTATCGAAATGGTTAAAGATGTTTCGGCGTTAACCGTTGCTACAAAAACTATTGATACGATAAAAGAAGTTGAAAACGGTATAATTGTCAGAACGGTTAATCGTGCAAAATTGTATAATACTCAAACGCCTCAGGCTTTTTCTTATAATTTGATATTAAGTGCGCATCGTCAGCTTGTCGGGCATAATTTTACTGATGATGCAGGAATGTTAGAAGAACTGGGAGAAAGAGTTTTTATTGTTGATGGAAGTTATAAAAATATAAAAATCACCACTCAAAGTGATATTGAAATTGCGAAAGTGTATTTGAAATCTTGAGGTTCGAGGTTATAATATTTTTATGAATGATGATTTAAAACAAACTCTCAAACTTTTACCGTCACTACCGGGGTGTTATATTTATTATAACAACGAGAATGAGGTTATCTATGTTGGCAAAGCAAAAATTCTAAAACGCAGAGTAAAAAGTTATTTCAATAAAAAACATTATGATAATGTAAAAGTGCAAGTTCTTGTGTCTCAGATTGAGCGTTTGGAGTATATAATTACAAATTCTGAGGTCGAGGCGTTAATTTTAGAAAGTCATCTTATCAAAAAATACAAACCAAAATATAATATCTTATTGAAAGATGATAAAAAGTATCCGTATTTCTTGATTACGGATGAAGATTTCCCGCGTATTTCTGTTGTGCGAAAAAAGAATATGAATCCCGAAAAGGGTCGTTATTACGGGCCATATACTGATGTTCGCGCAATGTATGCAACGTTAGATTTTTTAAAGAAAATTTTCCCACTAAAGCAGTGTAAACAACCAAAGTTTAAATCTAGACCTTGTTTATATTATCAGATAGGTAGGTGCCTTGCGCCTTGTCAAAATCTTGTTACAAGTGAGGAATATAAATCTATTGTGAAACAAGCCGAATTATTTCTATCCGGTAAACAATCCGAATTGATGAAACAATTGATGACTCAAATCCAGAAGTATTCCGATAGTGAACAATTTGAAAAGGCGGCAAGACTTCGCGACAGTTATCTTGATTTGCAAAAAACACTTGAAAAACAAAAAGTTGTTTATGAAAATACTAAATTGAATGAAGATGTGATTTCTGTATTAACCGGAGATGGTTTAATTGTTGTTTTAATATTGATGATTAGAGAAGGTCGTTTGATAGATAAGAAAGATTTTGTTTTTGAGTGTGAAGAAGATGATAAAGTTGAATTTTTTGCAACTTTTTTCAAAGAATATTATGCATCTTTAACTTTGGAATTCCCTGATAGAATTGTTTCTGCAACTTTGGAAAATGTCGGTGAAAAGGCTTTGTATGAAGAATGGTTAGAAATTTTGGCACAAAAAAAGGTTAAGATAAGTTATGGTAAATCTGCACAAGGGAAAGAGCTCCAAGCCCTTGCAGATAAAAATGCGACAGTAGTTTTAAATAACGCTAAAATATCTAAAATGTCAAAAATTAGAGATGATTTCAATGAAATAGGTTCGTACTTAAAAGAAAAATTAGAATTAAATAATTTCCCATATCGGATGGAGTGTTATGATATTTCGCATATTCAAGGGACAAATACGGTTGCTTCTATGGTTGTTTTTATAAATGGTGTTAGCAAAAAATCGGAATATCGTAAATTTAAAATTAAAACCACTGAAGGGAAACCTGATGACTTTTTATCAATGAAGGAAGTTTTAACAAGACGTTTAAACAGACTTGGCGAAAAAGGTTGGGAGAAACCCGATTTAATAATTATTGATGGTGGTAAGGGGCAGCTTTCAAGTGTAATGCAAATTGTTGAGGATTTAGGAGTGTCGGGAATTGATTTTGTAAGTTTAGCAAAACGCAACGAGGAGGTCTTTTTGCCAAATCGCTCAGAACCTATAATTATTCCGCGTAACTCCAGCGCATTATTTCTATTTCAACGTATAAGAGATGAAGCGCATAGATTTGCAATAACGTTCCATAAAGATTTACGCTCAAAGGCTATGGTCAAGAAAAATAAAAATTAACCTTCTTCATTTTCGCTTGGCGTCGCTTTACCTCGGTTTTTCTCAATACCTTGCCATATTTGCAAAAGTTCATCCAAAATTCCACCTTTTTCTAACCAACGCAAAGCATATCTTTCATCAGGCCCCAGAGAGCCACTCTCTTTTTGGCCTGTGCGAAGATTGAACGTTGCCTCAGACATCGAAATATTAATGATTACGTGTGGAGTACGACTTTTGGCGATATCCATTGAAAGTTTTAGATTGTGGTAACGATTCATATTGATACCTACTTTGTTGTGGGCATCAGATTGTAATTCTATGATTGTTTCTTTTAGATATCTGGAGAGTTCGCGTAACGTTTTTGTCATTAGTGCCTCCTATGTCTTCTTTCAAATCTTTCAAAACCTTTGAATCTGCTTTTTACACCAATACCGAGCATATCAATTTTTTGATTGTCAGCTTCTGCGATTTTAAGTTTTTCTTCAAGTTCTTCATTTGCTGCTTTTCCGAGAGAGCTACTTGTTGCTTTTGCTAAAATCATCCAAGTTTTTTTGAGTTCACCGTTTATATTGGGTTTGGATGCCCATCGTGTTACATATCTTTCGTCTGGTCCTAAGTTCCCGCTAATTTTTTCTACATTATCTATGTCAAAACAAACCTCTGAAATCCCGGCAGATACGTAGAAATGTGGCTTTGATTCTCTTTTAGGATCTATGAAAACTTTTAGATTATTAAATTTGTAAGATAAGTGTTGTGGTGTATTGTGTGCATCCACTAGCATATTAATAAGGTATTCTCTTAAACTGTTCTCGAAAGGTCTAATTGATTCTGCCATTTTAATTCCTTAATTGTTTAAACTGTGAATAGGTGCCGGAATTCTTCCGCTTCTTCGTACAAAACCGGTTGAAGATAATGTATTCACTTTCATTATTGGAGCTTTGCCTAGCAGACCGCCAAAAACAACTTCTTCACCTATATTCTTTCCCGTAACCGGTATAATTCTAACAGCAGTTGTTTTTTTATTAATCATACCGATAGCCATTTCATCAGCGATAATTCCCGCAATAGTGTCTACGGGTGTATCTCCGGGGATAGCTATCATGTCAAGGCCGACTGAGCATACTGAAGTCATTGCTTCTAATTTGTCAAAACTTAAATAGCCTTTGTTTGTTGCTTCAATCATGCCGGCATCTTCAGACACCGGTATAAATGCCCCTGAAAGTCCACCAACGTGTGAGCTTGCCATAATCCCACCTTTTTTTACTGCGTCGTTTAACATTGCAAGACAAGCAGTTGTGCCGTGTGCACCGGCATGTTCAATCCCCATTGCTTGAAATATTCCGGCAACGCTGTCGCCTTCAGCCGGCGTCGGGGCTAACGACAAATCAATGACTCCAAAAGGTATGTTAAGTCTTTGTGCTAGTTTTCTTCCTATAAGTTCACCGGTTGTTGTGATTTTGTATGCAATCTTTTTAATAGTATTTGCAACTTCACTTAAATCGGCGTTTTTGTCTAAATTTTCAACCGCTGCGCGTACAACTCCTGGGCCAGAAACACCTACGTTTAGCGCGCATTCTGGTTCTCCGATACCACAAAAAGCTCCGGCCATAAACGGATTGTCTTGTGCGGCATTACAAAATACAACAAGTTTTGCGGCTCCGATGCTGTCATTTTCCTTTGTCAGTTGCGCAACTTCTTTGATTTTTTCCGCCATTTTTAATATTGCATGCATATTAATTCCGGCCTTTGAAGTTCCCACATTAACTGAAGAACAAAGCCTTTCGGTTGTTGCTAGGGCCTCGGGAATACTTTCTATTAGTGCAATATCACCTTTTGTACATCCTTTTTCAACCAGTGCTGAAAACCCGCCAATAAAATTAACACCGACTTCTTTTGCAGCTTTATCGAGAGTTTGAGCAATTTTCACGTAATCCTTTGCTGAAACATTTTCACAAGCCTCTCCAATTAGAGATATTGGAGTTACGGAAATTCTTTTGTTGATAATCGGTATGGAATAATCGTTTTCTAATTCGTCTGCGTATGTGACCAAATTTTTTGCGTAAGTTGTAATTTTGTTGTAAATTTTGCTGCAAACAACATCAATATCTGAATGCATACAGTCTCTTAAGCTTATTGCCATAGTAACTGTTCGAATATCCAGTTTGTGCAACCGTATCATGTTTATTGTCTCTAAAATATTTTCTTTATTAAACATTATTCGTTCCCAAATGTAAGTGCTCTCATTATTGTCATTTCTTTTACTTTTAAGCGTAATTCAACTCTACGACTTTTATCAAAATCTTCTTTCCCGTTTACAATAACCGGCTCAGTAAAGCTTTTGCCTTCAACGGTTGTCATTGAAATAAGTTTATCGGTGTATTGTTTATCGTAATTTGTGTTAAGCATATAATCAGCAACCGCGTTAGCACGTTTAAGTGACAGTGCCATGTTTTTGCTGAATTGCTCTTGCTTTGTGGTAACTCCTACAAAGCTTTGCGAATCTGTATGCCCTTGAATTACAATGTTTTCAATGTTTTTTATCAAGTCTTCTTTTGAAAATAATGTATTTATGTATATTGGAGAAAGTTTATCCAACAACTGTTTTCCTTGGGGCGATAAGGTGTAACTATTGATTTCAAACAGTTGTAAGTTTGAAATTTTTACATCGCCAGTCATTTTATCAACGGTTGCCTCAATATTTTGTTCTTTAAGTTTTTGTGCCAGCTCCTTGGATGCTTCAACTTGTGCTTGTTTGACATTTATGTTCTGTTGAGTGAACCCAGTCATTGCTAGTACAAATAAAGTCATAAAGATAATTGACAAACCCAACATCAAGTCTGCCATTGTTGTCCAGAATATGTTATCTGCGCCTTCTTCACCTTTTTTAAATTTACCTTTAATTCCCATTTTTACTCCGACAAGTTAAAATAATTCATCTACAACATCGCCGCCATCGGCTTTTTTAAGGTTTTCTTTGATGTTTTTGTTTAATTGATTTAATCCAAAGATAAGGTTTTCAAGATATGGCACCAAATTGCTTGCAACGCTTGAATCTAATGACATTTTGAAATGATTTGGTAATGTTGTGATTAAGTTTGTAAGAGAGTTATTTTGGATTTTGGTTTCTTTCAAAAGTTCAAACAAGAATTTTTCTGATGAAATGTTGTTGAATAATTCGCCTAAAATGAATTCTATTTTTAAAATTGGTTTTTTACATAAAAAATTGTATGTAAGTCTTTCAAACATTAAAAATAGCAATGATGAACCAACGGCGAATACTGATACTAACGCCGCAATTTGCATGCTGGACATCAAACCAGCAACGGATTTGATAGTTTGTTCTTGTGAAGAAAAGTCCAATTTACCAAATGCAATTGCGATGTTTAAGAACGTAAATAACGGACCGCAACCGGTAAGAAGTGTTGGTACGGTTGCTAAAAATTTACTATTGAATTTGCCTACAATAAGACTATCTTCATTGAAGAAATACATTGGGTCAACTGTCGTCTGGATATTTTGGACGGTCGAAGATACTTCTTTGTAAGTTAAATCGTTGTTTTCGCTTCTAAGGGCGACTGATTCAGAAAACACAAGTGTTTGTTTGAACTCTAACCATTGCGCGGAAACATAAGGGTTCATAGTCATCCATTCATCAATTTCTTTAAACCTAAAATTCAAATCCGAAACTTTGTATCTGGATATGAACGCAAGGAAAAAGTTTAAGTTTTTGCTTACATACAAATAGTTTTTTAAACAATAAATCATTGAAACAATAAAGGTTGTCAATACGATTAAAATCGGTATATCCGTAAATATGTGTAATAAATCCATAATCTCTCCATTCTATTCATTAACAGAATATCACATCTATAACCATTATGCAAAATGTTAAGATACATTGAGCGGCATTACATTGCATTTATTATTGCCAAAATGTTTTCATCGGTGATGTTTTCGCGTGCTTTGCTTTTTGTCACGCTATCGCAATAGCCAAGATTTTTTAGGCTTTCTAATGCTCTTAAAATCAATGTTTGGTTTTTCACATCAAGGAGTGTTTTAATTGCTTCAGCGTCATTACAGAAATAAAGTGCAGTGTCTACAAAGTTACTATCTTCTTTAATTTCTTCGTTTACAAATTTGAGCAGTTTTGATTTGTCAATTCCGTCTAACAATGCTTTTATGTCCTGAATTTCATCTTGTGTATTTTTATCTTCGTCAAAAAGGTATTCCTCGTTTTCCGTTAACGTTTCAAATTTTTCGATTGAGTTAAGAAGAACAATTGCCGATTTGCTGTTTAAGTCTGTAGCTAAAATATTTTCAAAAACATCATATAATTCATAGTCAAAAATTGTATAAAGCGGAATGATTTCTCCAAGTCCATTAATTATATTATTTATTACTAATAATCCTAATTGTTCGTGTCGGTTCAGAAGTTCGAAAATGTTTGTTAAATACGGGATTTCGCAAGCAATATTTTCTTGCATAGAGGATGTCATCATCGCGTCAACAATAGGCAAAAGCGCATCTTGATTTCCGAAAGTCGTCAAGAATTTAACCGCTCTTAATTTTTCAAAGTCATCATCAACTCTTAATTTTTCAAGAGCAACAGTATATGATAAATCGTCTTGTAAAACCCCCAGTGTTGCAGCGCAGTTGAGTGCCAAGTTTTCGTTATCACTCCAAGCGTTTTCCCTTAAACAATCAATAGCTAAAGGATCTTGAATATATGAGAAAAATTTTGCGCAATAACACTTTTCTGATTCCGTTCCATCCTCAAAAATTTCCAACATTTCGTCGACTAAATCTTCGTCTGCATATTTTGCCAAATTTTTTGCAATAACATCTTCGTATGATGGTGAATAAAATTCCAAAAACGAAACCAATGAGCCAAAGTTATCTTTTGTAACTGCATCATCTAATCTTTTTGCTACATTTCGTTTTACAAAATCAAATAGAAAATCATCTTTTTCCACGAGCAAACGAAACAATTCGGTATCACAGTTGTCAACAAGATGTTTGGCAACTTGTTCATATTCAACTTTGTTTTTACCGGTCAATTTTTTAAAATTAAATTCTAACATATTGTGAACGTAAAATTAATCCAAGTAGAAAACGGTAATAACTTTGTGGCCTTCTTCAGCATATTGTACTGCGTTGTGGAGTGTTTTACTTGTATGAGACAAGAAACAAATCAATTGATTGCAGTCGTCAATAATTTCGCGGTTACATACTCTTGAAGCATCTGCCAGTGTCATCATTGCTCTGTCAGCATGCTCAACAATATTTGGAACTCCGATAAGCTGATTTTGTACATCACTAGGTTGTTGGCCTATAGTTTGCGGTAAAATAACTTTCAACTTGTCCGGATTTGCTTTCATTGCACCACGTATAGCAGCGGCATTTGTACCGGAAGAACCGCCGGAAGTAATGATTGTGTTACCTTGCATTACTAATGCAGTTGCAAGGGTTTCAATCATTTGTTGGTGTGTAATCGGCAGATTACGACTTCCTATTATTGCAATTTTCTTTGCTGATTGTTTAATTGTTGCCAATTCCATAGCTAAAGCATCAACAGTATTTGGAGAATCTGACGAAACAGTGTCTAAATCTTCATCAATCGGTACTACTATTGAATTTTGTCTTTCTTTTTCATCATTTTCAGAACTCATATACATAATTCTTTGCGTCTCCTATTTTCTAATTGCAATAAATATTTTTTTCGATTATGCTATATCATAGCATAAAATTTTGATTTTGGGAAGAGTCTAGATGGAAAAATTATTGGAAAATCTTAATAAAGAGCAAAAAGAAGCCGTAAAAACAACACAAGGTCCCCTTTTAATACTTGCCGGAGCGGGGTCTGGCAAAACAAAAGTTTTGACAAGTAGGATTGCATATTTAATTAAAAACGGTGTAAACCCTTATAATATTCTGGCGGTCACATTTACGAACAAGGCTGCGCGCGAGATGAAGGAACGACTTTCTAATATTTTGGGCGAAAATACTGTCAAATATATGTGGGTAGGGACTTTCCATGGTATTTGCGGAAGAATTTTGAGAGAAAATATTGATAATTACAACTTTCAATCCGGTAAAAAGTTAGATAAAAATTTTACAATTTATGATGACACAGACACAAATGCGGTTATAAAACAAGCTGTCAAAAAACTTAATCTTGACGAAAAACTTTACGCACCAAAACTTGTCAAATCAATTATCTCAAATGCTAAAAATAAAATGCAAGATGCGTACACATTTGCAACTTTTGCAAGAGATTTTAAGTCCCAAAAAATTGCGCAGATTTTTGAAGAATATGAAAACACTTTAAATAACAACAATGCAATAGATTTTGACGACATGCTTTTGTTGACAGTAAAACTTCTACAACAAAATGCAGAAGTGCGAAACCAATATTTTGCGCGTTTTGAGCATATTTTAGTTGATGAATATCAAGATACAAACCTTGCGCAATACAATCTTGTAACGATGTTGTATACAAATCTTTCGAAAGAAATTCCGCAAAATCGTTCATTGTGCGTTGTTGGCGATGTGGACCAATCAATTTACTCATGGCGTGGTGCAGATTTTACAATTATTATGAATTTTCAAAAAGATTATCCGAATACAAAATTGATTAAGTTAGAACAAAATTATCGTTCAACCGCTAATATTTTGAATGTTGCAAACGCAATTATTGAGAATAACCAAGAAAGAGTTGAAAAGGTTTTGTATTCAAATAAAGGTGAAGGTGAACTTATAGATTATTTCGAGGCGCAAGACGAAGCTGACGAGGCCAATTTTATTGCCAGCAAAATTAAACAAGATAGCGGAGGAGATTACAATCAATACGCAATTTTGTATCGTACAAACTCTCAGTCTCGTTCGTTAGAAGAAGCTTGTATGGCGGCGGGAATACCATATAAAATATATGGCGGACTAAAGTTCTATGACAGAAAAGAAGTAAAAGATATCATTGCGTATTTAAAATTAATATATAATACAAATGATTCACAAAGTTTTAGAAGGATTGTAAATGTTCCGAAACGTGCAATAGGTGATACAACCGTAAAAGCGCTTGCTGATTTCGCAGACGCTAATGATGAAAGTCTTTTTGAAGCGGTGAAGCACATTGAAGATAGTGATATTTCACCAAGAACCGGAGCAAAATTGAAAGAATTTGCAACTTTAATTGAAAAATTTAAAGATGCCCAAAAAAGTTATGAACTAAGAGAATTTGTAACTTTGGTTATTGAAAAAACCGGATATTTAGCGGAATTACAAAGGCAGAACACTCCGGAAAGTGAAGCTGATATAGAAAATTTGCAAGAATTAGTAAATGTAGCGGGAGAATTTAAGCCGGAAGATGAAAACAATGTTCTGGGTGAATTCTTACAACAAGTTGCGTTGGTTTCAGATATTGACGGGATGGATGATATTTCAAATAACGTAACTCTAATGACATTGCATTCGGCAAAAGGTCTGGAATTTCCGACGGTATTTCTTGCCGGCATGGATGAAGGTGTATTCCCTCATCAAAGAACGTTCAATATTCCCGCCGAAATGGAAGAAGAACGCCGCTTGATGTATGTTGGTGTTACTCGTGCAGAAGAAAAATTATACCTTACCAGTGCAAAACGTCGTCAAATGTGGGGCGAATATAAATATTATAATCCATCGCGTTTTATAGAAGAAATTCCACCTCAATTGATGAACAAAATTGGGTTCGAAGGAAGCCGACACGATGGTTCTACTTTCCGTAATGCTGTTTCTATGGCTAAAACCGGAAAATCTGATTTTTCATATTCTGCGGCCCAAACCGATAGTTATGGTTATGTCAAACCTTCGAGCGGTTTTGGAAAAGGGTTTGTCGCACCTACAAAAGGTCTTTCAACAACAACGAGTACTACGCCTAAAAAATACGATAGTGCTGCAAACAAAAACAGTTATTACGGTTCTGGCAATAATTCATATTATTCTCAACCTAAAAGAACTCCTCAGCGTACGGTTCTTGTGAAATCAAAGGTTAACCAAGAACGTGCAGAGGCTGCGGCAAGAGATTTCTTTAAGGATAACGCAATAAAAAGAATGATAGAAGAACAAAAACGTCAAGAGGCTGCGCAGTTGGCCGAAAAACAAAAACTTGATGCTGAAAGAGATAAACCGATTGAATATATTTTCAATGCCGGCGAAAGAGTTTTTCATGAAAAGCTTGGAATAGGGCATATTGTAGAAGTTACGCAGATTGGCGAAAGCACTATGTATACAATTGATTTTGGTAAATTGGGTAAAAAAGCAATGGATGCAGCGTATGCAAAACTGAAGAAGTTTTAAGGGAAATTATTCTAATAGACCTACTAATATCCTATAGACGCATTTTATTTTATCTGGGTTATTTTGTAATGTTTCGTAGATTTCTTCAAGTAGTAATTCACTGTCGCGTTGGTGGTCAAAGTTAAAAAAATCTTGCATTGAACAGTTTAAAACTTCGGCTAATTTTTCAAGTGTCGAAATTTTGGGATAATTATAGCCGTTTTCTATGTTGCCTAATGATGAGGGCTCCAAATTTATTTTTTCAGATAATTGTGCCAATGTATAATGGTTTCGTTTCCTAAGTTCTTTTAATCTTTGTCCGAGTAATTTTTTCTTGCCAAGCATATTCGTCTCCATATGTTATATTATTTGTTAATTTTTCAAAATAAAACCATATGCAACTGTTGACAATCATTAAAACTACAGTTATACTGTAAATGAGAATTGTATTACGGAGGTATTATGAGTTATAAGAGTTCAAAAAGTATTGTGAAGAGTTTGTCATCCTTAATGAAAGCTGTCAAAGCAAAAAGAATTCGTTCTGCATTTACACTGGCAGAGGTTTTGATAACATTAGGTATTATTGGTGTCGTTGCAGCCTTAACTTTGCCTAATTTAATTGCAAATCACAAAGCTCTCCAAGCGCAATCGAGACTTAAAAAATCATTATCAACCCTTAGTCAAGCATTAGGTTTGGCAAAAGCTAAATATGATTACGATATAGCCAATGTTTATGGTGGGAATAGTGCGTTGTTTAGTAGCTTACCTTGCGAAGATCCAAGTACAGATACGTTGGAAAATCAACAGACTGTTTGTGGATTTATAAATTCAACATTGTCGAATCCTCAATATTTGGGTGATTTAACATTTTCTGCCGATACCGTAGACTTAAATGGATATGTTGTTAGAGGTGATGTGGCTTCGTGTTCACATTGTACTACTACTTTTTATACTTATCAGTTGGCAGATGGTACAATAGTGGGAATTGGTAGCCCTACAGAGACTACTGGTATAGCTGCCGGTAAATCGCGGGTAGGTGTTCCATATACAGAATATACAGATGCTGATTTTGGCATTTATGGTTTTGTTGATATAAATGGTCTTTCGGCACCGAATACTATTACTGAATGTGCAGATGGTAATCTCGGAGCTACTACTTGTAAAGTTAATAAGGGTGATGTTAAAGATATGTACGACATAATTTTTCGTCCTAATAGCGTAGAACCAGATTCTGCGGCTACTAATACGGTAAACTTAGGAGCGTGGTAGGTATTGCATTTAGCTAATCAGCTTCAAAATTTCAAAAATCTTGTTCAGCAAATAAAATCTAAAACTTTTACGGATTTTAAAGAATTTGAAGTTGAGATGTGCAATATCATTAATAAAGGTGTATGTATTCGGAATTATATTGTTGAAAATCCACAAGTGTGTAATCAGCACACTTTGGATTTTTTGCAAAATAAAACAAAAGAGTTTTCGTTAGTGCAAGATGAATTTAAATGCCTTAATGAAATTCTGGAACTTACTCGTGTATTGTTAATAAATTATGATAAATATTTCACCAAGTTGTATCGTAATAAGCGTTATGAAGAGTCAATAAAAACGCTTAATCAAATGTTTAAATTAACCGAAAATTATGAATATAAATTTAAAATGGGTTTGATTTATATGTATGATTTGAGACTTATAGAAAAAGCCTACGAATTATTTAAGGAAATAGAAGATTTTCTGAAAGAAAATATAGAATTTTGCTGGGAATATAGTGAATTATATTTTCGATTGAACAAACCTTATGACTGTATTTTATGGGCGCAAAATGCTATAACATTAGAGCGCCAAAAAAGAGGTATAGAATAATAAATGCCAAAAATTTCAGTAATAATACCTGTTTATAAAGTGGAGAATTATATAACACAGTGTTTAAATAGTATTGCCAATCAAACATTTTTAGATTTTGAGGTTTTGTTAATAGATGATGTGGGGAAGGACAATTCATTGAAAATAATGATTGAGTTTTCCTTGAGAGATAAGCGCTTTAGAGTAATTCAGCACGAACAAAATAAAGGTATTGCAACTGCAAGAAATACCGGTTATGCAAATGCACAAGGAGAAATCATCATATATATTGATCCAGATGATTGGATTCAACAAAATGCTTTCCAAAAGATTGTTGACGTATTTGATTCTTATCCAAATGTTCAAAGTGTTGTTTTTGATTATTTTGTGTATATTGAAAATGATAAACTTTTACAAAAGTCATATGCAATAAATTCAGAATTTGGACAAAATAAAATATTCTTGATGACACCCGATATAATTTGTCGACAATGTGCTTGTATATGGAATAAAGCTTTTAGAAAAAAAAGTATTGAGGCTATAGGTTTGCGATTTACTGATGGGAAACTTTTTGAGGATGATGAGTATACTTACAAATATTATTTATCGAATAAAAATACTTATTATATAAACGATTTTCTTTACAACTATCGTATTCGTGAAAATTCTTTTATGCGTCAAGGAGGTCTTGGGTTAATTAGATGTGAAGATATGTTTGATATGTTTATGCGTATATATAATTATACAAACGAGAGAGGTTTATTGGCGGATTATAAGGGGGCTTTATTGTATATATTGTACAAATTAATAAAAAATCAAAAAATGAATGCAATACACGATAAAATAGTAGATAATGCTTATGAAATATTGAAAAAAATAAATTTTCCAAGTGATTTTGAAGATTGTTACATTTGATAAATTTGTACAAAGGGTTGAAATATGTTAAAAAATTTGATATATTGGGAATATGAAAAATATGTATTTGAATAGTATGAACATAGATTTCATTGAAAAAGTCGGGGGTTCGAAATTGCCCGAAACCCTTGCTATGACTGAGTTTGCGCCTACGGGGGGGGGGGGCAATCCAAGCGGAAGGCGGGGTTGCGGCCCAATGGGTGGCTAAAACCCAGTAAAATCAACGGTTTT
>JAZSRN010000050.1:0-4477 GCA_045538535.1 Candidatus Gastranaerophilaceae bacterium | reverse complement strand
GTCGAAAGCGCGGTTTCGACAGACGCGTGTTTGACTTTCGCACTTCGTGCTCATTCCCTCTTAGATTTGCTCCGCGCTCACAGAGTTTCGCTTTTGGGCTCCGCCCACAACGCTCAATCTGTTCGCTATCCGGACTCGTTTCACTCCGTCCGTCCACAAATCCGCTCTGCTCGGCTTGCCCCACCTAGCTACCTCTCGAAAAACGATACTAGTTCTCCCTTGCGAGGTCAAGGAAAGGGGATTTTACAAAAAAATATAATCCTACATGCAATATATATCTACTTGCTTTTTTAAACTTTTTATGTAATAATGTTGTCGTGATAAGGGCTTATAGAGAAATCTCTATATCCGATGTTATACCCTTAAGGAAAGAAAGTTTCTATTTAAAATAGATGGGTGCTGAGAAATTTAACTACAAGTTTATAAAAGAAAATGCTTCGGCAGGTAGTTGGCGAAGAGGTTATGAATACCATCAAAAAGACATGGTATTTGATTCTTATCCTGAAAAAAATTTTTACATGGCAAAAGTTAAAGGGAATTTTCAGGCGCATTATAATACTGATTTGATTTTTAAAAAGAATAAAGTTGAAGCCAGATGCAATTGCCCGCTTAAAGAAATGTGGTGCAAGCACGCAGTTTCTGTCGCTTTAAAAGCTATTGATGAGCACGCTTATGAGGATTGGTTAGAAACAAAGTTTGGTGTGGAGTGTAATTTCCCTGATGAGAATACCGCGCTTGATTTTGCGCCAATGGGTAATTACATATTTCATTTTAATGCAAAACGTAAAGCAAACTTCTTTTCTATTCTCGTTCGTTCGCGTGAAACCGGCAAGGTAGTGCGACAAATTGAACCTATTTTAAGAGCTTTGATTGAAGCGCAAAGACAAGATTCAAGTTTTGAATTGAATAGTGCCCAAAAAGTTGAGGTTGCAATTTTTCAACAGCTTTTGAAATTGGCACGTCAAGACAAAAAAGCCGGTTGGTACGACATTCAAATTACTAAATTCGCCCCGTTGTTTAACTTGTTGGCAATGGCCGAAGAAGTTTTGGATGAAAAAACTAAAGACAGATTGAAGTTTACCGACGAAGAATGGAAGCTTGTTCTTTTTGTTTCTGCGGGTCAAGCCGGTGCGTTACAATTATATTTGGAATGGCAGCGTCCTAATAGTGATGAAGTATATCCGTTCGAGGAAGTTCGCTATTTTTCAAGACATTTGAAATGGGGACGTTACCGCAATGTTATTTTCCCTACAAATGTGGCAATTAATGCTATTCCGCAAAATCTTACAAAATCAACGTTTATTGATTTGAAAGAAGCTGAAGGCGGAAAATTTATCCACGAAGATTTGCCGGCTATAAGAGAGGTTATGGATGTTGAAGTTGCAGAAAGTATCAGTAAACTCATGCTTGAGCAACGCCCGCCGATTAATGTAGTAACTTTAGGGATTGATTACGATCAATCTTTGAAAGCTTCTTTGGAATTTGAATATGATGGCGTGAAGGTCCCGTATTCCAAAACAAGTGATAAAACGCCTTATATAACAGTCAAGAAAGATGATATGGTTTATTGGATAAAACGTAATATCAAGCATGAACACGAAGCATATAATATGTTGTTAGCTTGTCGTTTTGTTCCGATGCAAACCAATAACCTTGCACTGGAAAAAGAAAATGCAATTGATTTTTATAACTATTATATAAAACAAGCCGGTGAGGGTTGGCGTTTTGAAGAAAAAGATGATATGACATTTTTCAAATTGATGGAAAATCCGTTTAGGCTTTGTGCAAAAATTGATTTTTCTCAAGATTCGCACGATAGTTTTGAGGTTTCTATTTATGGTCAAGTCGGCGATGAAATCATTGATTTTGACGAAATTTACGACACTATTCAAAGCGGAGAAAAATACAGTCGTATCAGAAGTTTGGGATTTGTTGAATATCCGGCACAAAATATTTACGCAATGATGAGGGCGTTTAACTCTTTTGATGTGTACCGAACTCCGGATAATAGATATACCGTAAAAACTTATCGCGCCGGTTTGATTAATGAGTTGAAAAATTTGGATGTTGAGTTGATATTGAGCAAAGAGTTTGAAACTTTTTGGGCTCAAATGTCTACTTTCTCTACTTCTGAAGATTTGGAATTGCCGAAAGGTATCAATGCAGAATTTAGGGAATATCAGCTAAAAGGTTTCGGTTGGCTGTGGTTTATGTATAAATATGGCCTAAATGGTATTTTGGCTGATGATATGGGGCTTGGTAAAACTTTGCAAGCGTTATCGGTATTGCAAAAAGCTAAAGAGGAAGACGGCCCAATGCCAACTTTAGTAATTGCGCCGACAACCGTTGTGTTTAACTGGGAAAATGAAATCCAAAAATTTGCACCGACAATGTCTTGTCTGAAACTTGCCGGAGCTGACAGAAAAAGTTTATTTAAAGAAATTCCGAATTATGATATTGTGATTACGAGTTATGCACTTGTTCGTCGTGATATTAAAAAGCTTCAAGAATATAATTTCAGATATATTATTCTTGATGAATCTCAAAATATTAAAAATGCGGTTTCTCAAACTGCGCAAGCCGTAAAACAACTCAATGCAGAACATAAACTTGCGCTTTCCGGTACCCCTATCGAAAATAAACTTGAAGAGCTTTGGTCAGTGTTTGATTTCTTAATGCCGGGATTTTTATTCAATATTGCGGAATTTAATTACAGATATGTTAATCCGATTATGGAAAGACAAGACAAAACCGTTGAAAAACGTTTGAAATTACAAATTTATCCGTTTATTTTGCGTCGTATGAAACGCGATGTTGCCAAAGATTTGCCGGATAAAGTCGAAAATATCGCCTACTGTGAGCTTGATGATGATCAACGAGATTTTTATTTACAAGTTCTTGATAGTACGAAAGAAGAGTTGTTTAAGTCAATTGAAGAAAAAGGGCTTGAAAAAAGCAGACTGTCAATTTTCTCTGCGTTGCTTAGATTGCGTCAAATCTGCTGTCACCCTAGACTTTATGACAAAGAAAATGTTAAAAATATCATGAAGTCCGGCAAGTTTGAAAAACTCAAATCAATGCTTGAAGAAATTATTTCAGAAGGGCATAGAGTACTCTTATTTAGCCAATTTGTCGACATGCTTGATATTGTAAAAGCTTGGTTGGAACGCGAAGGAATTGAATACGAATACTTGACCGGTAAAACAAAAGACCGTCAAGGTGCAGTCGAAAGATTTAATTCAAGCACTAAAATTCCTATATTCTTGATTAGTTTGAAAGCCGGTGGTACAGGTTTGAACCTTACGGGAGCGGATTATGTTATTCACTATGACCCTTGGTGGAATCCGGCGGTCGAAGATCAAGCCACTGACCGGGCATATCGTATCGGCCAAACGAAAAAAGTGTTTGTGTATAGACTTATTACTAAAAATACGGTTGAAGAGAAAATTCAAAAGCTTAAAACGATTAAGCGAAACCTTGTTGATAGCGTAATTTCGGTTGATAGAAATATTACAAAATCCCTAACTTTAGAGGATATTAAAGAAATTTTCTCAGTGGATTAATAAAAAGTTACATTAGTCTATGATTTGGCAATTTTAAATTTGGAAATTCCTTTATAAATCTATAGGGGAAATAAAGGGATTTTTAAATGCGAGTAAAATTATTCAGAATGATTGGTAAAGTTTTTTCCGGACGTGGTACAGCACAAGCACAAGCATTGGATACTTGTGGCTTACGTTTACAAAGAGTGCCTCAATCTGTGAATTTGCCAAAGCCGGCTCAGCGAGCAAAAGTTGCATCATTGGCAAATGCTGAACCTAATGTGTTAAAGAATTTGACCGATGAAGGTTTTCTTGTTTCAAATGTAAAAGGTGCTCTAAAAGCAGTAAAGAAAACAAAAAATTGTAAAACAGTACAATATGTTAATCCTCAAACCGGACAAGTTTATAAAAGAACAATGAACAATAGTGATTTTGAATTACTAACACAATTGGAAAAGGATGGAACTTATACACATATTTTGAAAAGTGATGAATGGTTTAGCGCATATAAGATGACCAGAAGAACCGAATTGACTTATAAAGGTTATGGTTTGAACGGGGTGCCAACAGGTGCTCCAAGAACTATTGAAATTCGGCAAACTCAGCCCGGTTGGTCTAAAACTAAAGTTTTAAATGAAGCCGATATTCAAGAAGGGTTGAATTATGGATATTGGTATAATGAGTGTGTAGGTGAAGCAACGAAACATATGACAATTAACCGTTCGTCTTCTCTCACATTACCTTTTTCGGATTCTAATGCAATAAGTTTTTTGAAAAATCCAGTTGCAAAACTAGAAGCGACATCGTTCGCAAGGGGTATTAATGTCGATAATATTTTGCACGTAACAGGAAGAAAGTATAACTAGGATAAACAAAACCGTGAAATTGTGAGATCCAACTTCGAGGTTTTTTAGTTATTTTTGTTTAATATTTAA
>JAZSRN010000070.1:0-4783 GCA_045538535.1 Candidatus Gastranaerophilaceae bacterium | reverse complement strand
AGAGTAGTCGCAAGCGTCTGGCGATTCCGCAAGTGGCCCAGTTGAAAATTTAATAGTTATGGTGCGCCCTTGTGGCGGAATCGGTAGACGCGTTGGACTTAAAATCCAATTGGGG
Organism: Candidatus Gastranaerophilaceae bacterium; assembly: GCA_045538535.1. Classification (GTDB taxonomy): domain Bacteria; phylum Cyanobacteriota; class Vampirovibrionia; order Gastranaerophilales; family Gastranaerophilaceae; genus RUG14219. The sequence goes on along the minus strand of JAZSRN010000070.1, from coordinate 4,668 downwards.
CTCAACCTCAGTGCCAGTTCAAGTCTGGCCAAGGGCACCACTTAAAAAGACCTCGAAAGAGGTCTTTTTTACTGTTTCAAAACCGGATAATCCTTCAGATACAAAACTAACTCATCAACTTTTGCATCAATATTTTGTGCCAATTGCATAAGCTCAGTTTTAACCAATTTTTCATTATTCAACTTTGTTGAACCAAAAAATCCAACGCCCAGATTGTCATACAACAAATCTTTAAAACGCTTAATTGCCGAATAATCATCAATATCAATAATATCGAAAAGCTCTGAAAGATTAATAAACAAAGCCCCTAATTCTGTACGAACATTTCCATATTGGCGCAAATTCATAAATCCTTTAAGTTTTAGAACATGACCTTGAACAATATTATAAGCGTTCAAAACCCGTTCTTTCTTAGCCGGCAAAACAGACTTAAAATATTGGATTGTTTGCTTATACCCGGATTCAATAAGTGACTCTCTTTTTTGAGAGGACATATTAAAATCGACAATGACAATATCACCGGTATTCAAAACAATATAATCGAATTTATCTTTATGCGCATAAATTTTAGTAACAAAAGAAGACGCCATTGCCGTCATACAACTATATACAGCGTTCGCATAGGAAACACTATTGGTAACATTGACTTCATCATAATCACCTTCGAGCCTAAACTCCAAAACTCGTGACGATTTTTGCAACAAATTTTTAGAAAGCTTCCACATAGGCCAACTTTTTTGCAAATCACCATCTACAAGCGTTTTACCTTCAAATTCATAAGGTGACATCAACCCAGGCATAGAAGAAGAAATTCTTATTGCCAATGCGATTTCAAAATCAGGAGTTTCAAATTTCGAAAACTCTTGACATTCAAAACTTTTCAAATCTGTAGTTATTATTACAAGGTTATTTTTAATATCTTTAAATCTTACGGGTTCAGAAATCCCTTTTTGATAATTTTGTCCATAAAATTTTTTACCTATCAAATCTCTTAACCATTCAAGGAACACTTCACCTTTACTCAAAGCAACGAGCGGCCCGAACCCAAATTTTATATCTTTAAACAAATCAAAACTAACATCCATAAAGGCTTCTTTAATTTCATCGGAAGAACAACCGACAGCGAGCAAGCCGGCAACAATCGCACCAACTGAAGAACCTGCAATCGTCGATGGCTTTACTCCCAACTCTTCGAGCGCTTTTATCGCACCGATATAGGCAACTCCACGAATTGCACCGCCCCCAAACAAGCAGGTATAATTTAATCCTTTATTCATTATTATTATTAACCTCAAATTTTATATCAGTATCAAAAAGAGTATTTTTATAGTAGTCAATATTTTTGGTAGGAATTATATAACTTTTTTTCAAATCTTGCTTTTTAACAAAAACCAAATATCGGCCACCGTCAAAAACTTCAACCCATTCATCCAAAGCTGTCAAAACCTTAGAAACATTATATGCTTTTTCAACGATAACAACATCCGGCGGGAATTTAACAAGAATTTCATCCCAATCGTTAGTAACGATATGGAATTTTTTTAACATTTGCAAGTAATTATCCGGATAAACTTCTTCATAACGCCCGTCCATAAAAATTTTGTTATGCGGATAAAGTTTATACGAAATATAACTTCCTATACCAAAATTTGCTAACAAATTACCTTTCAAATTGTTAATTTTAACAAATTCAACTTCTCTAACCGGATATAGCCAATCTAAGCGCAACGGAACCGAAAACTCTCTTGTTGCAAAATAAAACAATAAAACAAACGATAAAGTAGAATAAATCAACTTATTCAGATACTTCGGAGCCGGAACATTTTTAAATACCACCTGCAAATCTTGATAAACAAAAGCCAATCCGGACATTACAAAAAATGGTATCAATTTTACGTGTTTTATTGACAAATACAAAGTCGCCAAAAGCACTACCCACTTGACTTTATCCGAAGATTTGTAAAACTCTTTTATCCCAAAACCTTTTATTTGTTTAATAGTAATAAAACTTTCTACAACTAAAACAAATGCCAAAAAGATTTTAAACGGTATTTTTTTAAACAAATGAAAACTTGAAAAAAGCCCCCACCACTCAACGATATCAACACGTGCCATCGTATTCGCCATCAATAGAAATTTTATATAATCAATTCCCCAAGGATTGATTATCAAAACCGCAAACGAAACTATCGCGGTAATTAAAAACTTCAACCAAATTTTATTTTTTCTGTCATTCAAAAACGTACCGACAGAATACATACCGAGCAACCCGATTCCCGAAACGACACCACCATGAAGGTTGTTCCACAAAATCGTTAAAAATGGAATTATAAATAACCACTTCCATTTTTGAGATTTACGGATATATTCAAACAGATATAAATACCCCGCAAAAAACGCAAAACTAAACAAATGACATCTTACCGGTTGATTAAAATTATCCAATAATGCAAAAACTGCAAAAAGATAAAACAAAATATTATACGGTTTATCAGTACGTAAACTTATAAATTTTGATATAAAGAAAAATATCAACCAAACTAACACAGCTTGCAAAACAATCAAGCTGTACGGACCAAAATGTTTCAAAAAGAAATAAAACACCACACCTGACCCCCACTCGTGATCATACCAAGTGTGAACGGGTGGATAAGAAAGAAAATCAGCTTTAAGAACTTGGTGTCCGTCAACAACCCCCATACCTGCAATAAGCCTTGCCCATAAATCAAAATCATAATCTTGAGCCGTAGTAGAATAGGCCAAAATCAATAAAAACAAAAATATATAAAACAACAAAATTAACGCATATCTCTTCATGGGAATAATAATAGCATTAAAAAGGCCGATTGTCCAGAAGGACAATCGGCCTTTAAAAATTATTACATTAAGCAGCAACCGAACATTCGATTTCTCTAATCAAGTATTCTGCCACCCACTCAAAATCTTTATTATCTTGAGCCGCTTTTTTAAGATATTGAACCGAAGGACTACCAATTCTAATCAAAGTCATCGCAACAACACCACGTTTTACACCTTTAACAACTTGAAGTTTATTAACAAGTTCCGGAAGAACTTTTGTACCTATACTAACCAATTTATTTTCAAGTTCATTTTTCACTGTATTGTCTGCATTTTCTAACTTTGAAAGGATTTCGTTAACTGTTTCCATGTTCATATCTCCATTACTTTTCTAATCTATAGTTACATTATAAATTAAAATAATGGCAAAATGGGATTTCTTTATCTAATCTTTATATCGTTTTAAAAAATATATAAGAACAGACCGCAGCCTTCGTGCCCCGACGATGGGGGGGGTTCCTCTCAAAACTGGTAGTTAGGTGGGATGCGGTCAATATTAATTTGTCATTCTGAACTTGTTTCAGAATCTCTTTACGACGATATCGGTGAGTACAGATCGCGACACAAAGGCCGCGATGACACGTTTGTAACCGAGCTAATCACCTTTACATAACACTAAGCCGCTGCTGGCGTATCGGCCATAGCCGGTGCTCCAGTTCGTACTCGTAGATTCGAAACGACGACCACGTGCGTAAAGACCACTTTCCTCATGTCCATACCAAACCCAAAACGACTCTGAGTTAGCATCTGGAAAGCCATATTTAGTTCCAATAGATAAGCTATATGTCTTCCCGGCACTACTTGATAGGTCAGACCCTGATCCAATGGCTTTACCGTATATATCACTTGCTATCGCAGCTACATCGCTTCCACTTGCCATGTTTGCTATGCCTCCGCACATTGCGGCTGCGCCAGCATAATAGTCGTTTCCATTGTAACAGTAATCAAGGCCAAGGGCATCTTTTTGAGCCATACACTCTGTATAAGTAAGTGGTTTGTTTGCCAATTGTGGCGCTTTAAAACAAGTATCGCCAAGTTTAAAAGCGCAACCATCACCTAGGCCACCGGAGTTGAAGGTTATGACGTCATTAGATAGTTTGTTTGGCATTTTGGAGCCGTTCCAGTCGAACACTGCGGCTACGCAACCAGATGTACTTGATTGATTGTTTAACCAAGTAATTGGAACTTCGTCAATATCGCATTTTGCGTTGTAGGTTAATATCATTGCTGTGCCGTCTGCAGTAACTATACCTACAGTATCACCGTATTCGTGGGTGTCATCATTAGTCATTTTTAGTTGTTTACCCGTTGTGGTTTTTGAGATTTCCCATTCTTTGCCTTCGTCGTTTATGATTACCTTCTCGGTTGGCCAGCATTCGGTTAGTTTATCATTTGTACAAACTTTTGCGATTTTTAAATGTTTTTGTAGTTCGTTGACAAAATCCATCGTTGTTGCGTAACCGCCTAAGGTTGACAAAGATTTCATCTTATCCGTTGCTTTGCCGAATTTTTGAGTAATGTTTTGGATACGAGCGGTTTTTACTCGTTCTTGAATATTCGCAATCAACGCCGGCATCGTAATCGCCGCTACTACCCCTACGATTGCTAGGGTAATAAGGACCTCGGCTAGAGTAAATCCACGATGTGTCATCGCGGCCCCCCTGCCGAGATCTTTTCTCGACGATGTCGGTGAATACAGATCGCGCAACAAGTGCGCGATGACAGAAGGACTAATTACTTCTTGATTTTTGCAATTTTTTGTCATTTTTGACTCCTTTCTTGTTGTTGTATATCACTGTTATTTACTGT
>JAZSRN010000022.1:0-9207 GCA_045538535.1 Candidatus Gastranaerophilaceae bacterium | reverse complement strand
CGCCTTCTTCTCGTTCGGCGCTTCCAATCTCGCTTACTCTAATAATCTTTACATACCATTAGCTAAGTGCTTGGGGTCTCGGTTACTCGCTCTGGTTGCTTTCGCCTTGCTATTCTTACCCTCTACGGGTTAATTCTTTTTAAGCTATTTATTTCGTCGGCTTATTTTTTCGACATCTCTTAATCTATCACGAATATTTTTTTGTGTCAATACCTTTTTTGACTTTTTTTATTTCTTGTGGTTAAGAGGTGTAAAACTTTCTATTAACAAGCTTTTTAATAAACTTTTAATGTTCAACGTGTCCGTTCTGGGCACATCTGTAATAGTAAAACAAACATTTTTTAGTTTCAAGCGTTTATTTTATTTTTTTAACTTTTAATTATTAGTCATGGCCGAAAGGCTTGCGCCAGAATAGTTTCCGCAGTTCACAAAAATTCACATTATTATAACGACACAATATTTTTACGTATTGCATCTTTGCGTCTATCAATCCATTTTATTTTTTTCTCTAGTTTTTTCACATCTTTTTTTAATTCTTTACGTTGCGCTTTTAAAGTTTGAAATTTAGCATCCGTATCTGCAAATTTTGCACGATTTTGCAATAATTCATTACGCAATTCCAACTGTGCGTTATCTAGCTGTATAACGGCATTTTCCATCTTTTTGTTACCGGTTTGAGACATGACCGTTAAATTTTTATATGTATCTTGTGACGCATTTGCCGGAAGCATGCTTGTTGCACATGCTGAAAAACACAATGTTACAAAAAATAAAAACATCAATTTATTCATAATAAAATCTCCATTTAATCCTATATAAATAAATTTTATCAACAATCAAAAAAATAACAACAATTTCACAAATATTAATACTTTAAATATCTAGCCCGCCAAAAAGCTCAATCGAAGAAACCGATTTAAGCTTTGGAAAATCATCAATACAATATGTTTTTAAAAAGTCGAAAGCTTCACTACGAGCAAGTTCCAGCACTTTTGCATCACGAACAATATCTGAAATAATCAAATCCGGCAAACCACTTTGACGCGTTCCTAAAAACTCTCCCGGCCCGCGAAGCTCTAGGTCTTTTTCTGCAATAACAAAACCATCATTAGTTTCGGCCATAACATTCAATCGCGCCCTTGTTTCTTGAGAACGAGAAGCTGTAACCAAAACGCAATAAGATTGTAAATCAGAACGTCCAACCCGTCCTCTCAATTGGTGAAGTTGCGACAAACCAAACCTTTCTGCATTTTCAATTACAATTACTGTGGCATTTGGCACATCAACCCCTACTTCAACAACTGTTGTTGATACCAAAATATCATAATGATTATTTTTAAAATCATCCATGACTTTTTCTTTTTCAGTATTCTTTAATTTACCATGCAACAAACCTATTTTAAATTCAGGGAACACATCCTTTTGTAATTTTTCAGCTTCAATTGTTGCCGCTCTTGCAGAGAGAGTTTCACTTTCTTCAATCAACGGATAAACAATATATGCTTGTCGTCCGGAATTTACTTCCTTTCTAATTAAATCATATACGGCTCTATGCGAACCGGTAATTGCAGTCTTAATCGGTTTACGCCCTTTTGGCAACTCATCTATAATTGTCAAATCCAAATCTCCATGAACAGTTAACGCCAACGTTCTTGGTATTGGTGTTGCTGTCATGGTTAACATTTGAGGATTATTAGATTTTTTACGAAGAACATTACGCTGTTTGACACCAAAACGGTGTTGTTCGTCCACAACTACAGCACCCAAATTCCTAAATTCTACTCCTTCTTGAATTAAGGCATGGGTACCAACCGCAATATTTGTTTGTCCATTCAATAAATCTGTACGGAATTTTTCGCGAACTTTTTTACCTTGAGAGCCCAAAAACAAACCTACGGACAAACCAAGCGGAGTAAGCCATTTCACAAGATTGTTATAATGTTGTTGCGCAAGTATTTCGGTCGGAGCCATAAATGCACCTTGATAGCCATTTTCCACACCAGCCAATAACATTATTGTTGCGACAACGGTTTTGCCACTACCTACATCACCTTGTAATAAACGTGCCATCGGAACATTTGAGTTCAAATCGTTCAAAATTTCATTTATTGCACGTTTTTGTCCACCAGTTAACTCAAACGGCAATGAGTTGATAAATTTTTGAACCAATCCATTTTGTGAAACTTTTAGGGCCAAAGCATCCGCCAAATCCGTTTCACTATTGCGTAATCTTAAAAGTTTCAATTGAATTAAAAACAACTCTTCAAAAATCAGCGAAAACCTTGCTCTTTCAAGATTTTCCATTGTGTCGGGAAAATGAATCTTTTGAATTGCTTCACTTTTTTGCATCAATCCGTATTTTTCAATAATAAAATCCGGCAAAACATTTTCTATCTTATCTTTAAACAATTCAATAGCATTAAAAATAGCTCTACGCAAAACTTTCACGCTCAATGAATCGGAAACGGTATAAAGCGGAACAATTCTTCCTAAATTTAAATTAGAAGAAGAATTTTCTAAAAAATCTGCCGTCATTATTGAATAAGTAGGCTTATCAAATGTCAATTTTCTATCATAATTATTAAGCTTAACAACACCGGAAATCATTATTCCGGCATTTAATGGAAATTGAGCACGCAATCTTTCTTGCATAAATTTATTTGCATTTGCATTAAAAAAACTTAAGTCTAAAATACCGCTCTCATCTTCAACCTTTACTTTTGTAACCGAAAGTTTGCTTTTACTATTGAAGGACGAAACCGATTTTATATATCCAAAAACAGTTGTTGTCATGCCTTCTTTTAAATGTCTTATTAATGTACGCGAAGAATAATCTATATGTTTTCTCGGCAAATACATAATTAAATCATAAGCAGTATAAATCCCTAATTTATTAAACTTATATGCAACTTTTGGGCCAACACCTTTTATATAAGTAACATCCATTTCTTTTGGTGAATTATATTTTACCGGAGCATTATTCACAGACGACTCTGAAGACGAATTTTTTTCAGATTTTAAAACTTTTATCAAAGTATCAATTGCTCTACGCCTTTCGTTTACGGTTGCGTAAGGGTAATGTTCAAATGTTTCCAATAAAACTGCCCATTTTGGATTTTTTTTGGACTTGTTGTACTCTTTTAAAACCACACTTTTTATAAATTTGGAAAAGGGCTGAGTTTTGCCATGAATATCAATATAGCGGTGTGCTACTTCAACTTCAATTGCTAACTTTAATTTATCCAAATCTTCTAGCATATCAAATTAGCCTCAAAACCTCGTATAAATCCATGTGTTTTTCTTTCCCACGAATTTGCACATCACTAATTTTTACAGTTTCAACAATATCAGAAACTTTATCAAAAGTCGTTGCACTTATCAAAAAATGGGTTTTATAAACTTTATTATAACTTTCTATACGACTTGCCAAATTGACAGTATCCCCGATTACGGTATATTCAAGACGTTTTTCAGAACCGATATTTCCAACAAAAGCCTCGCCTGTATTAATCCCGACACCTATATCAATTTTAGGTTTACCCTCACTCAGCCATTTAACTTGCAATTCTTTTACTTTTTCTAACATCTCACAAGCACAACGGACAGAATTTTGCGCATGATTACTATCAGGTATAGGTTCGCCAAAAATCGCCATAACAGCATCGCCAATAAATTTATTTATTACTCCGTTATGACGTGTAATGATTGGTTCTATCTCTGAAAAATACTCGTTCAATATTACCGAAACTTCTTCTGCAGACATTTTTTCACTCATACTTGTAAAACCTCTTATATCCGCAAAAAGAACGGTTACATTTGCTCTTTTACCACCCAACTTAATATCGTCAATATTTTTGACAACATCTTTCATTACATCTTGAGAAAGATATTTCCCCATTGCATTTTTAATTTTTTCCTTATTTCGTCCTTCAAGAATAAAACGATATGAATACGCAAATACCATAGTAACCAATTGAATTGCCAAAGGAGTAATTACGTTTATTGCATAATTGTTTTTATAACAAAATACCGCAAACATATAATACAAAATTCCTAATAAACAAATTAGGGTCAACGATTTCAAAAAAGCAAATCTATAAATCAAAACATAAGTAATGAAACCTAAAATAAATATTATGCCCAAATCTTGCATCGAAGAACTTAAACGAATAAACTCATTATTGTTTAAGTTATCAAAAGTTGTAGCAACAATATCCACCCCCGGATGACGACTCATCATAGGCGTTTGCATAGCATCTTCCAAGCCCAATGCTGTAGCTTTTGCATTCGCACCGACAAATACCACTTTGCCTTTAAAAACTTCAGGATTAATTATAGGAGTTTTTCCTTGTTTCAACTGTTCTAACGACTCCAAAATATCTCCGGCGGAATATTTTATGTGCGAATACTCTGAATCCTTTAATATAGGATAAAATTTCATATAACTACGAAGCCCCATGCCTGACTGACTCGTAGGAATTGTTAAGTTTATATCATCTAAAACAATATTTTCATCTTTGAAACTTATATTCTTGATTTTATGTTTTTGAATAAACATACTTAACGCTAAAGAAGGATAATAATTCTCCCCAACTTTCGACAAAAATATAGTTTGCCTTAAGCATCCGTCACCGTCTCGAACCACATTAACCGTACCGACATGATGGATTGAATTAAAATAATTAACCGGCATTAAGTTTATACTTTTATAAAAAGTATCTACAAAGTATGAAGAATCATCTGAAATATCTAAAGCAAATCTTTTGGCAAAATTATTTAAATAAATTTCTCCTTGTTGTTTATTTTCAAAATTTGGATATAACGGACTAAACCCAACCGTTAAATTTTCCATAGGCTTTATCGCCTTGTATAATTTTTCATCAGAATCCGGATTTTCTGCATCAGTTGAGGCCAAAACTGCATCAAAACCAATCAACTCCGGTTCAGCATAGTCATGCAAATATTCAAAAATTTCGCCGTACAATTCTCGCTTCCAAGGCCATCTGTGTTTTGCAACCGCTTTATCATCTATTACAATCAAAACCGTATCTTTAGGAGCGACTTTTTGGGCAGAATAAGTTTTTACCATGTGATTGTATGCTTTTAGTTCAACAAACTTCCACGAAAATATCAACATGACAAAAACTAAAAATATATAAATTAAAAACGAATATATGAAAAAACTTTTAGATTTTATTAATGATTTTACACTTGCCATTACAAAACTTCTCCCAATCTTAATTTTATGATATAATAAATTACAAAAAAAGGATAGTTTGTAATGAAAGAAAACATAATTAAAACATTATCAACAGAAAAAATATTCCCTGTATTAAGGAATTTAGACAAACAAAAAACGATTGATACAGCAAAAGCATTGATTGAAGGAGGCATAAAAATTCTGGAAATCAATGTCGAAAACCCAACCAGTTTTGAGGCAATAGCAGAAATCTCTGAACTCGCAACAGTATGCGCAGGGGGTATAATTACATCTCTACAAGCTAAAGCGGCTATGGATTACGGCGCAAAAATCATTTCCTCGCCAATATTCCATACAAATCTTGTGAAATTTTCAAAAGATAAACAAATACCGTATATTGCCGGAACTTCTACTGCTAATGAAGCTTATAACGCATGGAAATCAAGAATTTCTTTAGTAAAAATTTATCCGGTAACCCCAATGGGAGGCGCATTGTATATTAAAGATCTGCTAAGACCTATGCCTTTTTTAAATGTAATTCCACTTGGCAGCGTGCAATTAACCCAAGCTAAAGATTATTTAGACGCCGGAGCCTTAGCAGTCGGAATAGGCAGAGATTTATACGAAAATTTAAGCTATAATGAAATTACAACTAGAATTAAAAAAGCATTAAATGAACTAAAAGGATAATTAATAGATGGATACAAAATTCGACATAATCGCAATAGGTGAAGCTCTTGTTGAACTTTCTACCGATACAAAGTTATCTTTCGCACAATCGCTTAACAAATACTACGGCGGAGATTGCCTTGCATCAGCTATTGCCGCATTAAGATTAGGTTCAAAAGTAGGATTTATTACAAAAATTGGAGATGATGCTTTCAAAAATTTTCTTCTTGAAAATTGGACAGATGAAGGATTGGATATTTCACAAGTTAAAATTACCAATGAACCTAACGGGCTTTATTTAATCGCACGTCCAAACATTGAAGAAAAAGAAGTCGTCTATTATACGAAAAAAATTGCACCTTCAAAAATATCAATCGATGATATTTCTCAAGATTATTTAAAACAAACAAAAATAATTTATTCTTCAGGAATTACGCAATGCCTTTCGCCGTCTGCATCAGAAGCCGTTTCATTCGCCTTTAAAATAGCGAAAGAAAACGATATAATGACCGCATACGACCCAAATTATAACGAAGCTTTAATGACTCCTCAAGATGCAAAACAAAATTTTGAGTCCGTAATTGAAAATGTTGATATATTGTTCTTAAACACAAAATATGACACTCTCAACGTATTAGAGTTAAATTCCGTCGAAAACATAATCAAATCTTTGTGGGACAGAGGTGTTTCTACAGTTGTAATTAAAGCAACCGATAAAGGAGGCTATTACACAGGCAACAACGGGAACATTGTATTTACGGAATTTTATACCAAATCAGTAATTGACACAACCGGCGCAGGAGACGTATTTAACGGCGCATTTTTACACGGAATAACACATGGCATGTCCGCAATAGAATCCACAAAACTTGCCGCAATTACAGCAGGCTTACAGGCAAAAGGTATTGGTGCAATAAAATCCATCCCGACATATATGTGTGTAAATGAGGTTTTTCAGAAATGACCAAAGCTGTAATTTCGGGATATTACGGATTTAAAAATTTTGGAGACGAAGCCATATTATCCGTACTTGTAGATTATCTCAAATCGCGAGGAATTGAAAGCACCGTAATAACTTTTGACCCCGAATTTACGCACAAAAAAAACAATGTAAATACCGTTCAAACTTTTGATATTTCAAACATTTTACATACACTTAAAGATGCCGACATTCTAATTTCCGGCGGTGGAAGCCTTCTACAAGATGTGACCAGCTTGAAAAGTTTACTTTACTATTCGCTCATTATTTCCTTAGCGCAAATTTTAAAGAAAAAAACGATAATTTTTGCTCAAGGCATAGGCCCGCTCAACTCCAAACTTTCACAAATTATCGTTAGAAAACTGCTCAAATCTTGTGACATGGTAACCGTTCGTGATAAAAACAGTCTCAAGCTACTAAATTCTTGGGACATAAAAGCTACAGAAGTTTGTGATCCTATTTTTTCCGTTGAAATACCTAAACCACAAAAAAGAAACGTCGTAACAGTTCAACTAAGAGATTTTTCAACATTAACCGATGATTTTTTGGATATTTTGGCAGACAATATTATTAACAATTATCAAAACAAAGAGATTGAAATACTTTCTCTACAAGATAATATAGATTTACCAATCTGCGAAAAATTTAACACTCTATTAAAATCAAAAGCAAAAAACATCACTTCTAAAGTTGTTGCAAACTGTGATAACGAAAAAATAATCCAAAAAATTTCAAGCTCAGAAACACTTATCGCAATGAGATTTCACGCGTTACTAATCGCAATAAAATCTTCGACGAAAACTCTTGCAATAAATTACGATATCAAAGTTGAAAAACTAGCTAATGATTATAATTTGCCTATACTTAGTCTTGATTGTACAGATATGCAAACTCAATTTGAGAAACTTCAATCCCAAAACACTCAGATAACAACTAAAAAAGTAAACGACAATAAATTTGACTGGTCAATATTTGATAGTATTTTAAAGTACTAATTACGAATTCTCATCAGAACCAAACAAATATTTCCAACCTTTTTGCAAAGCTTGAGCAAACGTATCATTTAACGAGGCATCGCCCATTTGTGCTTGAACTTGTTGGAATGATTTACCTGTAATTTTACCATCAACCTTATTTTGACCCGTAGTTGAATAATCATAATCCATTGCATACATCAAAGATGCCGTTTCTTTATAATCCAATTTTCCATCTTGGTTTTGATCTAAAGACTTAAATTGAATTTTTGCAATACTTGCGGCTTTTTCTTTTGTCAAACCTTCACTTGCATTTTCTTCAACATCTTTTTGAATATATTTAACCCATTCGGCTTCATCAATATATCCATCACCATCTTGCCCTTCAACAGTTTTCAAATATGATTTGCCCAAATTAGTCAAATCAGCTCTGTATTCAGCATGTTGTTCCTTATCAGTTTTTTTACTATCAGCATAATCAGAAATAACGTGTACTTCTTCATCAGCACCTTCTTGAGACAATTTGACAGTCGCTTCATCTAAAGCCTTGCCTTGTGTTGTATCAAAATCTTTATCTACCGCATCAGCCGTAGGATTTTTAGAAACTTGAAGAGATTGCAATGTTGAAGAATATGGCATCGTAAAATCGGCTGCAGTTCGCTGAGCAAGCATATAACCTTGCATGTAAGCATCGTTATAAGCCGCTTGAGTCATATATTGATTTTGGTAATAATCCATACCAGGCATTCCAGACATTCCACCCGAATACATGCCATACATAGGAAAACCGCCATTACATCTGCCACGCATAAATATACTATCATTGTGACAACAAGACGAACGAGTTGCGGCATGGAAAGCATGCCCGGCAACGCCTATTTGCATAAAAGCTTGCCCTATTTTCATTAAACTGTCGCCAAGGTTACGTAAACCCATATACTCTCCTAATTTGTATTATATATATATTAAATACTTTTTATATATAAAATTGCCTAATTCTTATATTTGCAAACAATAAAAATAGCGGAAACGACTACTACAAAAGTCTTTACACCTTATTTACATATCTTAACAAACAATAACAAAAAGTTTTATTGACAGTTAAAAGTGTTTAATATAGAATAAGAGTATTGAAAATTAAATATTCAATTTCGATGGTGCGCCCTTGTGGCAAGGACTCCGCGAGAACAATTTGAGTATTGTTCGATGTGGAGGGGAGAGTAGACGCAAGCGTCTAACGATTCCGCAAGTGGCCCAGTTGAAAATTTAATAGTTATGGTGCGCCCTTGTGGCAAGGACTCCACGAGAACAATTTGAGTATTGTTCGATGTGGAGGGGAGAGTAGACGCAAGCGTCTAGCGATTCCGCAAGTGGCCCAGTTGAAA